>SCUF01000280.1 GCA_004298325.1 Betaproteobacteria bacterium | reverse complement strand
TTCCGCGATGCGCAGGTCGCGCAGCGACTTCGAGGCTGTCTTGACGGCGTTGCGCGCCGCGTCTTCCCACGACGTGGGACTGGTT
This sequence comes from Betaproteobacteria bacterium, assembly GCA_004298325.1. Classification (GTDB taxonomy): domain Bacteria; phylum Pseudomonadota; class Gammaproteobacteria; order Burkholderiales; family SG8-39; genus 2-02-FULL-66-14. Next base: position 16,594 of record SCUF01000280.1, on the reverse strand, counting down.
CCGATCACATCGACGATCTTGTAGACCGCGCCACTTCCCTTGCTCGCCATGACTTGCCTCCTCCTGAAGGTTGCGGGAGATTCCGCCGCACCATTATCCGCCAGCCCCCGGCGGGCTGGCGCCGGCGGATCGCCAGTAGCGCGGGCGCAGCATCCGCTCGCCCTCGGCCTCGACACCGGCCGGACCGAGGCGCACCGTGATCGCACCGTCGAGGTCCGTGCGCAGTACCCGCACGTCGAGCGCGGCATACCGTTCGAGCACTTCGGCCTCGGGATGGCCGAAGCGGTTGCGGTAGCCGACCGGGATCACGGCAAATCGCGGCCTGACGGCCGCCACGAATGCGGCGCTGGAGGAGGTCCGGCTGCCGTGGTGCGGCACGAGCAGCACGTCGGCGCGCAGCGTGTCCGCGCCGCGCCCGAGCAGCGCCTCCTCCGCAACGCGCTCGATGTCGCCGGTCAGCAGCACGCTGCCCGTGCCGGTCGACACGCGCAGCACGCAGCTCAGGTTGTTGGCACGGCGCGCGCGCGCGTCCTCCGCGGCCGGATGCAGCAGCGCGAAGCGCACGCCGTCCCATTGCCATTGCGCACCGCGAATGCAGCGGCGCGACACCGGCAGCATGGCGTGCAGCGGATGCGCCGGCGGCAGCGAGGAGAGCAATTCGTCCACGTCGAAGTTCGCGATCACCGCAGCCGCACCGCCCGAATGATCCGTGTCGTTGTGCGTCACGACCAGGGCGTCGAGCCGCACCGTGCCGACGGCCTGCAGGTACGGCGCGACGATGCGCTCGCCGCTGTCGGCGTCGGCGCCGAACTGCGGACCGGCGTCATAGAGCAGCGTGCGGTTCGCGGTGCGCACGACCACCGCCAGCCCCTGCCCCACGTCCAGTGTCGTGATCCAGGCTTCGCCGGGTGCCGGCGCGGGCGGCGGCAGCGCAAATGCGGGCGCCATCAGTGCCAGGCCGCCGGCGCGCCACGGCACTCCCCGCGGGGCGATGAGCCACAGCGCCCCGGCAAGCGCGAGCAGCACGCTCCAGAGCGGCGGCGCGTGCTGCCGCCAGAGCGCCGCCGGCAGCATCGCGCAGGCCTCGAGAAACTGCAGCAGCCACTCGGTGAGCCAGGCGCCGAGCTGCGCCAGGAATTCCGCCGGCAACGCGGCCGCCAACAGGGCCACCGGCGTGATCACCCCGGACACGAGCGGAATCGCGACCGCGTTCGCCAACGGGCCGACCACCGAAACCTGGGCAAAGAGAAACAGGGTCGCGGGTGCGAGGCCCGCGGTGATGGCCCACTGCGTGCGCAAGGCCTGCCCCAGGCGCAGCCAGCGGCCGGACCGCGGTCGCGATCCGATCACGACGTAGAAGATCAAGGCCACGGCACCGTAAGACAGCCAGAAACCTGCCGACAGCACCGCCCAGGGATCGAACGCCAGCACCACGCCAAGCGCCAGCGCGAGCGTGCGCGCCGGCAGCACGATGCGGCCGGACCACAGCGCCAGCGCAACCACTGTCACCATCCAGAACGTGCGCTGCGCCGGAACCGCGAAGCCCGCCATCAGCGCGTAGCCGAAAGCGGCGACGATCGCGGCGGGCGCCGCGGCCTTGCGCGCGGGAAGGCGCAGGGCGAGCGCCGGCACGCGGCGCCACAAGGCGGCCACGAGCCAGGCGAACAAGCCGGAAATCATGGTCACGTGCAGGCCGGAGATGCTCATCAGGTGCGTGACCCCGGTGCGACTGAACAGCCGCCACTCCTCGTTCGAAATCGAGCGCTGGTCGCCGACCGCGAGCGCGGCGAGGATTCCCGCGGCCGGCGTCGCGCCGAGCATGCGCGTGAAGCGCTCCCGCACTGTATCTCGCGCCTGCTCGATACGATCCGCGGCGCTGTCGCGCAGGCCGAGCCGCAGCGGCGGCGCCCTGGGCCGCACGTAGCCGGTGGCGCCGATGCCGCGCTCGAGGAGCCAGGCCTCGTAATCGAATCCGTGCGGATTGAGCTGGCCGTGCGGGCGGCGCAATCGCACCGTGAAGCGCCAGCGCTCGCCGGGATGCACGCGGCTCGCGGAGATTGGCGGCAGCGCGTCGGTGCCCGAATCCGGCGGGCTGCGGTACCAGGAGAGCAGAATCCTGCGCGGCAGCCTTGCGGGGGAGGATTCGACCTCGAACTCGAAGCGGATGCTGCGCTCGCCGTATGCCGGCAGGCTGGCAATCACGCCCACCACGTCGAGGTCCCGGCCCTCGAGCTCGGGCGCGAGCCGATCGGCGAGGCGCAGGTGCGCGAACCCCGCTGCCCAGAGAAAACCCGTCGCGAGGGCCACCGGCAGCGCCAACCTGCGCCGCCACGCCACCAGCGCAATGCCGGCGGGCAGCAGTCCCAGCCAGGCCGGCGCGGGCAACACCGGCTGCAACTGCAGCGCGATCACTCCGGCCGCGAAGCACAGCAGGGCGCGGGTCATCTGCGGTCAACGCGCAGAAGGCGACGCGGTTGATACAACGCTCATGGGCGCACTGCGACTCGAATTTGATCTCCCCGATCTCCGGTTTTCGGCATGAATCTCGCCGAAAACCGGAGACCTGAGAGAGTCCAAATCAGCGCGCCGCCCGGCGCGAGGCGCCTGCCCGATCGAATCGCAGCCTACGCCTGCGCCTCCGGCGCCGCGGGAATCTCGGGCAGCTCGAATGGCGAGGCCCGCAGCACGCGCTCCATCAGCACCATGCCGGAGTTGGGCTCGTCCAGGCCGGCGGCGAAGAACAGGAAGCGAAACAGCTCGTCAGCGCGCGCCTCGGGCGCCAGCACGCTGATGACCTCGCGCTCGGCCGCGACGTACGAGCGCCAGCCGCGCTGCGAGCCCACGCCCACGCCGCGCGCGTGGTGATAGAGCAGGCTCGTCAGGTCGTGCTCCTTGCGCAGCCGCTCCAGCACCGCAAGCGCGCGGCCCGCGGGGAGGAAACAGGTCAGCAGCCGGAAGCGCCTAATCGCCAAGGAAACGCTCCACCACCGCGGGCGGAATGTAGGTCGCCATCTTTTCCAGCGGCGAGACGTAAATCATCCCCATGCCCGGCGTGTCGAGCTTGCCGGCGACGTAAGCGCACTCGAAGATCAGGTCGGCCTGTTCCGACGGCGCGACGATGTAGATCACTTCCTTTTCCGCATTCACCGTGACGCCGAGCACGCCGAGGTGGCGCTGGCGCACGCCCGTGCCGCGCGCGTAGAACACCGTGGCGCCCTGGGCGCCGACCTTGAGCGCCGCGTTGACCACGGCATCGGCCACCCCGCGCTGCACGATGCAGGTGATGAGCACCGCATCGGTCAGCACCACGAATTCGCCCTTCATGACGCCGCCGTCTCCAGTTCCGCGCCCTGCTGCAACTCGCGCGCCTCGCGCAGGCGAATCCACAGCCCCATCGCCAGCACGCTGACGATCGGCCCTGCGGAGGCCATGGCGAGCACGCCGAAACCGTCCACCGCGTTGACCGACTTGCCCAGCCCGAGGCCGAGCGCCAGCACCAGCGGTACCGTCACCGGGCCGGTGGTCACACCGGCGCTGTCCCAGGCGAGGTTGACGTACTCCTCGGATGACAGGACCGTCATCGCAAGTGCGAGCAGGTACGCGGGCAGCAACAGCATCGCCAGCGGCAGGTCGAATACGATCTTCGCCACGCCGAGCGCGGTGCCGATGGCGACCCCGGCCGCGACCGTATACACGAGCGTGTTGCGGCGGAACGCGCCGTCCGTGAGCGTCTCCACGGTGATGCCCATGGCGAGCAGCGCCGGTTCGGCGAGCGTCGCGCCCAGGCCCAGCATGCCCGCGAACACCAGCGCGGCGGCAACGCCCGCCGCGTAGCCGTAGAGCGGGGCCTCGGGCGCGGCCGGGTGCGGCGCGAACGCCGCGGGCACCAGGCTGCCGGCCTGGGTGCCGAGCGGCGCCAGCCCCCACGCCAGGCCGAGATTGAACAGCAGCATGCCGAGCACCGCCATGACGATGCCGTAGCCTACGTAGCCCGCGTCCTTCAGTTTCTCCTGCAGCAGCACGCGCTGTACCAGCCAAAGGAACAGCGTCAGCGGCAGGATGGCGCGCAGCGCGCCGACGATTTCGGCATAGGGCGTCTGCTCATGCCAGGCCGGTGCCGCGGCGACCACAGCGGCGACCGGCGCCTCGCCCGAGACTCCAAGCGCCAGCAGCATCACGGCGATCGCTGGAAACAGGGACGCCAGCGTAACGATGCCGAAGCCGCACAGGGGGTTGTCCTCTTCGCCGGCGGCATTGGCGACGCCGATGCCGAGCGCGAGCACCAGCGGCACCGTGACCGGCCCCGTGGTGATGGCGCCGCAGTCCCAGGCGAGACCCGCCACCGGCGCCAGCAGCGGATCGGCGGCAAACCAGCCGGTGAGCGCAAGGCAGGGGATCAGCGACAGGATGACGATGCTTTTCATCCTCAGTCCGTAGACGACCCTCAAGATGCCGAGCACCACGGCCGCGCCGACGCCGCCCCCGACCGCCCAGACCAGCGCGCCGGAGTGTTGATCGAGCAGGCGCGCGAGCAGCGGCGCGCGCGCCGGGTCGGTGAGACTGCCCGCGGCCTTGAGCGCGCCGATCGCCGGCTCGGCGAGCGTGGCCAGCACGCCGAGCGCGAAGGCAATACCGAGTACCGACGGCATGCGCGCGCGCTGCGGCAGCAGGTAGCCGATATTCTCGGCGAACGGCATCAATCCCAGCCGCACGCCTTCCATGAAACACATCAGGCCCGCCATCACGGCGGCGATGCCGAGCGCGATCGCGAGCGGCCCCTGCACGCCCGAGCGCAGAACGAGCAGCTGGAAGATCGCGAGAAACAGCGCTACCGGCAGCACCGCGCGCAGCTGGTCGAGCAGGCGGGGCGCCAGATAGGGGGTGATGAGCCGGTACATGTCGAGCGCGCGCAGCCGCGGGCGCCGCTTCGGTTGCTCCACGCGCGCCAGTGCGTTGAAGCTGATGGCGCGCTGCCGCAGGCGAACTGCCCCGAGAAAATCGCCGTAACGGAGGTTCTTTCTCATGCTTCGCGCGCGAGTGTAGCAGAGCGACGCCGCGGGTTAGACTAGGCCGGTGCCGCGCAAGTATTTCCGCAAATATCTGCCCGATGCCGCGTCGGTACGCGGCAACCGCTGGATCGGAAAGTTCGGCAAGCTGCTGCACCACCCGAACCTCTGGCACCTCAATCGCGACTCGGTGGCAGGGGCCGTGGCGATCGGGCTGTTCGCGGGGCTCGTGCCGGGACCGCTGCAGATGCTGACCGCGGTGCTGCTCGCGATTCCGTTGAAGCGGAACCTGCCGGTCGCGCTGCTCACCACCTTCTACACCAATCCCTTCACCATCGTGCCGCTGTACGTGCTCGCTTACGGCTACGGCCGGCTGCTGGTCGGCGGCAACACCGACAGCGCGCAGATGCGTCACTTCCAGATGGACTGGAGCGACTGGCTCGGCTCGATGCAGGCGACGCTCGACTGGGCGCTCTCGCTCGGCAGGCCGCTCGCGGTGGGGCTGGTCGCACTCGCGCTGACGCTGGCAGCGCTGGGCTATGCGGCCGTGCAGATCGGCTGGCGCGCCTACGTGGTGCTGGCGTGGCGGGCGCGGGCGCGGCGGCGGCGCGGGCGGCACCGCAGATAGCGTTTCACCGCCCGTGCAGCACGCCCTCGCGCAACTCCAGCACGCGCTCCGCACGCGCGGCCAGCGCATGGTCGTGCGTCACGATGACGAAGGCCGTACCGTGCGAAGCCGACAGCCGGAGCATCGCCTCGAACACTTCGTCGGACGTGGCCGTGTCGAGGTTGCCCGTGGGCTCGTCCGCGAGCACGCACGCCGGCTCCGTGACGAGCGCGCGCGCAAAGGCGCAGCGCTGACGCTCGCCGCCCGAGAGCTCGCCCGGCTGGTGCGCGATGCGATGCTCGAGCCCGACCTCGGCGAGCACGTTGCGCGCCCTCGCCAGCGCGGCGCCGCGTTCCATGCGCCGGATGAGCAGCGGCATCGCCACGTTTTCCTCCGCGCTGAACTCCGGCAGCAGGTGGTGGAACTGGTAGACGAAGCCCAGGGTCGCGTTGCGCACCCGCCCGCGCTCGGCCTCGCTCATCGACGAGAACGGCCGGCCCTGCACGGTCACCGTGCCCGCGGTGGGCGCGTCCAGCCCGCCAAGCAGGTGCAGCAGCGTCGACTTCCCCGATCCGGACTTGCCCATGATCGCGATGCGCTCGCCCGCGCGCACCACCAGAGCCACGCCGCGCAGGACTTCCACGGGCGCCGGCCCCTGATAAGTCTTCTTCAGCCCCGCGCAGGCGAGCACGGCGTCACTCATAGCGCAGGGCTTCCGCCGGATTGACGCGCGAGGCGCGCCAGCTGGGGTAGAGCGTGGCGAGGAACGACAGCGCGAGCGCAACCAGACCGATGGTCGCGACGTCGCCCGCCACCACTTCCGAGGGCAGGTCGGAAATGTAGTACACGTCCTTCGACAGGAACTTGAAGCCGAGCGTGTTCTCCACCGCCGGCACCACGACGTCGACGTTGAGCCCGAGCAGCACTCCGCCCGCGACCCCGATCAGCGTGCCGATGATGCCGATCAGCGCGCCCTGCACCATGAAGATCTGCATCACCGACGCGGGCGAGGCGCCGAGCGTGCGCAGGATCGCGATGTCGGCCTGCTTGTCGGTGACCAGCATCACCAGGGTGGAAACGATGTTGAACGCCGCCACCGCGACGATCAGCGTCAGGATGAGGAACATGACGCGCTTCTCGATCTCGACGGCGCGGAAGAAATTGGCGTGGCTGCGGGTCCAGTCGGAGGCGAACGCATCCGGGCCGAGCTGCGTCATGAGCTCGCGCGCCACGCGGCGCGCCGCGAACAGGTCGTCGAGCTTGAGGCGCACCCCCGAGACCGCGCCGTCCATCTGGTAGAGGCGCTGCGCGTCCTCGAGGTGGATCAGCGCCAGTCCCGAGTCGTACTCGAACATGCCGACTTCGAACAGGCCGGTCACGGTGAACTGGCGCAGGCGCGGGATCACGCCAGCGGGAGTCACCTGGCCCTGCGGTGCGATCAGCGTCACCTGATCGCCGCGCAGCACGCCGAGCGCGCGGGCGAGCTCCGCGCCGAGCACGATGTTCCATTCGCCGCCCCGCAGCGCCTCCAGCCGCCCGCCGCGCATGTGGCGGCCGATCTCGGCGACGCGCTCCTCGTCGGCCGGCAGCACGCCGCGCACCACCGCCCCGCGCACCGCCGCGCCGGCGGCGAGCATGCCCTGCGCGTTGACGAATGGCGCCGCGGCCTGCACCCGGGGATGCTGCAGCGCCATCTTCGCCACGCCCTGCCAGTCGCCCAGGCGGTTGCCGTTGCCCGAGATCTGCACATGCGAGGCCACGCCGAGGATGCGCGTGCGCAGCTCCGTCTGGAAGCCGTTCATCACCGACAGCACCACGATCAGCGCGGCGACGCCGAGCGCGATGCCCGCCATCGAGGTCAGCGAAATGAAGCTGATGAAGTGGTTGCGGCGCTTGGCGCGCGTGTAGCGCAGGCCGACGAGGAGTTCGTAGCGCATCGAGGGGAAACTGGCGCGAGGATACTACAATGCGCGCCATGGACGCCGCGACCGGGGCTGCGCTCGCTGCTCTGATGCGCCGGGAGCGCATTGCCGCGCTCGGCACGCTGCGCGAGGGCGCGCCGGACGTTTCCATGGTCGCGTACCTGCCGGAGGCGGATTTCGCGGCACTGTGGCTGCGCATCAGCCGGCTTGCCTGGCACACGCAGGACCTGCGTCGCGACGCGCGCGCGTCGCTGGCGGTCCTTCAGGCCGACGACGGCCGCGCCGATCCGCAGACGCTCGCGCGCGTCACGCTGCGCGGCGTGGCGGCGGAACTGGCCGACGGCGACACGCGTTACGCGCGGCTCAAGGCCGACTGGCTGGCGCGCTTTCCAGAGTCCGCGGTGACGTTCGAACTGGCCGATTTCTCGTTCTGGTCGATTGCCGTGCGCGACGCGCGCTTCGTCGCCGGCCTCGGCCGCACGCACAACCTGTCGGCCCCCGATCTCCTGCGCGCTGCGCAAACCTAGGAGGTGACGAAATGGACGCGACCGACCTCAAGACGCTGCAGGCGCCTCTCAAGGAGCGCTACCGTCAGCAGCCTGAAACGGCGATCGTGACGCTGCGCGCGCACGGCCGGATCGGCGAAGGCATCGCATGCCGGGTCGATACCGGCAGGGCCCTCATCGAGGCTGGATTGCATCCCGCGACGGGCGGCACCGGCACGCAGGCCTGTTCGGGCGACATGCTGCTCGAGGCGCTCGTCGCCTGCGCCGGCGTGACGCTGCGCTCGGTCGCCACGGCACGCGGCATCGCGCTGCGCGACGCGGCGATCACGGCCGAAGGCGACCTCGATTTCCGCGGCACTCTCGGCGTGGCGAAGGACGCGCCGGTGGGATTTCGCGCCATCCGCCTGCGCTTCGCGCTCGACACCGACGCCGGCGAAGAGGACCGCCGCAAGCTCATCGAAACCACCGAGCGCTACTGCGTCGTGCTGCAGACGCTGCGGGGCGCACCGCCGATCGAGGTGGCCTGCCGCTGAGCCCCGGGGGCGCGGCGCCGGCGCTCAGCGACTGAGCTTCGAGATCTTCGAACCTTCGAAGGTCAGGTTGTACATCAGCCCCTTGTTCGAAAAGATGAAGCCGATGACGGGCTTCTTCGCCGTCTCGGTGTCGATCGAGCCGCCCGCGCCCAGTGTGGCGAGCGCGACGCTGCCGTCGACGCCCGCGGTCCAGCCCTCGCTGCGGCGGAAACTCGCCAGCGTATTCTCGTTCATGAACAGGATGATCTGGCTGCGCGCCTGGGCGCCGAGCTGGAAACCGATCGAGGCCGCGGCGATGTTGTAGTACTGGACGGTCTTGCCCTTGACGAGCAGCGCGCCCTCGCCGTACTCGCCGCCGATGCCGATGCCCGCCTTGATGACGCTCGGAAACACCAGCATGCCGGAGGCCTTCTGCGCCAGTTCCTTGCCGGCGCTGGTGTGCTGGTAGAAGTTCTGCACGGCCTGGCGCACTTCGGCGTTGATTTCTTCCTTGCTCGCCGCCCCGGCGCCGCGTGCAGCGAAGCAGAGCGCCACGCACAGCGCGGCTATCCAGCGATTCGAATGCATGATGATCCTCCTGTCGGACGCCGGATTGTACGCCGCTAGAATCGCGCCGATGGTGCCGTTGTTTTTCAAGGGCCTCGCGTTCGGCTTCGTGCTTGCCGCCACTGTGGGGCCGATGTGGGTCCTGTGCCTGCGCCGCACGCTCGCGCAGGGCACGCTCGCCGGATTCGTTTCCGGCATGGGGATCGCGGCCGCCGACGGCATCTACGGCGCGATCGCTGCGTTCGGCCTCACCGCCGTGTCGGGGTTCCTGCTCGCGCAGGGGTTCTGGCTCGGCCTGGCGGGCACGGGGTTCCTCCTCTGGCTCGGCGTCAGAGCCCTGCTGTCCGCGCCGCTACCGCTCGATGCGGTGCCGGATGCCGCGGCGCCGCGCTCGCTCGCGGCCGCGTTCGGCTCTACGCTCGCGCTCACGCTCGCCAATCCCCCGACGATCCTGGCGTTTGCGGCGATCTTCGCCGGCTTGGGTCTGACCGCGGGCGCTGGTTACTCCGGCGCAAGTCTGGTCGTCGCCGGCGTATTCCTCGGCTCCGCCGCCTGGTGGGTCATCCTCGCCCTGGCTGCGGGCCGGCTGCGCGGCCGCATCGGTCCGCGACTCGCGCGCGGGATCAACGTCGCTTCCGGGCTGACAATCTTGGGTTTCGCCGTCTGGCAGTTGGCGCTCGTTTTGCGGTAGATTCGCCTACTGAACATTTATCCACCCATTGTCCCTTGATCCCGCTGCTCGACGCGCCGCTCGCGATTGTCGACCTGGAGACGACCGGCGCGCACCCCGCGCACGATCGCGTCACCGAGATCGCGGTGCTGGAAGTGGACGGCGGCGAAGTCGCCGCCGAGTGGAGCACGCTGGTCAATCCGCAGACTGCGATCCCGGCCGCGATCCAGGCGCTCACCGGCATCACCAATGCCATGGTGGCCGGCGCACCGAGCTTCGTGCAGCTCGCCGGCGAGCTGCACGAGCGCCTCGCGGGGCGGGTATTCGTCGCGCACAACGCGCGTTTCGACTACGGCTTCCTGCGCCACGAGTTCGCGCGCGCGGGGCTGCGCTTCCAGGCGCGCACGCTGTGCACCGTGAGGCTTTCGCGCCGGCTCTATCCGCAGCACGCGCGCCACAACCTCGACAGCGTGATGGCGCGCCACGGCCTCGCCTGCGACGCGCGGCACCGCGCGCTGGGCGACGCGCAGGTGGTGTGGCGATTTCTGCAGGCGGCCGCGGCCGAGCACGGCATCGAGCGCGTGGCCACGGCGGCGCGGCAGCTGGCGCGCCAGACGACGCTTCCGCCTCACATCGACCGCGCCGTGATCGACGCCATTCCGGAAGCGCCGGGCGTGTATCTGTTTCACGGCGAAGGCGGTGGGCCGCTTTACGTCGGCAAAAGCGTCGCCCTGCGCTCGCGCGTGCTGCAGCATTTCGCGGACGACGTGCGCTCGTCGAAGGCGATGCAGCTGGCGCGCGAAGTGCGCGCGATCGAGTGGCAGCGCACCGCGGGCGAGCTGGGCGCGCTGCTGCGCGAGGCCGAGCTCGTCAAGACGCTGCGGCCCATGTTCAACCGGCAGCTGCGGCGCCCGCACGAACTGTGCGGCTTTGCGCTCGAGGGCGAAAGCCTCAGGCTGGTCGCGGCGGGCGATCTCGCCATCGAGCAGATCTGCGACCTGCACGGTCTGTTCCGCTCGCGGCGCGCGGCGCTGGAGGCGCTGCGCGGACTCGCGGACGAGCATGCGTTGTGTCTGCAGACGCTCGGCTTCGAACCGGCCGCTCGCAGCCGGGGCGCCTGTTTCCGCCACCAGATCCGGCGCTGCGCCGGCGCCTGCGCCGGGACCGAAAGCGCGCCGGCGCATCGCGCCCGGGTTGCGGCCGCGCTGGCGAAGCTGAAGACCCTCGCCTGGCCGTATCGCGGGCCGATCGGCATCGTCGAGCAGGATGCGCAGCGCGACGCGACCGAAGTGCACGTCGTGCACCGATGGTCCTGGCTCGGCTGCGCGCGCTCCGAAAGCGAGATTCCCGAACTCCTGGGCGCTGCCCGGCGCGCCGTCTTCGATCCGGACCAGTACCGCATTCTGGCGCGCCATCTGGCGAAGGCGCGCGCCCGGATCGTGCATCTCTGATGCACGTCGAACTGGTCGTCACGGCACTGCCGGCGGTGCAACCGCTGCCCCGGCTGCCGGCGCTCGAATTGCTGCTCGCGCGCGGGCGTAGGACGCACGTGCAGCCCCTGCCCTTCGAGCACTGGCTGGCGCGCGCTTTCGGTGTCGCCGAAGCGCCGCTGCCGGCGGGCGCCCTGACGGCGCTGGCCTGCGGCCGCGACCCTGGCGACGGTTACTGGCTGCGCGCGGACCCGGTGCACCTCGAGATCGGCGCCGAGGGCGTGACGCTGACCGCGGCCGGCGTGCTCGCCCTCGAGCGCGCCGAAGCCGACGCGCTCAGCGGCGCCCTCGCGCGCCATCTTGGCGAAGGATTCGATTTTTTCGCGCCGTCGGCGCGGCACTGGTGCCTGCGTGTGGCGAGCGAAATGCCGATCGATGCGCAGGCGCCGGCCGAGCGAGCCGGCGCGGACAGCGTACTGCCGCAGGGCGCGGCCGCGCGGCGGGCGCTCGCGCTCGTGACCGAGATTCAGATGGTGCTGCACGACCATCCGGTCAATCTCGCCCGCGAGCAGCGCGGCGAGCCCACCATCAACAGCGTCTGGCTGTGGGGCGCGGGCCGCCTGCCGCGAAGCGCGCGCGCGCCCTGGCAGTCGGTGTTGAGCGACGATCCGGTCGCGGCAGGTCTGGCACGGTGCGCCGGAATCGGGCATTCCGCCTTGCCGCCGGGCGCCCTGCGCTGGCTCGAGCGTGCGCCGCTGGATGGCCGCCAGTTGTGCGTGCTCGACCCCGCGCCATCCGTGCAACAGCTCGAAACGCTGGAGCAGCGCTGGTTCGATCCCCTGCTGCTGGCGCTGCGCCAGGGGCGGATCGGCATGCTCACGCTGCGGATTCCCGATCTGGGCGACGGCTGCGAAATCACGCGCGCCGATTTGCGGCGCATCTGGCGCCGGCCGCGGCCGCTCGCGGCCAGGCCATGAAGATCGTCGTCCGCCGCTATGCCGAGGCCGACCGCCAGGCCCTGCTCGGCGCCGGTGTGCATCCGGTGCTGGCGCGGCTGTTCGCGGCGCGCCGCATCCGCTCGGCCGCCGAGCTGCAGCTCGATGCCGCGCGCCTGCTGCCACCGGCGCAGCTCATGCACTGCGAGCGCGCGGCGCAGCTCCTCGCCGACCTGCTGGCGCACCGCAAGCGGCTGCTGATCGCCGCCGATTACGACGCCGATGGCGCAACCGCTTGTGCCGTGGGGATCCGCGCGCTACGCCTGTTCGGCGCCGAGGTCGAATACCTCGTGCCGGACCGCTTCAAGCTCGGCTACGGGCTTTCGCCGGAACTGGTCGATCTCGCCGCCGAACGCCGGCCCGACCTGCTGATCACGGTGGACAACGGCATCGCCAGCGTCGAGGGCGTGCGGCGCGCCAAAGCCCTCGGCATCGCGACGCTGATCACCGACCACCACCTGCCGGGCGACGCGCTGCCCGAGGCCGAGTGCATCGTCAATCCCAACCAGCCCGGCTGCACCTTCCCGTCGAAGGCGCTGGCCGGCGTCGGCGTGATGTTCTACGTCATGCTCGCGCTGCGCGCCGAACTGCGCCGGCGCGGCGGCTTCAACGGCCGCCCCGAGCCGAATCTCGCCGCGCTCACCGACCTCGTCGCGCTCGGCACCGTCGCCGACGTGGTGCCGCTCGACGCCAACAACCGCATCCTCGTGGCGCAGGGGCTGCGCCGGCTGCGCACCGGGCTGGCGAAGCCCGGCCTCACGGCGCTGCTGCGCGCCGCCGGCCGCGCGCCGGCCGAAGCCTCGTGCTTCGATCTGGGCTTCGTGCTCGGTCCGCGGCTCAATGCCGCCGGGCGCCTGGCCGACATGAGCCAGGGCATCGAATGCCTGATCACCGACGACGATGCGCGCGCCGCCAACGCGGCACAGGAACTCGATCGGCTCAACCGCGAACGGCGCAGGATCGAGGGCGACATGCTGGACGAAGCGGTCGCGGTGCTCGCGCGCCTCGCGGATCCGCCGGGAGCGACCATTTGCCTGTTCGAGCCCGGGTGGCACCAGGGCGTAGTCGGCATCGTCGCCTCGCGGGTGCGCGAGCGCCTGCACCGGCCTACGGTCTGCTTTGCGCGCGCCGGCAACGCAGAGCTGCGCGGCTCGGGCCGTTCGATTCCGGGTTTTCACCTGCGCGACTGCCTCGACCTGGTGGCGAAGCGCGCGCCCGGCCTGCTGCTGCGCTTTGGCGGGCACGCGCAAGCGGCGGGGCTCACGCTGCGCGAGGCGGACTACGAGCATTTCGCGGATCTATTCGAACGCGCGGCGGGCGAGCTGCTGCCGGAGAGCGAGCGCCTGCGCGTCGTCGAGACCGACGGCGAGCTCGAGGCGGCGTATCACTCCCTCGAGGTGGCGCAGATGCTGGAGGGCCAGATCTGGGGACAAGGGTTTCCGCAGCCGCTCTTCTGCGATACATTCGCGGTGGAAAGCCAGCGTGTTGTCGGCGAGCGCCACCTGAAGCTGCGCCTGCTGAAGGACGGCCGGCGGTTCGAGGCCATGCGTTTCAACGCGCTCGAAGCGCTGCCGCCCCGCGTCCGCGCCGCGTACCGCCTGATGGTGAACGAATTCAACGGACTGAAGAGCGTGCAGCTCACCCTCGAACATGTGGAAACCTGACGCGATGAGAAGACTCCTCGCCTGCCTGTGCCTCGCGTACGCCGCCGCATTGGCCGCGGCGAGCGACAAGCCGGTGAACGCCGGGCCGTACGTGCCCTCGCCGCAGAGCGTGGTGGCGGACATGCTCAAGCTGGCCGACGTGGGTCCCGGGGATTTCGTCATCGACCTCGGCTCGGGCGACGGCCGCATCGTGCTGACGGCGGCGAAGGTGTTCGGCGCGCGCGGTTTCGGCGTCGAGATCCAGGACAACCTGGTGAAGCTTTCCAACGAGGCGGCGCAGCGCGAAGGCCTGGCCGACCGCGTCAGGTTCATCACGCAGGACCTGTTCAAGACCGACATTTCGCAGGCCACGGTGCTGACGATGTACCTGCTGCCGAACACCGTGAACATGCTGAAGGACAAGCTGCTGGCCGAACTCAGGCCCGGCACGCGCATTCTGTCGCACGACTATCCGCTCGCCGGCTGGATTCCGGAGCAGTACGTGCAAATGGACCTCGAGGACAAGGTCGCGATCAGCGGCGTCACCACTACGCTGATCTATCTCTACGTCGTGCCGGCCCGGGTCGCCGGAAGCTGGCATGCCAAGGTGCCGGCGAGCGTCGCCAAGGGCGCGGTGCGGCTCGACCTCAAGCAGCAGCTGACCCGCGTGTCGGGGAGCGCGCGCGTCGGCGGCCGGGAAATGCTGCTCGAGGATGTGCGCTTGAAGGGCGAGCAACTCAGCTTCCGGCTGCCGGGCCGCGGCGGGCGTTTTTCCGGCACGGTGCGGGGCCAGGCGATCGAAGGCATGGTCGAGGCCGGCGGCGTGAAGTCCCCCTGGAGCGCATCGCTCAGGTAATGGGCGCGCGAATCCGCATCGTCGTCGGCAAGGTCGCGCTCGAGGCGGTGCTGCGCGACGACACCCCGGGCGCCGCGGCGCTGCTCGCGGCGCTGCCGTTCGAGTCGCGCGCCAATACCTGGGGCGAGGAAGTGTATTTCGAAGCGCCATTCACGCTCGACCTGGAGCCGGATGCGCGCCAGGTCGTCGAGCCGGGGACGGTCTGCTTCTGGACCGAGGGGTCGTCGGTCGCGCTGCCCTACGGGCGCACGCCCATGTCCGGCAGGGACGGCAAGCCGAAGCTCGCGGCGCGCTGCAACTTGCTTGGCCAGCTGATTGGCGATGCGCGGGCGCTGGCGAAGGTGACAAGCGGCGACAAGGTCCGCGTCGAAGCCGCGTGATGGAGCGCAAGCGCGTCAATTCCTCGAAGATCCGCTCGGTCGGCTACGACGAGAAGTCGCAGACGCTCGAAGTCGAGCTGACGAACGGCCAGGTGTGGCAGTACCCGAAGGTCTATCCCGAGGTCTACCGGCGCTTCATGGCGGCGCCCAATCCGACCAGCTTCTTCGAGGACCGGATCGCCGAGGATTACTCGGGCAAGCGGGTCTAGGGCCGACGCGCCGTGGGATCTCCGCCGATCAAGTACATCAGGAGCGGCAGCGTGCACATCGCCTATCAGGTCATCGGCGACGGACCGCTCGACCTGCTTCTGGTGCACGGCTGGGTGTCCAACCTCGAATTCTTCTCCGAGGAACCGACGGCCGCCCGCTTTCTCGATCGGCTGACCGCGTTCGCAAGGGTCATTCAGTTCGACAAGCGCGGTACGGGGCTCTCGGACCGCGTCTCCGAAAGCGAACTACCGACGCTCGAGCAGCGCATGGAAGATGTGCATGCCGTGCTCAATGCCGCCACCTCGAAGCGTGCAGCGCTTTTCGGCATCTCGGAAGGCGGGCCCATGTGCGCGCTGTTTGCGGCCACCTATCCGGAGCGCACGACTGCGCTCATCACCTGCGGCAGCTATGCGCGCTGGCTGCGCGACGACGACTGCCCGTGGGCGCCCACGCGCGCACAGCACGAGGCGGCATTCGAGGCCTACGAGAAGGCGTGGGGCACGCCAATCGGATTCAAGATCATCGCGCCGAGCGCTGCAGCGGACGAGCACAACCGCAACTGGTGGGCGCGCTATCTGAGAATGGGCGCGAGCCCCGGCGCCGGCGTGGCGCTCTACCGCATGAACGTCGAAATCGACATTCGGAGCCTGCTGCCGTCCATCCGCGTGCCGACGCTGCTGCTTCACCGCACCGGCGACCGCCTGATCAACGTCGCCGCGTCGCGCTACATGGCGGAGCGCATTCCGGGCGCCAAGCTGATCGAGCTTCCCGGCAACGATCACCTGCCGTTCTTTGGCGATAGCGACGCAGTGATCGACGAGATCCAGGAATTTCTCACCGGCATGCGGCCCGCAGCGGCATACGACACGACGCTCGCAACCATACTGTTCGTCGATATTGCGGATTCGACCGGCAAGGCGGCGACGCTAGGCGATGTCCGCTGGCGCGATCTACTGAAGGTGTTCCACCAGTCGGTTCGGCTCGAACTGGATCGATCCCGTGGCAGACTCATCGATACCGCCGGTGACGGAGTCTTTGCCAGTTTCGACGGCCCGGCGCGCGCGATTCGTTGTGCCTGCGCCATCCGCGATCGTGTCGCTGCGCTCGGCGTGCCGGTGCGCGCGGGACTGCACACCGGTGAATGCCAGATCGCCGGCGACAAGCTCGCGGGCGTCGCCGTTCACATCGGCGCCCGCGTCGCGGCGCGCGCACAGCCCGGCGAAGTCCTCGTCTCGGGCACGGTCAAGGATCTGGTCGCCGGGGCCGGACTGCGGTTTTCCGACAACGGCG
>SCUF01000279.1 GCA_004298325.1 Betaproteobacteria bacterium | reverse complement strand
CGCCGACTGGGTGCGCGGCGAGGCGCGGTTGATCTCGTCGGCGAGCAGGATCGAGGTGAACACCGGGCCCTGGCGGAACTCGAACAGCTGCTCGCGCTGATTGAACACCGAGACGCCGAGAATGTCGGAGGGCAGCAGGTCGGGGGTGAACTGCACGCGCGTGAACTGCGCGCCGACCGAAGCCGCGAGGCTCTTCGCGAGCGTGGTCTTGCCGGTGCCGGGATAATCGTCGATCAGCACATGGCCGCCCGAAGCGAAGGCGGCAAGCAGTTTTCTCACCGCGTCGTGCTGGCCGCGCATCACGCGCTCGATGTTGGCGGCAATACGCTCGAGCAGCGCGCGTGCCGCGGCAGTCTCCATCGCCGCATTGTATGATGCCGCCCCGCCAGGCTTTACGCCAGGCGGGTTCCGATGGCGGTGTTCCGGAGCGGCGCCAGCCTAGAGTCGCGCGGCGAGCTCCGCGCCCTCGCGCATCGCGCGCATCGCGTCGAGTTCGCCCGCCGCCCTGGCACCGCCGATGAGGTGGAGCGTGCCGTTCGCGCCGGCCAACGGCCGCAGCGGTTCCTGCCCTGTGCACAGGATCACGGTATCTGCAGCGATGCAGCGTGCTTCGCCATCCACCACGACATGCACGCCCGCATCGTCGATGCGCCGGTACTCCACGCCGCCGATCATCTGCGCACCCGCGCGCGCCAATTCGATGCGCAGCGTCCAGCCCGTGGTCTTGCCCAGCGTGCTGCCGAAGGGCGTGGTGGAGCGCTTGAGCAGCGTGATCCGGTGGCGTGGCTTGCCGGGGCGGGGTTGTCCGGGCGCGAGTCCGCCGACCGCGCTCGCGTCCGTGACGATGCCCCAGTGGGCGCCGAACACGCCCGGGTCGCTGTGCGCGCCGCCCCCTTCGTCGAGCAGGAAGAGCGCAACGTCAAAACCGATGCCGCCCGCGCCGAGGATCGCGACCCGCTCGCCGGCCTTGACGCGCCCGGCCAGGATGTCGGCGTAGCCGGCCACTTTCGGATGATCCACACCCGGGATCGCCGGCCGCCGCGGCTCGACGCCGGTCGCCAGCACGACCTCGTCGTATGGCTCCAGGTCCTGCCTCCGGGCGGCGCAGTTGAGCTCGGTCCTGACGCCGGCGCGCCGCAGGCGCTCGGCGAAATAAGCGATGGATTCGCCGAATTCGCGCTTTCCGGGAACGCGCTTGGCGAGATTGAACTGCCCGCCGAGCTCGGCCGCGCGCTCGTACAGCGTGACGGCGTGGCCGCGCTCGGCCGCCACGGCGGCGCAGGACAGGCCGGCGGGTCCGCCGCCCACCACCGCAACACGCTTCTTGCGCGCCGCCGGCCGGTACACCAGCTCGGTCTCGCGGCAGGCGCGCGGGTTCACCACGCAGCCCGCGATGCGGCCGTCGAAGATTTCGTCGAGGCAGGCCTGGTTGCAGGCGAAGCAGATGTTGATCGCCTTGCGGTCGCCCGCTCGCGCCTTGTTGGCGAACTCGGGATCGGCGAGCATCGGTCGCGCCATGGACACCATGTCGGCGTCGCCGCGCGCCAGGATCGCCTCGGCGATTTCCGGCGCATTGATGCGGTTCGAAGCAATCACGGGGATGCCGACGGCTGCCTTCACGCGCCGCGTCGCCCAGGCAAAGCCCGCACGCGGCACGGCGTGCGCGATGGTCGGGATGCGCGCCTCGTGCCAGCCGATGCCGGAGTTGAGGAGGTCGGCGCCGGCGGCCTCGATCGCCTGCGCGAGCTGGACGATCTCATCGCCCGTCAGGCCGCCTTCGACGAGGTCGAGCACCGAGATGCGGTACTGCAGCACGAAGTCGCGACCGCAGCGCTCGCGCGCCCGGCGCACGATTTCCACGGCAAAGCGCATGCGATGGGCAAAACTGCCGCCCCAGTCGTCGCTGCGCTGGTTGGTGCGCAGGCACAGGAACTGCGTGATCAGATAGCCTTCCGAACCCATGATCTCGACGCCGTCGTAGCCGGCTTCGCGGGCCAGCGCGGCGGCGCGCGCGAACGCATCGACGGTCTGGTCCACTTGCGCCGCGGAGAGCTCGCGCGGCGTGACGAAATTGATCGGTGCCCTGAGCGGCGAGGGCGCGACCGCATCGGCGCGCTTGCAGTAGCGCCCGCCGTGCAGCAGCTGCAGCAGGATGCGGCCGCCGGCGTCGTGCACGGCCTGCGGGATGGCGCGGTGCCGCTCGCGGTCCGCGGCATCCAGCATCGTTTCGCGCCAGGGCCCGAGCGATCCTTCGAGCGTGGGGGAAAACGCCCCGGTGACGATGAGCGCGACGCCGCCGCGCGCGCGCTCGGCATAGAACGCGGCGAGCTTGCCGGGCCCTTCTTGCATCGCCTCGAGACCGGTGTGCATCGAGCCCATCAGGATGCGGTTGGGCAGCGTGAGGTGGGCGACCCTGAGCGGTGCGAAAAGCTGCGGGTAAGCGAGTGTCATGGTGGGGTCATTCTAGCCACGCGTGACGAGCGCCGTGCCGGCGACGATCAGGACTGCGCCGGCCAGTGCGCCTGCGGGCAGCGCTTCGCCGAGAAACAGGCCGCCCCACAGCAGGCCGAAGGCCGGAATGAGAAACGTCACGGTCAGCGCCCGCGTCGCGCCGACGTCGGCGATCAGCCGGAAATACAGCACGAACGCGACGCCGCTCGCCAACAGCGCGAGCGCAAGCACGTTGCCAAGCACGAGCCAGGATGGCGCGGCGGCCGGCGGCACGAGCGGCAGGAGGGGAAGCAGGACCAGCGCCGCGGCGAGCTGATTGCCCGCTGCCATGCCCTTCGACGGCACCCCCTGCGCTACCCGCTTGATGACAACTCCGGCAAGCCCGTAGGCGCAGCACGCCGCGAGCGCCGCGGCCACCGCCCAGGCGAACAGCGGACCGCCCGCGTGTGCGTCCGGTCGCGCGACGAAAGCGACGCCCGCCGCGCCAAGCGCAAGCCCGGCCACCTTGCGCAGCGTGACACGCTCGTCGCGGAACAGCGCGCCCCAGACCAGGCCGAACATCGGCGCGGTGGCGTTGATGATGGCCAGCAGCGACGCGGGTGCGTGCATCGCCGCATAGGAATACAGGACGAAGGGCAGCGCGATGTTGACGCTTCCGACCACCAGGTAGGCGCGCGCGTGGCGGCGCAGCTGGGGATCGTATCCAGTAAGGCGAAACCACGCCAGCAAGGCCGCGCCGCCCAGCAGCACGCGCAGTTCGGCGGTCCAGATCGCGCCGAGCGCGGGCGCGGCGACGCGCATGAAGATGAAGGCCGCGCCCCAGATCGCAGCCAGCAGCACGAGGCGGCCATAATCGGCCGGCCTCATTTCTGGGTGCGTTTCTCGATCGCTAGGAGGCGCCGCTTGCGCTCGAGGCCCCAGGCATAGCCGCCCAGGCTGCCGTCGGAGCGCAGCGCGCGATGGCAGGGGATGACCAGCGCCACCGGATTGGCGCCGCAGGCGCTGCCCACGGCACGCACCGCGCGCGGCGAACCGATGGCGCGCGCGATCTGCTGATAGCTGCGCGTCTCGCCCTGCGGAATGCGGCGCAGCGCCTCCCACACCTTGCGCTGGAAGGCCGTGCCGCGCACGTCCAGCGGCAGCCGCGCGAGCGAGCCGTCGCCCTTGAGGAAATCGAGCACGGCCCGGCGCGCGAGCGCCAGCGCCTGCGGGTCGCGCACGCGCTCGGCCTCGCTGAACTCCTGCGCCAGCGCTCGCTCGGCATCGTCACCCAGCTTGACCGAGCACAGGCCGCGCCCGGTTGCCGCGAGCAGCACTTTGCCGAGCGGGGAGTCGAAACTGGTGTAGGCGATGCGCAAGCCGCGGCCGCGCGCGCGGTACTCGCGCGCCGCCATGCCGAGGCGCCCGGCCGCTTTCTCGTAGAAGCGAGATACCGAGCCGTAGCCGGCTTCGAACAGGGCGTCGGTGACGCGCCGCCCGTTCGCCAGGTGTTTCTTCGCCTCCTCCAGGCGCGTTTCGCGCTGGTAGTCGCCGGGCGACAGGCCGAAGGCCTGCTTGAAGCGCCGCTGCAGGTGAAACGGGCTCGCGCCGACGGCGAGCGCCAGCTCCCGCAACGTCACGCGTTCGCCGCGCCGCGCGTCGAGGTAGGCGCGTGCCCGATGGCTGAGTGTCTGCATGGCGCGACTTTACCTGCGCGCTGCCGCCGGCACCATCCGATTCTTGCGCCCGCCGCTCAGGCCTTGGGGCGCTTGTCGATGACGCGCTTTGCCTTGCCGATCGAGCGCTCGATGGTGCTCAAGGGGACGATCTTCACGTCCGCCGTGACACCGACCAGCGACTTGATGTTGTGCTGCAGTTTCGCCGCCGCGCCGTGGTCGGGAGCGCCGGGCACTTTTTCGACCAGCACGGTGAGGTGGTCCATCGGTCCGTCCTTCGAGAGCTCGAGCACGTAGTGCGGCGAGAGCTCGGGCTGCTTCAGGATCTGTTCCTCGATCTGCGAGGGAAAGACGTTCACGCCGCGGATGATCATCATGTCGTCCGAGCGCCCCGTGATTCTCTCCATGCGGCGCATCGTGCGCGCGGTCCCGGGGAGCAGGCGCGTGAGGTCGCGCGTGCGGTAGCGGATCACGGGCAGCGCTTCCTTGGTGAGCGAGGTGAACACCAGCTCGCCCTGCTCGCCGTCGGGCAGCACGGCGCCGGTGGAAGGCTCGACGATCTCCGGGTAGAAGTGGTCTTCCCAGATCGTCAGCCCGTCCTTGGTCTCGATGCACTCCTGCGACACGCCCGGCCCCATCACTTCCGACAGGCCGTAGATGTCGATCGCCTGC
>SCUF01000278.1 GCA_004298325.1 Betaproteobacteria bacterium | reverse complement strand
CTCCATCGCAATGCGCGCGAGGCCCTCGAGGACGAGGTTTTCGACGTAACGGCACGGGATGCCGAGCTGCTCGATCAGCGCCTGGCCGCCGCCGCCGGAGACCAGGCAGGTGCCCGGCTGGCCCATGGCGCGGTACATCCGCTCTACGGCGCCCGCCTGCGCATGGCGGCAGCCGGTTTCGATCGCATCGATCGTGTTGCGCGGCTGCAGTGCAAACCGGCCTTCCTGGATCGGCAGCTTGCCGGTGTGGTCGTGCAGCACGAAGCGCATCAGCTCGATTCCGGGCAGGATCAGGCCGCCGAGGAACTCGCCGTCGGCCGACAGCATGTCGACCGTGGTGGCGGTGCCGGCATTCACCACCAGGCAGGGCGCGACGCCGAGCGCGCGCGCGGCGATGAGCGCGGCCCAGCGGTCGGGTCCCAGCTGGCCGGGGCGCTCGTAGCCGTTGCGCACGCCGCAGCGCTGGGCCTCTCCCTTCAGCCACTGCGGCTCCGCTTCGAAGATGCTGGTCCAGTTGACCAGCAGCTGATGCGCGCCATCGCCCGCGACGTTCGAAATCACGATGCGCGCCGGGTTTTCGTGCGTCACCGAGAACGGATTGATATGGTCGCTCGAGGCGGCGAACTCGATGAGCGACACGGCGGCGATGTTCACCCAGCGCCGGCCGTCGTGCCAGCCCCATTTGACGCGCGAATTGCCGGCGTCGATGACCAGGTTCATGCCGCCCTCCGCGGCGTGCCGGGCGCGTTCACCGCCCGGGCGGCGACGACGCGCGCCGAATGGATGTCCCGCAGTCCGCGACGCGTGCGCAGCTGCAGCGCGCCGTCGACCGCGAGACCGGTTGCCAGCCCCGACAGCACGCGGCCGTTCGCGAGCCGCACGCGGATCCGCTGGCCGGCATGCGCGTGCAGGGCCTCCCAGTCGGCCCGCAGGCTGGCGAGGCCCGCGGCCTCGAACTCTCGCAACGCGTCGAGCAGCGCGCCGCCGAGCGCGGCCAGCAGCGCGTTGCGCGCGGGCAGGGGATCGACGAGCTGCTGCAGCGCGACCACCTGCCGGCGCAGGCGCGTGCCGAGATCCGGGGTCGCGCTCAGGTTGATGCCGATGCCGATCACCGCCCATGTTCCGCCTGCCACGCTTCGCGTCTCGACCAGGATGCCGCCGAGCTTCGCGCCGCGTGCGACGAGATCGTTCGGCCATTTGAGCGCAAGTTCCGCGGCGCCGAGGCCGCGCAGCACGCGCGCCACGGCGACCCCGGCGACCAGCGACAGCCCCGGCAGCTCGCCCAGGGGGCGGCGTATGAGCCGCGCCAGGGAAAACGTGAGCCCGACGCCCCGCGCGCTGTGCCAGCGCCGGCCGCGGCGCCCGCGTCCGGCCGTCTGCGCTTCGGCCGCCAGCAGCGCGGCGCGCTCGCCGGGCCCGCGCTCGAGCAGCAGCGCGTTGGTCGACGTGCAGCGGTCGACGACCTCCACCGCGAGCTCGCCGCGCCGCTCGCCCAGGGCGGCGCCGATGGCGGCGGCATCGAGACGGTCGGAAGTGGCCTGTGAGCGCTTCATGGGTTCGCGATTATGCGGCAGCGAAGGCAAAATCGCGCCCCGGCGCGGCGGCGAACAGCGCACGCGTGTATTCGTGCTGCGGCCGCAGGAACACCGCCTCGGCCGGGCCGTACTCGACCACCTCGCCTCGGGACATCACCGCGACCTGATCGCAGACCTGGGCCGCCACGCGCAGGTCGTGCGTGATGAACAGCATCGCCAGGTTGAACCGGGCGCGAATCTCCTCGAGCAGCTTCAGCACCTGCGCCTGCACCGAGACGTCGAGCGCCGAGACCGCCTCGTCCGCGATCAGCAGCTCCGGCTCCACGGCGAGCGCGCGCGCGATGCAGATGCGCTGGCGCTGTCCGCCGGAGAACTGGTGCGGGTAGCGTTCGAGCGCACCCGGATCCATGCGCACCAGCGCCAGCAGGCGACGCGCGCGCTCGAGCGCTTCGGTGCGCGCCACGCCGTAGTTGAGCGGGCCTTCCATGATGGCCTCGCCCACGGTGCGGCGCGGGTTGAGCGAGCGGTAGGGATCCTGGAACACGATCTGCACGCGGCGCCTGAGCGGCCGCAGCGCCCCGCGGCTGCGGCGCGCGATCTCCTCGCCGTGCACCCGGATTTCGCCGGCCGAAGGGTCGATCAGGCGCACGATGCAGCGCGCCACGGTGGACTTGCCCGAACCCGATTCGCCGACGATGCCGAGGGTCTGGCCGCGGCGCACCGAGAGGTTCACGTCGCGGGCGGCGGTGACGTCGCGGCGCTTGCCGAACCAGCTGCGATCGACGTAGGTCTTGCAGAGCCCGTCGGTCTGCAGCACCACCGGCGCGGCGCCGTCCGCCGCGCGGCCATGCGGCTGCAGCCGGGGCACCGAAGCGATCAGCATCTTCGTGTAGGCGTGCCGCGGGCGCTTCAGCACCTCGTCCCGGGGGCCCAGCTCGACCAGCTCGCCCAGGCGCAGCACGGCGACGCGATGCGCGATCTCCGCCACGACGCCGAAGTCGTGCGTGATGAACAGCACGCCGGTGCCGTGGCGCGCCTGCAGCTCGGCGATCAGCTTCAGGATCTGCGCCTGCGTCGTGACGTCGAGCGCC
>SCUF01000277.1 GCA_004298325.1 Betaproteobacteria bacterium | reverse complement strand
GTCGAGCTGGCGCGCGCGCTCGCGTGCGAACCCAAGCTGCTGCTGCTCGACGAGCCGGCGAGCGGGCTGAATCACGAGGAGGTGGGCGCGCTCGGCGCGTTGGTGCGCGGCATCCGCGACCGGCTCGGGCTCACGGTGCTGCTGGTCGAACACCACATGAGCCTCGTGATGAGCATCTCGGAGCGCGTCGTGGCGCTCAATTTCGGCAGGAAGATCGCCGAGGGCACGCCGGCCGAGGTGCAGCGCGATCCGGAGCTGATCCAGGCCTATCTCGGGAGCGGTGCCTGATGGCGCTGCTCGAAGTCACGCAATTGCACGCGGCCTACGGGCAGACGCGCGTCCTGCACGGCATCAGCTTCGCCATGGAAGCGGGCAGCATCACGACGCTGCTCGGCGCCAATGGCGCGGGCAAGACCACGACCCTGCGGGCGCTTTGCGCCATGGTGAAGACGCAGGGCGATATCCGCTTCGCCGGCGAGCGCATCGACGGCCGCGCGACCGAGGACATCGTGCGCCTGGGGATCGCCCACGTGCCGGACGGCCGTGGCACCTTCGTCAATCTGACCACGGAAGAAAACCTGCGGCTGGGCGCCTACACGCGCCGCGACGGGGAAGCCGTCGAGGCGGACCTGGAACGCGTCTACGGCTACTTTCCCCGCCTGAAGGAGCGCCGCGCGCAGCAGGCCGGCACGCTTTCGGGCGGCGAGCAGCAGATGCTCGCGGTCTCGCGCGGGCTGATGCTGAGGCCGAAGCTGATGCTCCTCGACGAGCCGTCGTTCGGACTTGCGCCGCTCGTGGTGCGCGAGCTGTTCGCCATCCTGCGCGCGGTCAACGAGCGCGAGCGGGTGAGCCTGCTGGTGGTCGAGCAGAACGCGGCGCTGGCGCTCGAGCTGGCCGACCATGCCTACCTGATCGAGACCGGGCGGGTGGTGCTTTCCGGAACCGCCGACGAAATCAAGCGCAACGACGCGGTGCGCAGTTCCTATCTCGGCTACTAGGGGACTTCATGGAAGCCTTCCTCCACCAGGTGCTTGCCGGCCTCGCCACCGGCGGCATCTACGCCAGCCTGGCGCTCGCGCTGGTCATGATCTACCAGGCGACCCACCTGGTCAATTTCGCGCAGGGCGAGATGGCGATGTTCTCCACCTACATCGCGTGGAGCCTGATCGACGCCGGCCTGCCGTACTGGGCCGCCTTTGCGCTCACGGTGGTCATCGCCTTTGTCCTCGGCGTGGTGATCGAGCGCGTCGTGATCCGGCCGGTCGAGAATGCGCCGGTGCTGGCGGTCGTGGTCGTGTTCATCGCGCTGCTCGTGATCCTCAACAGCGTCACCGGGTGGATCTACACCTACACCATCAAGACCTTCCCGAGCCCATTCCCCGAACAGCCGCTGTTCGGCATCAAGTACATGTCTTCGCACGAGATGGGCGCGATCGGCGTGACGCTGGCGGTCCTGCTGCTGCTGTACGCGTTCTTTCGCTTCACGCCGCTCGGCCTCGCGATGCGGGCCGCGGCGCAGAATCCCGAATCGAGCCGCCTGGTCGGCATCCGCGTCGGCTGGATGCTCGCACTCGGCTGGGGTCTCGCGGCGGCGGTCGGTTCGGTGGCCGGCATGATGGTGGCGCCGATCGTCTATCTCGACCCGAACATGATGGGCGGCATCCTGCTCTACGCGTTCGCCGCCGCGCTGGTCGGCGGCGTGGACAATCCGGGCGGCGCGGTGTTCGGCGGCTTCCTGGTAGGCGTGCTGGAGAACGTGCTCGGCGCGTTCGTCATCGGCAACGAGCTCAAGCTGGCCGTGGCGCTGGTGCTGATCATCGGCGTGCTGGTGGTGAGGCCGTCGGGCTTCTTCGGCAAGGTCTACGTCACCCGCGTATGAGCCGGCGCCAGCTGATCGTGCTTGCCGTGGTGCTCGCGCTCGCGTGCGCGCTGCCGTTCCTGGTGAGCAATTACCGTACCTTCCAGTTCACGCTGGTGCTGGTGTACGCGATCGCACTGCTCGGCCTGAACATCCTCACCGGCTACAACGGCCAGATCTCGCTCGGTCACGGCGCCTTCTACGCCATCGGCGCCTATTGCACCGCCATCCTGATGGACAAGTTCGGCGTGCCCTACTGGGCGACGCTGCCGGTGGCGGGAGCGGTCTGCCTGGTCGCCGGCTTCCTGTTCGGCCTGCCGGCGCTGCGGCTGGAGGGACTGTACCTGGCGCTCGCCACCTTCGCCCTGGGCGTGTCGCTGCCGCAGCTGCTCAAGAACCATCACGTCGAAAAATGGACCGGGGGCGTGCAGGGCATCGTCATATCCAAGCCGGATGCGCCGTTCGGGCTGCCGCTCAGCCCGGACCAGTGGCTGTACTTCTTCTCGCTCGCCGTGGCGATCCTGATGTTCGCGCTGGCACGCAACCTGCTTCGCGGGCGCATCGGCCGCGCCATGGTCGCGATCCGCGACCACCACATCGCGGCCGAGACGATGGGCGTCGACACGGCCATGGTCAAGTCGCTCAGCTTCGGCGTGTCCGCGATGTACACGGGCGTCGCCGGCGCGCTCGGCGCGATCGCGGTGCAGTTCGTCGCCCCGGACAGTTTCAACATCTTCCTGTCGATCGTCTTCCTGGTCGGCATCGTGGTCGGCGGGCTGGCGTCGATCACCGGCGCGATCTACGGGGCGCTGTTCATCCAGTTCGTGCCCAATATCGCCGACGAGCTCTCGAAGGCCGCGCCCTGGGCGATTTTCGGCGTGTTCCTGATCCTGTTCGTCTACCTGATGCCGGCCGGCGTCGCCGGGGCGCTGCGCATGGCGCTGGCGCGCTGGCAGGCGAAGAGGCAGAATGACTGACGCTCACTTGGAGGAGGAGACCACCATGAAGCGCTTTTTCGTCCCCGCAGCAGTTCTGGTTTCACTGGCGCTGGCGTCGCCGGCAGCCCTGGCCCAGAAGAAATACGATCCGGGCGCCAGCGACAAGGAGATCAAGGTCGGCCACATCAATCCGTACAGCGGCCCGGCCTCCGCCTACGGCACGATCGGCAAGGCGATCGGCGCCTACTTCAGGAAGGTGAACGACGAAGGCGGCGTCAACGGCCGCAAGATCGTCTTCATCACCTACGACGACGGCTACAGCCCGCCCAAGACGGTCGAGATGGCGCGCAAGCTGGTCGAGCAGGACGAGGTGCTGCTCGTGTTCCAGCCGCTCGGCACGCCGCCCAACTCGGCGATCCACAAGTACATGAACGCGAAGAAGGTGCCGCAGCTGTTCGTCGCCACGGGCGCCACCAAGTGGAACGATCCGAAGAACTATCCGTGGACCATGGGCTGGCAGCCGAACTACCAGACCGAGGGATCGATCTACGCGCAGCACATCCTGAAGACCAAGCCGAACGCGAAGATCGGCGTCCTCTACCAGAACGACGACTACGGCAAGGACTACCTCAAGGGCTTCAAGGACGGGCTGGGCGCCAAGGCGGGCATGATCGTGAAGGAGGTTTCCTACGAGGTCGCCGACCCGACGGTGGACTCGCAGATCGTCCAGCTGCAGGCGTCCGGCGCGGATACCTTCTTCAACATCACCACGCCCAAGTTCGCGGCGCAGGCGATCCGCAAGGCCTACGACATCGGCTGGAAGCCCGTGCACTACCTCAACAACGTCTCCGCATCGGTCGGCACGGTGCTGACGCCGGCGGGCCTGGACAAGTCGGTCGGCCTGATTTCCACGCAATACCTGAAGGACCCGACCGACAAGGCCTGGGCGAACGATGCGGCGGTGCTGGCGTGGACGGCGTTCATGAAGAAGTACTACCCGGAGGGCAGCCTGATTGCCGGCGAGAACTTCTACGGCTGGAACGTGGCGCAGACCATGGTGCAGGTCCTGAAGCAGGCCGGCGACAACCTGACGCGCGAGAACGTCATGAAGCAGGCGGCCAGCCTCAAGGACTTCGTGCTGCCCGGCGCGCTGCCCGGCATCAAGCTCAACACCAGCCCGACCGATTTCGCGCCGTTCGAGTCCGTGCAGCTGATTCGCTTCGACGGCAAGGAATGGGTGCGCTTCGGCGAGGTGATGGGCAAGTGATGCCGTCGTAATGATGCCGCAGGCGCGGCGCATGACCGGCGTTGGCGAAGCGGGCGCCGCCGCACCGTTGGAGGCCCGGGACCTGCGGGCCGCGATCGCGGCGCTGCGCGCCGAGCTGGAGCAGGCGCAGGAGCGGCTGCAGCGGGTGCGCGACGACGCGGCGGCGGCGGTGAGCGCCGAGCTGGCGCAGATGAAGAACACCATCGCGGCACTGCGCGGCGAGCTGGAGCGTGAACGCGCCCTGCGAGACGAGGCGGTGCGCGAGGCCCACGGCGCCCGCCACGCCGAAGGCCAGCAGCTCCGGGCCACGATCGCCACCCTGCGCGAAGCGCTCGACCAGGCGCAGCACGACACCGACGCGCGGCTGCGCGAGACCGGCGCCGCGGCCAAGGACGAAATCGTCCAGTTGCGCGCCACGGCGCTCGTCCTGCGGGAGGCGCTCGAAGCGGCACAGTCGGCGCACGAAGCGGCGCTCGAGCAGCTCGCGGCGCAGCATCGCAGCGCGATGGCCGAACTGCAGGCCACCGTGCGTGCGCTGCACGCGCAGCTTCACGGCGCCGAAGGCAGGAAGACGAAAGCGAGGTAGCGGTGGCCAGCGGCAGGACGAGCAGAACGCCGGCCCCGGCGGGCGCGCAGGCGGTGCCTGGCGCCGCGCGACGGGCGCGCGGCCAGGGGAGCGACCGGCAGCGGCTGAAGCTGCTCGAGCTGTTGCTCGACGTGTCGCGCCGCATGGCGAAGTTCGGCACCCTGGACGAGGTGCTGCACGGACTGATCGAGATGACCGTGGCGGAGCTCGGCGCCGAGCGCGGTTCGCTGTTTCTCAACGATCCGGCGAGCGGCGAGCTCTATTCGCGCGTCGTCAAGGGCAGGCTGCGGCGCGAGCTGCGCCTGCTGAACAACACCGGCATTGCGGGGCATGTCTTTACCAGCGGCGAGCCGCTGATCGTGCACGACGCCTACACCGACGCGCGCTTCAACAAGGCGATCGACGAGCAGACCGGGTTCAAGACGCGCAGCATCCTCGCGGTGCCGGTGCGCACCGTGACGGGCGAGATCATCGGCGTGGTCGAGGCGCTCAACAAGAAGAAGGGCCGCTTCACGCGGCGCGACCTCGAGCTGCTCGAGGCGATGACGGCGCAGGGCGCGCTCGCGCTGCAGGGCGCGCAGGTGATCG
>SCUF01000028.1 GCA_004298325.1 Betaproteobacteria bacterium | reverse complement strand
CGGCGACTGCTGCAGCATCGGCGCGGCGCACTGGATCCACGCCATCCGCTACAACATGAACATGACGGTGTTCCTGCACGACAACCAGATCTACGGCCTGACCAAGAAGCAGGCCTCGCCGACGTCGCCACGCGGCACCAAGAGCAACACCACGCCGCGCGGTTCCACGCTCGAGCCGCTGCAGCCCCTTTCGGTGACCCTCGGCGTGCAGAACGCGTCGTTCGTGGCGCAGGCGGTGGACTGGATCCCGGAGCTGCTCTACGACATCGTGAAGGCCGCCTATCATCACAAGGGCTTCGCTTTCGTGCGCATCGTGCAGCGCTGCCCGGAGTGGCTGCCGAAAATATGGGACCCCTGGCTGCACGATCCCATGCGCGTCCAGCTGCTGCACCATGAGCGGGGCCTGCAGCCGAGCGCCGGACTCGCCAAGGTGTACCGCAACCAGCTCGAGCACGATCCGTCGAACCTGAACCGGGCACGCGAGATCGCAGCCGACACCGACGCCATCCCGGTCGGCATCCTGTACCGCAATCCCGCGGTGCCCTGCTACGAGGACCTGCGCCGGAGCAAGCAGCTGCGCACCCACGAGTACATCAAGGCCGGGCTGGAAGCCGAATTCGACAAGTTCACCGTCTGGCCGCAGGTGGCGTCGTGAACATGGGCCTCGACCTGCAGTCTCCGGTCGCGTTTCACCTTACCGGAAAACGGACCGGCGCCGAGCTCGCGCCGGTGTCCGAAGGGGGCCTGCGCCCCGCCCTGTTCGCGCGCTATCGCGACCTGACGGCGCTGCGCTACGACTACCCGGTGGTGCTGCTGAAGGACGCACCGGACGGCGCTTTCATGGCATCGCTCTCGAGCCTGACCGACGGCGCGCTGGCAGCCGATACCGGTGCCGACGGCGGGCGGCTGCAAGCGCACGCCCTGCGCCTCGAGCGCGAGATCCGCGCCATGGCCGCGACGGGGAAATCGGGCTCGCTGAGCGAGCTGCTCGCGCAGGCGGCGCGCGGCGTGGCGCCGGGATCGGATGCGGCGTTCGCCGACAGCCTGGCGCGCCTGCGCCAGCGGCTCAAGGTCGACGGCGAAGTGCTCGACTGCGACGCGCGCACGCCGGGGCGCGTTATCGAACATGCCTGGCTTGCGGCGCAGCGCGGCAAGGTGGAGGCGTTCCGCGCGGACATCGAGCGCCTGGGCCTCGGGCTGACCGATATCCTGCGCGCGGCCGACGCGCGCTCCGAGGCCGCGCGCACGCCTGAAAGCCTCAAGGCCGCAGTCGGTGGCTCACACGACGAAACCTTCGATCTTGACGCCCTGTCGCGCCTGCTGCAGCGCGTGGCGCGCGGCGGCACGCTCACCGCCAGCCGGCGCGCGCGCGTCGAGCGCACGCTCGCCGAGCTGCGCGCGCAGCGCTTCTATCCGACGGCGGGCGGCCAGACGCCCTACACCTTCCGTTTCGATGACTGCGCCGGCGCCTTGCGCGCCTTCCGCGAGCGGGTGCCGGACATGGCGCGCCTGGCGCGTGCCATCACCTTGGCGCGCCTCGAAATCGACGGCGGCTACAGCGAGCCGCGCCACGATGCCCTGTTCCAGCAGCTCGACGCGGGCGGCCTCGACCTGCGCGACCTGGCGATGTTCCCGGACTACCTGGTGTGCCTCAACTCGCGCACCCTGAGTGCCACCGAGCACGGCGAGCTGACGGAGATCCTCGCCAGCGGACTGCCGATGAAGGTCCTGGTGCAGAGCGACGACATCCTCGAGCCGCCGCTGGTCGAGACCGGGCACCTGGCCTTCGGCGCGCGCAGCCGCCAGCTCGCGCACATGGCGATCGGCCTGAACGACGTCTTCGTGCTGCAGTCGAGCAGTTCCAATCTGGTGCGTGCGCGCGAGCATATCGTGCGTGCGATGCGCTATCGCGGTCCGGCGTTGTTCAGCGTCTTCTCCGGCGCCAACGCGCACGTCGCGGGCGTGCCGGCCTACCTGCACGCGGCCGCCGCGATGGAAGCGCGCGTCTTTCCGGCTTTTGCCTACGACCCGGGAGCGGGCCCGGACTGGGCCTCCCGCTTCACGCTGGCGGACAATCCGCAGCCCGAGCGGGACTGGCCGCTGCACCAGTTCGCCTACGAGGACACCGACCGCCAGAGCGTGACCGAGGAAACTGCGTTCACCCTGGTCGATTACGTCGCCTGCGACGGCCGCTTCGCGGAACATTTCGCCCGCGTGCCGCGCGCGGGCTGGAACGGTTCGCTCGTGCCCGCGAGCCAGTGCCTCGACAGCGAAACGAAAGGCCTCCCGGACAAGCTGCCCTGTCTGCCGATGGTGGACGACGGCGATCGCCTGCAGAAGGTGATCGTGGATGAGCGCTTCATCCGCGAGGCGGCTCGCTGCCGTGCGCTCTGGCGCAGCCTGCAGGAGCTGGGGGGCATCAACAACTCGCACGTCGCGAAGGCGCTCGAACGATTCAAGGCGCAAGCAAAGGCAGAGGCAGCCGTGGCGCAGCCCGCGCCGGCGGCGCCCGCCGTCCCTGCACCCTCGGGCGCTGTCGCCGCCCCTGCGGCGGCTGCCCCCGAGCCGGAGGCAGCGCCCGCCTCCGACGAGCCCTACATCGAGACGCCGCGCTGCTCGAGTTGCAACGAGTGCACGCAGATCAACAGCAAGATGTTCGCCTACGACGAGAACAAGCAGGCGCGCATCGTCGACGCGACCGCCGGCACCTACAGGCAGCTGGTCGAGGCGGCCGAGAGCTGCCAGGTCGCAATCATCCACCCGGGCAAGCCGAAGAATCCGAACGAGCCCGGGCTGGACGAGCTGCAGCAGCGCGCCGAAGCGTTCCAGTAGCACGTCGGGGAGCGCCGTGGGCCAGCCCATGGCAGCCGCAGGATTCGCGGTCGTCGCGATCGGCGGCAACGCCCTGATCCGCGACCGCGCGCACGAATCGTTTGCCGACCAGTACGACGCGGTCTGCGCGCTCGCGGCGCAGATCGCCGCGCTCATCGAAGCGGGCTGGCGCGTCGCCCTCACGCACGGCAGCGGCCCGCAGGTCGGGTTCGCGTTGCGCCGTTCCGAGCTCGCGCTGCGCGAAGTCGCCCCCGAGCCGATGGATTACGCCACCGCTGACGTCCAGGGCGCGATGGGCTACATGTTTGCGCGCGCGCTGCATAACGAATTCCGTGCGCGCCGCCTCGCGCGCGAGGCGGTGGCCATCGTCACGCAGATCGTGGTCGACCGCCTGGACCCGGCGTTCGCCCGTCCAAGCAAGCCGGTCGGTTCACACATGGACGAGCCGCGTGCGCTGCAGCTCGCCGCGCGCTATGGCTGGGTGGTGCGCGAGGACGCTGGCCGCGGGTGGCGGCGCGTGGTGCCGTCGCCCCGGCCCAAGTCGATCGTGGAGGGTGAGGCCATTCGGCGGCTCGCCGAACAAGGCACCGTGGTGATCGCCTGCGGCGGCGGCGGAATTCCCGTGGTAGCGGACGACGCCGGCCGGCTGTGCGGCGTCGAGGCGGTGGTCGACAAGGACTTCGCTGCGAGCCTTCTCGCGCGCGAACTGGGCGCCGACACGCTGCTGATGGTCACTGGCGTCGAGAAGGTGGCGCTCGACTATCTCGGGCCGCGCCGGCGCTGGCTCGACTGCCTGACGCTCGACGAGGCGAAGCGGCACCTGGCGCAGGGCCAGTTCGCTGAAGGCAGCATGGGCCCGAAGGTCGCCGCGCTGATCGAATTCCTCGAGGGCGGGGGCCGCGGTGGGGTGGTCACCGACCGGCCCAACCTGATGCGCGCAATGCGCGGGGAGACCGGAACCCGCCTGGTCCGGGAGTGAATTGGCGTAAGCTCTGGCGCGTGTTTCCCAGGAGCCAGCGCGCCGAAACGCTCTCCCCTGCCGAGGTGCAGGCGCTCGCCGCGCACGCCGTGACGCGCACATTTCCAAAAGGCGCCGTGATCCTGAACGAGGGCGATCCGGCCGATTCGCTCTACATCATCGTCTCCGGCCGCGTGAAGGTGTTCGTGGCCGACACCGATGGGCGGGAGATCGTTCTGCTGACGCAGGGGCCCGGTGAGTACTTCGGTGAAATGATGCTCGACGAGGGACCCCGCTCGGCCTCGGTCATGACGCTCGAAAAGGGCACCTTCCTGGTCATCGCCAAGACCGGCGTGCGCGATTTCCTGGTGCACAACCCGGATTTCGCGGTGCGGCTCATGGAAAAGCTGATTCACCGGGTGCGCTCGCTCACCGCGAGCGTGAAAAGCCTGGCGCTGATGGACGTCTACGGGCGCGTGGCGCGGCTGCTGCTCGAGCTGGCCGACGAACGCGACGGCGCCTGGGTGATCGACGGGCGCCTGACCCAGCAGGACATCGCCAACCGCATCGGCGCCTCGCGCGAGATGGTCAGCCGCATCCTGAAGGACCTCGTGGAGGGCGGCTACGTTGCAGTGCAGCGAGACCGCATCATCGTCAATCGCAAGCCGCCCGCCCGCTGGTAGGCGGGGCCGCGTGGCGATGTGAATTTCGCACATTCTGCGTCCGCCATGGTTCGCTGCGTCGGCGCCGCGGCAGGTCTACTCTGGGCGCAACGTCCGGCCAATGGAGGACAGCGTGAACATCAACGACTACGTGCATGTTGCAGCGATGATGATTCCGAGCCTGGTACTGATCGTGGCCGCGGCCGTTACCCTCTTTGCCCTGTAATGCCCCCGGCCTGAAGGAACTTGTGCTCCGTTCCCCGGAGCACCAGGCAGGTCAGCACGCCACTGCGGTAAGCGCCGGTATCGATGCCGATGCGGTTGTGCCGCACCTCGGGTGCGGGTGCGATGCTGTGGCCGTGCACCACGACCACGCCATGGTCTGCATCCGATTCCAGAAAACTCTGGCGGATCCACATGCAGTCCGCGTCCGTCTGCGCTTCGAGCGGTACCCCCGGCCGGATTCCGGCATGCACGAAGTAATAGTCGCCCTCCCGGTGAGCCACGCGCAGCGAGCGGAAGAAGTCGCGATGACGCCTCGGCAGGCTGGCGGCAAAACGCTGCCGCAAGTCTTCGAGAAAGGTCCGGTCCACGCCCTGCACGGCCGTGGCGCTCACGCCATAGTCAGGCAGGCTTTCCGAGCGCCAGCGCAGCGCCTCCAGCTCGGCCGGATCCCGCGATCGGGGGTTCACCACGCGCAGGCCGTAGTGCTGCATCGTTTCGGCGCCGCCATAGTCGAGCCAGTGCGCCCCGACCGACAGCTTGCCGTCCAGAAAGCGCAGCAGCAGGTCCTCGTTATTGCCCTTCAGCGCGACCACCTCAAAGCCGGGCAGCCCGGGATCGAGCGCCAGCTCCACCACGGCGCGACTGTCGGCGCCGCGACTCACATAGTCGCCCAGGAAGACCAGCACGCGGCGGCGCTCCGCCCGCCCACGGCTGTCGAAGCGAATGTCTTCGAGGATCTGGTGCAGCAGCGCACTGCTGCCGTGAATATCGCCGATGGCGTAGACCACCGTGTCCGGCGGGGTGCGCGGCGGCCTCCCCGTGCCCGCCGGACACGCCCGCCGCAACCGGATCATTTCGCGACGCGCAGCGACTCCCTGGCCTGCGCCTCGCGGCTATGACCGCTCCAGCGCTTGAACAGCTGGTGCTCGATGCCGACCTGGTCGAGCGCCTTGCCGATCGTCTGGTGGATCAGATCCATGATCGATGCCGGCCTGTGATAGAAGGCCGGCATCGGCGGCAGGATCACGGCGCCGCAGTCCGCGGCGCGCGACATCAGGTCCAGGTGGCCCTTGTGCAGCGGCGTCTCGCGCACCATCAGGACCAGCGGCCGTCGCTCCTTCAGCGTCACGTCGGCGGCACGCACGACCAGGTTGTAGGTAAACGAGTTCGCGATCGCAGAAAGCGTCTTGACCGTGCAGGGCGCGACGATCATGCCGCGCGTGCGAAACGAACCGCTCGCCACCGCGGCGCCGACGTCCTTGTTGGGGTAGACCACGCTCGCCAGCGCCTTGACCTGATCGAGCGCGTAGTCGGTTTCGATCGCCAGATTCACGCCGGCGGCCTCGCTCAGGATCAGGTGCGTCTCCTGTCCCAGATCCTTCAGCACGCGCAGCAGCTCGACGCCGTAGATCACTCCGGTGGCGCCGGTGATCGCCACGACCAGAGGCAATTTCGTCATCGTCGTTCCCCGTTCGCCGTTCAGGCCGCGAGCGCGGGCCGCTGCATTTCCACCGCTTCGATCACCGGGAAGCCCGCCTGTTCCAGCGCGCGCACCACGGCCGCCATGTCGGGCGCGTGAAAGCGCACGATCACCTTCTTCTCCGGATAGCCGGATTCCGCCGCGACGTCGTTGCGGCCGATCGGATAGAGCGCCTGCAGCACTGCGCCGGCGGCCTCGGCCACGTCGGAAATGCGCCCGAGGACGCCGGGACCGAGCCTGACCGGCGCGAGCGTCACCCCGCTGCGCCGCTCCCAGGCGCCGAGGCAATGCGCCGCCAGCTGGAAGATCTCGTTGGCGGAAATGACGCCGACCACCCGATCGCCGTCCACCACCGGGAACTGCGCCACGCCCAGGTCCTGGCCCTTGCGCAGGCAGTGCTCCATGGTGTCGCTCCCCTGCACCGTGGCGGGATTGCGCACCATGATGTCCTTGACCTTGAGCCGCGTGACGAAATAGTCGAATTCGGCCGGGCTCTGGGTGCGCAGCACGAAATGCCCCGTGCGCAGCAGGTTCGCCCGCGTCACGAGGCCCCGCAGCCGGCCGCCCTCCACCACCGGCAGCGCGTGCAGGTTGTTCTCGCTCAGCAGGCGCTTCGCCTCGGAGACCAGCATGTCGCCCGGGATCGTCATCGGGTTGGCCTGCATCCAGTTTCGCACCATCATCGCCGCCGCTCCTTTACAGCTGTCCGCCGAAGCGCGCCAGCGCCAGCGCGGTCACGGTCATCGCATTGTTCATCTCGCCGCTCGCGATGCGCGCCGCAATCTCGCTCGGATCGAGCAGCACGACCTCGATGTCCTCGCCGGCATCGGGCTGCGCCGAGGCCATGCGGCGCACGCCCCGCGCAAGATAGATGCGCACCCGGTTGGACATGAGCGCCGGCTGCGGCCGCAACTCGCCGAGAAAGCTGAGCACCCCGCCGCCATAGCCGGTTTCCTCCGCCAGCTCGCGCGCCGCGCCCGCCTCGTGCCGCTCGCCCGCGCCATCGTGCAGGCCGCCCGGAATCTCGAGGCTGGCCTCGCCGGAACCATGGCGGTATTGCCGCACCATCACCAGCTCGCCCTGTTCGGTCAGCGGCACCGTCATCAGCCAGTCCACCATGTGGAGCACATACACGTCGCGCTCGTGGCCGGTGCGCGGCGAGCGCGTGCGGTCGCGCGTGACGCTGAACAGCCCGGCATCGAACACCGGCTGCGAGTCGAGCCTGGGCCAGGGGCGGATCATCCCGCGGCGGCCATCGCCGGCGCCCTCGCCGCCTCGTAGAGGCGCAGGAATTCGTCGACCGCGGCACGCGCAAATTCCGGCGTATACAGGTGCAGGTCGAGCTCCTTGACGCGGCTCGGCTCGGCGAGTCGTTCCTTGAGCCGCGCGACGAACGCGGCATCCGCGAGCGGGTCGTAGATCGGGCGGCCCTCCTGGTCGAGCGAGGACCAGCCACGGCGCGGGATCAGGAAGCTCCAGGGGCCGCGCGCGCGGTTGAGCCGCTCGGCGAAGACATCGGCCGCGGCGCGCAGTTCGTTCGCCGTGGTGCGGACCTGCACCCGCAGCGCATCCTGCACGTACTGCGGTCGATGCTTTGTCTTCTCGAGCATCTCGGGACGGCCACCATAGGAAAGGATGTCAAGCCCGCAGGGCGCGAGCAGCATCGGAATGCCGGTCTCCACCGCGGCCATCAGCCGGTCGGGACCGGGATCGCGGTTGCCGTTGAACAGGTGCTCCATGACGCCGCCGGTGCAGATGTCGAGCACGCCGTGGAACACGTGGTCGCGGATCATCTCCTCCATCGCCTTGTCGCCCTTGCCCTGCGCGTGGCAGACGACCGGCGTGAAGCCCGCTGCTTCCAGCATGCCGAGCGCCGCCTGCACCGCCATCTCGCCGAAACCGAAGGAGGACACTGCGATGCAGGGCTTGTCGAAACGGATGTCGGCGCCCTGGGTCATTTCCACCATGCCGCAGATCGCGCCCACGGCGTTGACGATCTGCGCGCGCAGCAGGGGATTCATCTTCACGATGTCGAGCACCGTATGGTGCATCGTGATGTCGCGCGTGCCGACGTACTTGTCGATATAGGCCGGGTGCGCCGCCATCGGCGAGGCCATCAGCTTCGGCATGCCGAAGGGCAACTGCTTCATGATCGAGGTCGCGACCAGCGTGGCCGTGCCGCCGCCGATGCCGATGATGCCGTGCACGCGCCCCTCTTTCAGCAGGTCCTGCACGATCGCCGCCGCGCCGCGGATCTGGTTCTGCGTGGCGGCATCGCGGTCGGAGCGGTACTTCTCGCGCACTGATTCAATGGGGAGCCCGCCGCGCGCCGCCACCTCCTCCGCGCGGATGTCGCCCGCAAAGGGCGGCGGCTCTTCCATGCTGAAGTCGAGCAGGATCGCCTCGTGGCCGCGGTCCTGGATCAGCTGCTTGACGAAGACGATGTCCTCGCCGCGCGTGTCCAGGTTGCAGACGATGACGATGCCTTTGCGTGGCGTCACGGCGGCAACGCTATTTCGCCTTCTTCGGCGCCTCGGGGCGCGTCAGCCGCGGGATCATGTCGGCGACCGGGCTCGCGCCCTTGAAGCCGTACTCGTTCCAGCGGTCCGACACCTTCTGCAGCACGGCGCGGTCCAT
>SCUF01000276.1 GCA_004298325.1 Betaproteobacteria bacterium | reverse complement strand
GATGGCTGCCGGCGAATATGTCTCGGTGAGCTCGCAGGCCGATACCGAGGGCGCCGACCTGGACCGCGAGCGCAGGGAACTCGCCGCCCATCCCGAGCATGAGCACGCGGAAATGACGGCAATCTACGTCGGGCGCGGGCTGGATGCGGGGCTCGCGTCCAAGGTCGCCGCGCAGCTGATGGCGCACGATGCGCTCGGCGCGCATGCGCGGGACGAGCTGGGCATCTCCGACACGCTGGCCGCACGGCCGGTCCAGGCTGCATTGGCGTCGGCCGGCACTTTTGCCGTCGGCGCCGCCCTGCCGCTCCTGATTGTCCTTGCGATGCCGGCCAATGCGCTCATGTGGGCCGTATCCGGGGGCTCGCTCCTGTTTCTCGCCGTGCTGGGCTCGCTGGCTGCGCGCGCCGGCGGGGCTTCTTCGGTGAGGTCCATCGTGCGGGTCACCTTCTGGGGTGCCCTGGCCATGGCGGCGACCGCTGCCATCGGTGCCCTGTTCGGGGTCGCAACCTGAGCCGTGCGCCGTGCCCGTCTGGGCGTTGCCCTGATCACGCTCTGTTGATACCACGCTGCCAATGGATCTGAAACGATGAAGAGAAATCTCCCGCTGTCCCGCGTCTACCGCCTGCTCGAGCCCGGCCCGGTCGTCCTGCTGACGACCTCGCGCAACGGACGCCCGAACGTCATGACGCTGTCGTGGCACACGATGATGGAGTTCGAGCCGCCGCTCGTGGGCTGCATCGTCAGCAACCGCAACTACAGCTTCGGCCTGCTGAAGGCGACGCAAGAGTGCGTGCTCAACATTCCGACCGCGGACCTGGCGGCGAAGGTGGTCGGCTGCGGCAACACTTCGGGGCGGCGCACGGACAAGTTCAAGGCGTTTCGCCTCACGCCGCTGCCCGCTGCGTGCGTCGCCGCGCCGCTCGTTGCGCAGTGCTACGCCAATCTCGAATGCCGGGTGATCGACACGAGGCTGGTGGCGAAGTACAACTTCTTCATCCTGCAAGTGCTCAAGGCGTGGATCGATCCGTCTCGCCAGCGAGCGCAGACGCTCCACCATCAGGGCAGGGGCAACTTCATGGTGGCGGGGCGGACGATGCGGCTGCCCTCGAGAGCCAAGTGACGATTTCTTCCTGCAAGGAAACGACGCTGCGCATCGACGGCGGCTGTCGCTGCGGTTACCTTGCTTGCGAGGCCGAAAAGATCGCTGCACAGGCGCCGTCCTGACCGGGTCTCAGGTAAGCTGAGCGTCCGGACCTTTTCACAGGACGCGTACGATGGATTCCGGCAACGCCGTCTCGTTCGACGGCGCCTGCACTTGCGGCGCCGTGCGCTACCGCATGACCAGCAAGCCCCTGTTCGTGCATTGCTGCCACTGCAGCTGGTGCCAGCGCGAGACCGGGTCGGCGTTCGCGCTCAACGCCATGATCGAATCCGATCGCGTGGTGCTGCTGCAGGGCGAACCCGAGGTGATCAACACCCCGTCGAACAGCGGCAAGGGGCAGAGAATCGCGCGCTGCCCGAGTTGCCGCATTGCGCTGTGGAGCCACTACGCCGGGGCCGGCGACGCGGTGCGCTTCATGCGCGTGGGAACGCTGAAGGAGCCCGGCCGGCTGCCGCCCGACATCCACATCTTCACGTCCACCAGGCTGCCCTGGGTGGTGCTGCCGCCGGACCAGCCGGCGGTGCCGGAGTTCTACGACCTGAAGACCTACTGGCCGCCGGAAAGTCTCGAGCGGCGGCGTGCGCTGCTGGCGAAATTGCGTTGAATCGGGAGTGCCGACGAAGTGACCCCGGCGCGCAAGCCCATCGTGTACCACATCCCGGTCTGCCCCTTCTGCCAGCGGCTGGAGATCCTGCTCGCGCTAAAGGGCCGCCGCGATGCGGTCGAATTCCGCGTCGTCGACGTCACCGTGCCGCGGCCGGATTGGCTGCTGCAGAAGACGCGCGGCGCCACCGCTCTTCCGGTGCTGGAAACGGAAAGCGGCGCAATCCTCCGTGAGAGCCTGGTCATCCTGCAGTACCTGGAAGACCGCTTCCCGGAGCCGCCGGTCGCGCAGCGCGACCCCTATCGGCGCGCGGTGGAGGGGATGCTGGCAGCGCTGGAGCGCGAGTTCTGCAGCCACGGCTATGCTTTCGTCATGAATCAGGACACCGCCAGGCGCGACGGGCTGCGGCAGGACCTGCTGCGCGAGTACGCGCAGCTCGACGGATTCCTGGTGCAGCACGGCGCGTCGGCCAGCCCGTTCCTGTTCGAGCGTTTCGGCTGGGCCGAAACGGTGTTCACGCCGTTATTCATGCGTTTCTGGTTTCTCGATTACTACGAGGCCTTCGAGCTGCCGGAGGATCCCGGCTTTGCGCGCGTGCGCGCCTGGCGCGAAGCCTGCCTCGCGCATCCGGCGGCGCGCCAGGTGACGCGCGAGCAGATCGTCAAGCTCTACTACGATTATGCGCAGGGCGCAGGCAACGGCGCGCTGCTTCCCGGTCGCAGCCGGTCCTCGTTCGTCTTCGAGCCGCATTGGCGCGACCGGCCCTGGCCGCCGCAGGAAAAGTACGGCCGGTGCGCGAACGACCGGGAACTGGGGCTCCTCGCGTGAGCGCGCCGCGCGAGCCGCGCATCGGGCTGGCACTCGGCGGCGGCTCGGCGCGTGGCTGGGCGCACATCGGCGTCATCGAGGCGCTCGAGCAGGCCGATATCCACCCGGACCTGGTGTGCGGGACCTCGGTCGGCGCACTGGTGGGCGCGGCCTACGCCGCGGGTGAACTGGACCGCTTCCGGCAATGGGTGCTCGGGATGGGGATCCGGGACGTGGTCTCGTTCATGGATCTGCGACTGAACGGCGGCGTGCTGAAGGGCGAGCGCGTGATGCAGTACTTCCGGCGCAATTTCGTCGATCGCCCGATCGAGGACCTGGCCATGCCCTTCGGCGCCGTGGCGACCGCGCTCGACACCGGCAGGGAGGTGTGGCTGCGCACCGGCTCGACGGTGGAGGCGGTGCGCGCCTCCATCGCATTGCCGGCGCTGTTCGCGCCGGTGCTGCGCGAGGGCGAGTTGCTCGTCGATGGCGCGCTCGTCAATCCGGTGCCGGTATCGCTCGCGCGGGCCATGGGCGCCGAAGTCGTGATCGCGGTCGACCTGAGCTCGGTCCTCGTGGGTCGTAATCGGGACGATGACACCCCTTCCTTGCTCAACGTCGTGGCCGCGAGCCTCAACATCATGCAGGTGCGCATTGCGCGCAGCCGCATGGCGGGCGACCCGCCCGACGCGATCGTGGCGCCGCGGCTGGCGCATCTCGGGCTGCTCGATTTCCACCGCGCCGGCGAGGCGATCGAGGCGGGC
This sequence comes from Betaproteobacteria bacterium, assembly GCA_004298325.1. Taxonomy (GTDB): domain Bacteria; phylum Pseudomonadota; class Gammaproteobacteria; order Burkholderiales; family SG8-39; genus 2-02-FULL-66-14. The sequence goes on along the minus strand of SCUF01000276.1, from coordinate 18,455 downwards.
CGGCGCGCGGTGGCGGCTGCGCTCCCCGGGCTGCAGGGGCTCGGCATCCGGACGCCGGTCATCTGAATCGCGATGCGCAGACTCGTCGCGGGCGACGTCACGCTCGAGCCGCAGACCGCAGCGCACGCCGAGGCCATGTTCACGGTGCTCAGCGACCCGGCGATCTACGCCTACGAGAATGCGCCGCCGCCGTCGCTCGAATGGCTGCGCGAGCGCTTCCGTAAACTGGAAACGCGGCAATCGGGAGACGGCCGCGAACGCTGGCTCAACTGGGTGATCCGGATCCCGACTGCGGAGCTGGCCGGCTACGTCCAGGCCACCGTGCGCGCGAACGGCACCGCCGCCATTGCCTACGAATTGGCGAGCGCGTACTGGGGTCGTGGCCTGGCCACGCAGGCAATGCACGCGATGATCGAAGAGCTGGCGGCAAATTACGGCGTCAGGACGTTGTTCGCGGTCGCCAGGCGGGCCAACGTGCGCTCCATCCGCCTGCTGGAACGAATCGGCTTCTCGCCTGCGGCGCCCGATCCGCGGCAAAATCAGAGCCTCGAGCCAGGCGAAGTCCTGATGTCCCGTCGTCTCGAGCGATCGTGATCCTGCGATGAACATTCTCCTTTTCGGCGCCACGCGTCCCACCGGGCTGCAGGTGGCGAAGCAGTCCCTGGAGCGGGGCCACACGGTCACGGCTTTCGTGCGCGACGCGGGAAGACTCACGACCCGGGACGACCGCCTGCGCGTCGTCACGGGCGACACGACGCGGGACGCGGGCGCTGATCAGCGGGGCGGCGGCCTCGCGCGCCACCAGCTTTCGGCCTCGCGCTGGGTCCAGCGGTGTTCCTGCGTCAGCGCCTCGAGCGCTTCCACCAGGTCGGTGACGCGCTGCGGGCGGTCCTCGCGCTTCTTTTCCAGGCACGACTGCACCAGCAGGTCGAGTTCGAGCGGCACCGGCTGCGCGGCGGCCGCGGCCACGCGCGGCGGCTCGTCGTTCAGCACCCGGGTCGTGAGGGCGAGGTCGTCCGGCGCATCGAACATCCGGCGTCCCGTGAGCAGAAAGAACGCCACCGCGCCCACGGCGTAGATGTCGGCGCGCGCGTCGACGTCGGCCGGATTGCGCAGGCGCTCGGGCGCCATGTAGAGCGGCGTGCCGAGAATTCTCAGCGTCCGCGTCAGGTCGCGGCTGTGCGGCTCGGCGATGCTTTTCACCAGGCCGAAGTCGAGGATCTTCACCACGTCGTACTCGCCGCCGCGCCGGCAGACCATGATGTTTTCGGGTTTCACGTCGCGGTGCACCAGGCCGCGCGCGTGCGCTTCCGCCAGGCCGGCGCACAGCTGGCGCAGAACGTGCAACGCCCGCGGCACCGGCACGGCGCCGCCGCGCGACACCAGCTCGGCCAGCGTGATGCCGTCGAGGTACTCCATGGCGTAGTAGAAGTGCCCGTCCGCGGTGCGGCCGTAATCGAAGATCTCGACCGTGTTGGGGTGCGCGAGCTGGCTGGCGAGCTGCACCTCGCGCTCGAAACGCGCGATGGTTTCATCGTTGGCGCGCGCGGGCCTGAGGAGCTTCACGGCGCAGGGGCGCTTGAGCAGCGCGTGGCGCGCGCGGTACACCACGGCCATGCCGCCTTCGCCGATGCGCTCCTCGAGCGCGTAGGCGCCCAGGCGCCGCGCCTCGCCCACCTGGTTGCGCAGGCGCAGCACCGAGAGGCCGGCGGCGAGTGCCGCCGCGACCGCGATCACCAGCGCGCCGAAGACCACGCCGAAGGCGATATTGAGATAGCGCAAGGGGGCGTAGGCCTCGGCTGCCGAGATCTCGATGGCGACGCCGAGGCCGTATTCGGGCAGCCAGCGCCAGACCCCGATGGTCTCGACGCCGCGGTGGTTCAGATAGGGGTCGAGGACCACCCCTTCGCGCTCGCCGCCGCCGCGTCGCGCGTGCAGCGGCGCGGATTCGCCCGCCCAGGCGCCGGAGAGAATCGCGCCGTGCTCGTCGTAGGCGTAGGCGTCGCCACTCTCGCCCGGGCGCGCGGCCTGCAGGATCGAGGCGAACACCGCGTCCGCCGGCTCGGCGATGCTGAGCACGGCGATCACGCGCTCCCCGGCGTCGCGCACCGGCGTCGCGATCCAGGCGAACGGCGGGCCGCGGCGCAGGCGGGCCGGCGCCGCCACGCGATCGGCGTCGTTGAACGGGCGCAGGAAACGCGACTCGCCGGCGAACACCGGCTCGAGCAGCGGCAGAAAGCGCTCGGCGTTCAGCCGCAGGCCGCAATACTCGACGAAGCGCGTCGCGATCAGCCGCCCGCCGCGGCTGATCAGGTTGAAGGTGGCGTCGCCGATCTCGCGCAGCAGCGGCCGCAGCGTGACTTCGAGCGCCGCGCGGGCCGGCCCGGCGCACAGCTCGGCCTGGCTGCGCTGCGGCGACAGCGCCACCCGCAGCAGCGCCGCGACCGCGTCGCGCACGCGCGGGTCGCGCGCGATGCGCTCGGCATCGCCGATCTCCTCGCGCACCCACACCTGCAGCGAGTTGACCTCGGAATCGAGCAGGTTCTTCATGCTTGCGGCGCGCAGCTCGCGCACCGATCCCTCGACGGCGCGGTAGGTCCAGTAGCCGAGTCCGAGCAGCACGGCGGCGCTGGCGAGCACCACGCCCGCCCAGGCCGGCAGCGATGCGGCGCGCGGCGCCTGCGGCCGTGCGAGCGGCGAATCGTCCGCCGGGTGAAGGGTGTCTGGGCTGCCCAGGACGGCGCGCGGGGCGCGAGCCCCGCTCAGGGAATCGGCACCGCCGCGAGCAGCAGGGCGCCCGTGTCGACGCGGCGCGCGCCGTCCTGCGCCGGGCGCAGGCGGTGCGTGGCGACTCCGGGCAGCACCGCCTGCACGTCCTCCGGGATCACCTTGTCGCGGCCTTCGATCAGTGCCCAGGCGCGCGCCGAATGCACCAGCGCGAGCGCCGCGCGCGGGCTCAGGCCGGCGGCGAAATCCGGTGCGCGCCGCGTATGCTCGACGATCGCCTGCACGTAATCGAGCAGCGCCGGTGCGACGTGCACCGCCTGGACGTTTTCCTGCAGCTCCACCAGCTCGGCGGGCGTCATGCACGGCTCGAGCGTCGCCAGCAGGTCGCGCCGGTCGACCCCCGAGAGCAGCGCGCGCTCGGCGTCGCGGTCGGGGTAGCCCAGCTCGATGCGCATCAGGAAACGGTCGAGCTGCGATTCCGGCAGCGGGAAGGTGCCGACCGACTCCGACGGGTTCTGCGTTGCGATGACGAAAAACGGTTCCGGCAGCTTGCGGGTTTCACCCTCGGTGGTGACCTGGTGTTCCTCCATCGCCTCGAGCAGCGCGCTCTGCGTCTTGGGGGTGGCGCGGTTGACTTCGTCGGCGAGGATCACCTGCGCGAAGATCGGCCCGGGATGGAACTTGAAGCCGCCGCCGTCGCGCTCGTACACGGCGACGCCGAGGATGTCGGCCGGCAGCATGTCGCTCGTGAACTGGATGCGCTGGAATTGCAGCCCGAGCGATTTCGCGAGCACGTGCGCAAGCGTGGTCTTGCCGACACCCGGCAGGTCCTCGATCAGCAGGTGACCGCGTGCCAGCAGGCACGCGAGCGAGAGCCGGATCTGGCCCTGCTTGCCGAGGATGATGCCGCTCGCCGCTTCGATCACGCGCGCCACGGGCGATGGCGACGGGGGCTGGACCTGGCGCCTGAGGAGCATGCGGCGATTGTACTGGATGGGCTATCATCGCACCGGCATGGCGACGGCATTCATCACGCATCCCGACTGCCTGAAACACGACATGGGCGCGGGGCATCCCGAGTGTGCCGAACGGCTCGGCGCGATCGAGGACCAGTTGATCGCCTCCGGCATCGAGCAGTTCCTCGCGCGCTACGAAGCGCCGCTCGCGAGCGATGAGCAGCTGACGCGCGTGCACCCGATCGACTACGTGAATGCGATCCGGAGCCTTGCGCCCGAGGAGGGCACGGTGCACCTCGATCCCGACACGGCGATGAATCCGCACAGCCTCAACGCGGCGCTGCGCGCCGCCGGCGCCGCGGTGCTGGCGACCGATCTCGTGATGCGCGGCGAGGCCGACAGCGCGTTCTGCGCCGTGCGCCCGCCCGGGCACCATGCCTGCCGCGCGCGGCCGATGGGCTTTTGCATCTTCAACAACGTCGCCGTCGCCGCGCGCCACGCGCTCCGGGCGCACGGCGTGGAGCGCGTCGCGATCATCGATTTCGACGTTCACCACGGCAACGGCACCGAAGACATCTTCGCCGGCGATCCGGGCGTTCTGATGGCGTCGACATTCCAGCATCCCTTCTATCCGTACTGCGGCACCGAGGACCCGGCCGCGAACATGGTCAACGTGCCGCTGCCGGCGGGCGCGGGCTCGCAGCAGTTCCGCGAGGCCGTCACGCAGCGCTGGCTGCCCGCGCTGGAAGCGTTCCGGCCGGGGCTGGTGGTTTTTTCAGCCGGTTTCGACGCGCACATGGAAGACGACATGGCGATGCTGCGGCTGCACGACACCGACTACGGCTGGGTGACCGAAAGGATCAAGGAGGTCGCGCAGCGCCACGCCGGGGGGCGCATGGTGTCGCTGCTGGAGGGCGGCTACGCGCTGCCGGCGCTCGGGCGCAGCGTGGTGCAGCACGTGCGCGTGCTGGCGGGGCTGAACGCCTAGCCCGCGGCTGACCGCGCCGGCCGGGCGCGTCGCAGCGGTTTCTGCGACCTTACCGGCGACGCCGCCAGGACTGCACGAGAATCAGGGGATGCCGGATGAAATTGGCCGCCCGCATCGGCGGCAAGCGGATCGGTTCGCCCCTGCGGTAGCAGTCGAACCCGTCCTTCGTCCTGAAGTGCGTCTTGCGCGGGTCGTTCCTCAGCCGCTCGTCCATCCGGCCTTCGAGCGCCTCGCAGATCTCATTGATGAGTCCCATGACCTCGAACGGCCTGAAGGGAACCTCTTCGCCCTGACGGATCCGGTGCGTGAGCGCACAGGCCTGCAGGCCTTCGAACGTCGTGTTGCCGACGCGGCAGGTATCGGGCTCCGCGTTCGCGAGCGAGGGCAAGGTCGCCGCGGCAAAGGCGAAAAAAAACGCAGTCAGACTGCGCAGCACAGCGGTATTGGCACGAGTACGCATGGCCAGAACGTACCGAACCGCGCAGGCCGCGAAAAGTGCCTGCCAGCAAAAATTGACTCAGATCACGTCGTGCGCCGGCGACATTGGCAATTCTGCAACACTAATCCACCGTCCACGGCTCGCACACGCCCTGGGAGACGCTGTTCGACAGGCGCGCCAGCGCCGCGTCGGGATCGGCGTAGGCGCGGGTGTCGAAATGCCAGGCGTGCCGCGCCGCGAAGCGCGTGCAGATCTCGTAACCGTCCTTCGGTTTCGCCTGCAGGCAGCGCGTGAGCGCGGTGTGGCGGATGCTCGGGCCCACCGGCTCGATCAGGTGCACGGCGTTTGCCGTCACCCGCACTTCGATCGCGTGCCTGCCGGGGCGCTGGCTGGACACTACGCGCGGCGCCCGCGCGCCGGGCGCTTCATAGACGAGCATCAGATCCGTCGCCGGGCGGGCTGGCGCGAGCGCGGCGAACAGGTCGCGCCGGTAGCCGTGGCGGATCTCGCAGATCAGGTCGCCCACCTCCAGCGCGTCGCGCACTTCCTGCGCGCTGGCGGGCGCCGCGGCGAACGCGAGCAGGACCGCGGCGAGCCGCTTCATGCGATCGTCTCCGCCAGCTGCGCGAAGGCCATGTCCTCGGCGGAAGGCAGGTGCAGGATCGTCGCCTGCGGCAGGCGCACGAAATTGCGCGCCGCTGAGCGCCGGTACGCCGGGTCGTAGTGCTCCTCGAGCAGGCGCGCGACAAAGCCGCGCCAGTCGCCGCGTGCGGCGAGCTGCTTCCAGGCCTCGATCCGTTCGCGCCCATGCAGCTCGGTGAGGCAATCGAGCTGTGCCGACAGCAGCGCGGGAGCGGTGAAAAAATGGCGGTACTCGTCCATCAGCAGGGCGACGCGCGTCTCGAGGTCGGCTTCCAGCAGCACGCAGTCGCTCGCGCGCATGGTCTCGATGAGCGCGCCCGGAACCTGCAGCTGGCCGATCCTGCGGCTTTCGCCCTCGACGTAAACCGGACGCAGGCGATCGAGCTGCCCGAGCGCCGCGAGCAGCCGGCTCTCGAACAGTTTCTGCGAGGGCTGCGGCCGCTCGGGCAGTTCGCCGAGCACCGAACCGCGGTGCGCGGCGAGCGCTTCGAGGTCGAGCACCTGCGCGCCGGTGCGCCCCAGCGCCCGCAGCAGCCGGCTCTTGCCGCTGCCCGTGACGCCGTGGATGACGCGAAAGGTGATTCGGCCCGGCAGCTCGGCCAGTTGCTCGACGACGTGGCGGCGGTAGGCCTTGTAGCCGCCTTCCAGGGTCTTCGCCTCCCAGCCGACCTCGCGCAGCACGTGCGCGAGCGCACCCGAGCGCTTGCCGCCGCGCCAGCAGTAGACCAGCGCCCGCCAGGTTCGCGGCTTGTCCGCCAGCGTGGTCTCGAGATGGCGCGCGATGTTGCGCGCGACGAGCGCCGCGCCGATGCGCCTCGCCGCGAAGGGCGATTGCTGCTTGTAGATCGTCCCCACGCGCGCGCGCTCGGCATCGTCGAGCACCGGGCACGAGACCGCGCCGGGGACGTGGTCTTCGGCGTATTCTGCCGGTGAGCGCGCATCCAGCACCGCGTCGAATGGCGCGAGCGCCGCCGCGCTCATCGCGACCGTGGATTTCACAGCCGGTTTCATCCGCTAAAATTCTACGCCTATGAACGCTCCCGAAAAGATCCGCCTGACCGAGTTCAGCCATGGTGGCGGCTGCGGCTGCAAGATCGCCCCCGCGGTGCTCACCGAGCTGCTCGCCTCGACGCCGGTGCGCGGGCTGCCCGAGGCCCTGATGGTGGGCACGGAAACGGCGGACGACGCCGCGGTCTACAAGCTGAACGACGCGCAGGCGCTCGTCGCCACGACCGATTTCTTCACGCCCATCGTCGACGACCCCTACGATTTCGGCCGCATCGCGGCCACCAACGCGATCGCCGACATCTACGCCATGGGCGCGAAGCCGATCTTCGCGCTGGCGGTGGTCGGCATGCCGCTCGACAAGCTGCCACTGACGGTGATCGGGCAGATCCTCGCCGGCGGCGAATCGGTGTGCCACGCCGCCGGAATCCCCGTGGCCGGCGGCCATTCGATCGACGTGCTGGAGCCGATCTACGGCCTGGTGGCGCTCGGCCTGGTGCATCCCGACAAGGTCAAGCGCAACAGCTCGGCGCGCGCGGGCGACGTGCTCATCCTCGGCAAACCGCTCGGCATCGGCATCCTGTCGGCGGCGCTGAAGAAGGGTCAACTCTCCGCGGAGGGTTACGCGACGATGATCGAGTGGACGACCAAGCTCAACACGCCGGGCATGGCGCTGTCCGAGATGCCGGCCGTGCACGCGCTCACCGACGTCACGGGATTCGGCCTCGCGGGGCATCTGCTCGAAATCCTGCGCGGCTCGAAGCTGGGCGCGGAAATCCGATTCGCCGAGCTCCCGCTCATCGCCGAGGCGCTGCAGTGGGCGCAGCAGGGCATCAAGACCGGCGCCAGCGACCGCAACTGGAAGGGCTACGGGCAGGACGTGCGGCTGGCACCGGGCGCACCGGACTGGCAGCGCGTGCTGCTCACCGATCCGCAGACCAGCGGCGGGCTGCTCGTGGCCTGCGCGCCCGAGGCGGAAGCCGGGGTACTGGAGGAATTTCACCGCCGCGGCTTCGCCGAGGCGCGCGTCATCGGCCGGCTGGCGGCCGGAGCCGCGCGCCTCAGCGTCGTTTAGCGGTCGCGCCCGCCTTCAGCAGCGGCCGCAGCGCCTGCCAGACGTTCGCCAGCAGCAGCGGCTGTGCCGCCTCGTTCGGATGGATGCGGTCCGCCTGGAAATACTCCAGGCGCTCGCCGATCCCGGCGGTCAGCTCAGGTACGAACGCAGTGCGGTGTTGTTTCGCCAGATCGCTGAACACGGCTTCGAAGGCGTGCGCGTACGCTTCGCCGTAGTTGGGCGGCATGCGCATGCCCAACAGCAGCACGCGCGCGCCGGCCTTCTGTGCCGCGCCGATCATCGCCGCAAGGTTCTTTTTCATCTCGGCGACCGGCAGCCCGCGCAGGCCGTCGTTGCCGCCGAGCTCGAGAATCAGCACCGCGGGGCGCTGCTGCGCGAGGAGTTTGCCCAGGCGCGCGCGCCCGCCGGCCGTGGTCTCGCCGGAGATGCTGGCGTTGACGACGCTATAATCGAGCTGCTCCTGCCGGAGGCGCTCTCCGAGGAGCGCCACCCAGCCGCGCCGCTCGGCGAGGCCGTAGGCCGCCGAGAGGCTGTCGCCAAAGACGAGGATCCCGGGCGCCGCGTGCGCCGCTCCCGACAGGAACATGGACGCCATCCACAGCAGCGTTGACGCAAGCACGGTTCTGCAGGCGAAGGGCATCGGCAAGACGGTCCGGAGCGGCTCGAGCGATCTCGTCATTTTGCGCGATATCGACCTCGAAGTCAGGGCGGGCGAGGCGCTCGCCATCGTCGGCGCTTCGGGCTCGGGCAAGTCCACCCTGCTCGCGATCCTGGCCGGGCTCGATACGCCCACCCGCGGCAGCGTGACGCTGCAGGGCGCCGACCTGTTCGCGCTGGACGAAGATGCGCGCGCGGCGCTGCGCGGCCGCACGGTGGGCTTCGTGTTCCAGTCGTTCCAGCTGCTGCCGGCGCTCACCGCGCTGGAGAACGTGATGCTGCCGCTCGAGCTGGCGGGCCGCGCCGACGCCGAAGAGGCGGCGCGCGCGATCCTGGCGCGCGTCGGTCTCGCCGAGCGCCTCGGGCATTACCCCAAGCATCTTTCGGGCGGCGAGCAGCAGCGCGTGGCGCTCGCGCGCGCCTTCGTGGTGCGTCCGACGCTGCTGCTCGCGGACGAGCCCACCGGCAGCCTCGATGCCGCCTCCGGCGAAGGCGTGATCGAGCTGATCTTCGAGCTGAACCGCAGCTATGGCACCACGCTCGTGATGGTGACGCACGACGAGCCGCTGGCGCAGCGCTGCGCGCGCGTGGTGCGCCTCGCCGCCGGGCGCATCGCCGAGGCGAAATGAAGACCCTCGCGCTCGCCTGGCGGATGCTCGCGCGCGACTGGCGTGCGGGCGAGCTGCGCGTGCTCGCCGCGGCGCTGGTGGTCGCGGTGGCGAGCGTCACCAGCGTCGGCTTCTTTGCCGACCGCGTCAGCCGCGCGCTGGTGCGCGACGCGCACCAGCTGCTCGGCGCCGACCTGGTGCTGGTCTCGGACCATCCCTGGCAGCCGGCGATGGCGCAGGAAATCGCGCGCCTGGGGCTCGAGCGCGCCGCAGCGGTCACTTTCATCAGCATGGCGCAGACCGGGACGGGCGAGAGCGCACGCGGCCAGCTCGCCGGCGTCAAGGCGGTGAGCGCGAACTACCCGCTGCGCGGCAGGCTGCGCATCGCGCCGGCGCCGAACGCGCCCGATGCGCCGGCGGCCTCGGGGCCGGCGCGCGGCACGGTGTGGATCGAGGAACGGCTCGTGACGTCGCTCGAGGCACCGGTCGGGTCGAACCTGCGGCTCGGCGCGAGCAGCTTCCAGGTCGCCGCGGTGATCACGCTCGAGCCCGAGCGCGGGGCGAATTTCTTCAACATCGCGCCGCGCCTGATCATGCACGCCGATGACGTCGCCGCCACGCGCCTGGTGCAGCCGGGCAGCCGGGTCTGGTACTACCTCTACGCCGCGGGCACGCGCGAGGGCGTCGCCGCGCTCGAAGACTGGGCGCGCACGCGCCTCGCGCGCGGCCAGCGCGTCGACAACCTGGAAAGCGGCCGGCCCGAAGTGCGCGCGGCGATCGACCGCGCGCAGCGCTTTCTCGGCCTGACCGCGCTGCTGGCGGCGATCCTCGCCGGCGTGGCGATTGCGCTCGCCACGCGGCGCTACGTCGAGCGCCACCTCGACGGCTGCGCGGTGATGCGCTGCCTCGGCGCGACGCAGGCCAGGCTGCTCGCGCTCTACGGGCTGGAATTCTTCTACCTGGGCGCCGCGGCCTGCGCGCTCGGTTGCCTCGCCGGCATCGGCGCGCAGACGGCGATCGCAGCGGCGCTGGGCGGTGTGCTGCGCGCCGATCTGCCGGCGCCCACCGTGTTGCCCGCGCTGCAGGGCTTTCTCGTTGGGCTGGTGCTGCTGCTCGGATTCGCGCTGCCGCCGCTGGCGCAGCTGAAGAACGTGCCCGCCGTGCGCGTCATCCGGCGCGAGTCCGGCGCGCCGCAAGGGGGCGCGATCGCGGCGTACGCGGCGGGACTCGGCGCGCTTGCCGGGCTGCTCGTGTGGCAGGCGGGCGACGCGCGCATGGGGGCGTACGTCGTCGGTGGCTTCGCCGCAGCGGTGCTCGGTTTCGCCGTGATGGCCTGGTCCGCGCTGCGGCTCGCCGCCAGCGCACCGGTGGCGCGGCGCCTCTCCGGCGGCAACATCGCGCTGCGCTACGGCCTGGCGAACCTGCGCCGGCATGCGCGCGGCAACGCGGTCCAGGTGGCGAGCCTCGCGCTCGGCCTGACCGCGGTGCTGCTGCTCAGCTTCACGCGCAACGACCTGGTGGATGCGTGGCGCCGCAGCGCGCCGCCCGACGCCCCCAACCGGTTCCTGCTCGGCGTGCAGCCGGAGCAGCTCGCAGCGGTGCGCGAATTCTTCGGCGCGCACCGCATCGCGGTGCCCGACCTGTATCCCATGGTGCGTGGCCGGTTTGCCGCGCTGAACGGCCGCCCGGTGCAGGAGGGCGATTTCGGCGAGGAACGCGCGCGCCGCCTGGTGGAGCGCGAATTCAATCTGTCCTTCAGCGAGCAGCCGCCGGCGCACAACGCGGTGAGCGCGGGACGCTGGTTTGCGCCCGAGGCGCGCGAGATTTCGGTCGAGGAGGGCATCGCGCAGACGCTGGGCTGGAAACTCGGCGACGAGCTGACGTTCACGGTGGGTTCGGAGTCGTTCAGCGCGCGCCTGGGCTCGCTCAGGAAGCTGCGCTGGGATTCGATGAAGGTGAATTTCTTCGTCATCGCGCCGCCGCGCCTGCTGCAAGGTTTTCCCGCGAGCTACATCAGCGCCTTTCGCCTCGAGCCGGGCGCCGAGAAGGTGATGAACGAGCTGACGGCGCGCTTTCCCAACCTCACGATTGTCGATGTCGGTGCCGCGGTGAAGCAGGCGCAGGGCGTGATCGACCAGGTGATCACGGCGGTGCAGTACGTGTTCCTGTTCGCGCTCGGCGCCGGCTTGCTGGTGCTGTATTCCGCGCTCGTCGCCACCGAGGACGAACGTCGGCGCGAGGCGGCGGTGATGCGCGTGCACGGCGCCTCGCGCCGCCAGGTGACGGGCAGCCAGCGCGTCGAGTTCCTCGCCATGGGCCTGCTCGCCGGACTGCTGGCCACGGTCGGCGCGGCCGCGATCGGACAGCTGCTCGCGCGGCGCGTCTTCGAGCTCGATCTGCCGCCGAGTCCGGAGTTGTGGGTCGCTGGACCGCTCGCCGGCGTGCTGCTCCTTTCGCTCAACGCCTGGCTCTCGGCGCGCAAGGTGCTGACGGCCTCGCCAGCGCTGACCTTGCGCGAGACGGTCTGAGGCGGCTGCACCAGCAGCGGGCGCACGCTTTGCGTCGTGCCCCCGATTGGTGCGGGGGTAACGACCCGGGAGGCCCTGCAACTCGTTGATTCATTGGTAAATGCCGCGTGGCACGGTTGGTGCTTTGGGTTGGCCGTCCTTCAACCATTCACCGGAGACCCGACCGTGCGCAAAACCCTGCTTTCCCTGAGCGTCGCCGCAGCGCTCGCCACCCCGATTCTCGCCACCGCCCAGCAGGCCGCGCCGCAGTCGCCGCACACGGTGACCGGCAACGCCGGGCTGTTTTCGAGCTATCGCTTCCGCGGCATCGACCAGACCTTCGGCAAGCCGGCGCTGCAGGGCGGGATCGACTACGGCCACGCGAGCGGCCTGTACCTCGGCAACTGGAACTCCAATATCAGCGAAGGCGCTGGCTTTCCCGCCGGCAATCTCGAGATGGACTTCTACGGCGGCTGGAAGAAAGCCTTCGGCGACTTCGGCCTCGACGTCGGCTTCATCTATTACTACTACCCGGGTACCGACGCCAATCTCGCGACGGGCACGGCCTTCGTCAACCCGCGCGACGCCACCAAGATCCACACGGGGCGCGTCGACAACAAGGAGATCTACATCGGCGGCAGCTGGAAGTGGCTGTCGCTCAAGTACTCGCATGCCATCGACGACTACTTCTCGCTGCCGGGCACCAAGGGCTCGAACTATCTGGACTTCTCCGCCGGCTACGACCTCGGCAACGGCTGGGGCGTCAACGGCCACGTCGGCAGCTTCAAGCTGAAGGGCTGGAGCGTCGGCACCGACGCCTCCGACGGCGACTACACCGACTGGAAGGTCGGTGTCACCAAGGACGTCAACGGCTGGGTCTTCGGCGCCGCCTACATCGACAGCGACGCCAAGGGCAGCTGCAACCCCGCCAATCCCGGCTTTTACTGTTTCGCCAACCAGCTTCCCGCAGGCGCCGGCGTCAAGCTCAAGGATGCCGGCCGCGGCATCGTGGTGCTGTCGGTGACCAAGACTTTCTGAGGCCGACATGAAACTCGTCACCGCCATCATCAAGCCGTTCAAGCTCGACGAGGTGCGCGAGGCGCTCTCGGCGATCGGCGTGCAGGGCATCACCGTCACGGAGGTCAAGGGCTTCGGCCGGCAGAAGGGCCACACCGAGCTCTACCGCGGCGCCGAATACGTCGTGGACTTCCTGCCCAAAGTGAAGATCGAAGCCGCCGTCAAGACCGAGATGCTGGAGCCGACGATCGAGGCGATCGAGAAGGCCGCCAACACCGGCAAGATCGGCGACGGCAAGATCTTCGTCTTCGACCTCGAACGGGTCATCCGCATCCGCACCGGCGAAACCGACGCCGCGGCGCTCTAGGAGAACGAAATGAAGCGCTTTCTTGCACTGATCCTGCTCGCCGCGGGAATTTCCCTTGCCGGCACCACGCTGGCGCAGGACAAGCCGGCGGCACCCGCCGCGGACACGCCTGCGGCCGCAGCGCCGGCCGCGGCCGAGGCGAAACCGGCGGCCCCCGCGGCCGAGGCCGCCAAGCCCAAGGTGGACAAGGGCGACACCACCTGGATGATGGTCGCGACCGCGCTCGTCATCCTGATGACGATCCCTGGGCTGGCGCTGTTCTACGGCGGCATGGTGCGCGCCAAGAACACGCTCTCGGTCCTGATGCAGGTGTTCGTCACCTTCTGCGTCATCGCGGTGGTCTGGGTGGTCTACGGCTATTCGATCGCGTTCACCGGGGGCAATGCCTTCTTCGGCGGCTTGTCGAAGCTGTTCCTCTCGGGCGTCACCGGCGATTCGCTCGGCGCGACCTTCTCCAAGGGCGTGGCGATACCCGAACTGGTGTTCGTCGCCTTCCAGCTCACTTTCGCCGCCATCACCTGCGGCCTGATCGTGGGCGCGTTCGCCGAGCGCATCAAGTTCTCCGCGGTGCTCGTGTTCGCCGTGCTCTGGTTCACCTTCGCCTATGCGCCGATGGCGCACATGGTGTGGTACTGGGACGGGCCCGACGCCATCACCGACGCGAAGAGCCTGGACGCGGTGACCGCGGCCGCGGGCTGGCTGTGGCAGAAGGGCGCGCTCGATTTCGCCGGCGGCACGGTCGTGCACATCAATGCCGGCGTCGCGGGACTCGTGGGCGCGTGGGTGATCGGCAAGCGCATCGGCTACGGCAAGGAAGCGATGCCGCCGCACAACCTGCCGCTCACCATGATCGGCGCCTGCATGCTGTGGGTGGGCTGGTTCGGCTTCAACGCCGGCTCCAACCTCGAGGCGACCGGCACCGCGGCGATCGCGTTCCTCAACACGATCGTCGCGACCGCGGCCGCGGTGCTGTCCTGGTTGCTGGTGGAGAGCCTCGCGCGCAGCAAGGGCTCGGCGCTCGGCGCGGCATCGGGCGCGGTGGCCGGACTGGTGGCGATCACGCCGGCTTGCGGCTTCGTCGGCGTCGTAGGCGCTCTGGTGATCGGGCTCGCGGCGGGCGTGGCCGGCTTCTGGGGCGTCAACGGCCTGAAGAAGCTCCTTGGCGCGGACGACTCGCTCGACGTCTTCGGCGTGCACGGCGTGTGCGGCATCGTCGGGGCGCTCCTGACCGGCGTGTTCGCGGCGCCGTCGCTCGGCGGCTCGGGGATTTACGACTACGTCGCCAACAAGGTGTCGCCGGATTACTCGATCTGGGGTCAGCTCGTGACGCAGGCGACCGCCGTGGCGACCACCGTCGTGTGGTCAGCGGTGGTGGCGTTCATCGCCTTCAAGCTGATCCAGATGACGATCGGCCTGCGCGTGGCGGAAGAAGAGGAACGCGAGGGCCTCGACACCAGCTCGCACGGCGAGGCGGCGTATCGCATGTAAGGGAATGGGGTCAGAGTAACTTCCCGGACCGCTTTCCCGTTCGCCTCCGGCGTTACTCTGACCCCAGAGTGCCAAAAGGGCGCCCGCGGGCGCCCTTTTTTCTGCGCTGTGGACGCTGCGAGCGCTGGCCGGCCGCGCTCGATAGAATCGGCCATGGCTGAATTCGCGATCGTCATCGCGCTGGTCGTCCTGGGTCTCGCGCTGTGGCTCGTGCTGCGCACGCACCGCAGCCTCGAAGACAAGCACCGCCAGATGCTGCTCGACCTGCACGGCGGTCTGGCGCAGCAGTCAGACCGCCTGGCGGCGCGCCTGTCGGACGAATTGAACCGTACCCGCGACACGCTGCACCGGCTGGAGCTGTCGATCGGCGAGAGCCTGGCGAGCCGCCTCGACCAGATCTCGCATCGCGTCAACGAGCGCCTCGACGAGGGATTCCGCAAGACCAACGACACGTTCGTCAACGTCATGCAGCGCCTGGCGACCATCGACGAGGCGCAGAAGAAGATCGAGCTCCTCACCGGCAGCGTGGTCTCGCTGCAGGAACTGCTCGGCGACAAGAAAACGCGCGGCACCTTCGGCGAAGTGCAGCTCGAGGCGCTGGTGCGCAACACCCTGCCCACCGCCGCCTTCGAGATGCAGTGCACGCTGTCCAACGGCATGCGCGCCGATTGCGTGCTGAAGCTGCCCGCGCCCACGGGCCTGGTCTGCGTCGATTCGAAGTTTCCGCTGGAGAACTACAACCGCATGTTCGAGCGCGAGGCGAACGACGCCGAGCGCTCGCTGGCGCAGAAGCAGTTCCGGCTGGATGTGAGGAAACACGTCGACGACATTGCGAAGAAATACATCATCGCCAACGAAACCTCGGACGGCGCCGTGATGTTCGTCCCGGCGGAAGCCGTGTTCGCCGAAATCCACGCCTATCACGGCGAGGTGGTCGAATACGCGATGGCGCGGCGCGTCTGGATCGTCTCGCCGACGACGCTGATGGCGGTTCTCAATACCGCGCGCGCAGTGCTCAAGGACGTCGAGACGCGCAAGCAGATCCACGTCATCAGGGAGGCGCTGGCGCGGCTCGCGGTGGAGTTCGGCCGTTTCGACGAGCGCCTGCGCAAGCTCGCCGACCACATCCGGCAGGCGCACGAGGACGCCGAAAAGATCCAGATCACCGGCGACAAGATCAGCCAGCAGTTCCAGAGGATCGAGGCTGCGGAGATCGAGGAGCAGCCCGCGGCGTCGAAGGTGGTGCGGCTGGAGCCTGAAAAGGGGTCAGGACCCGTTTCCGCGGGAAAAGGGTCCTGACCCCTTTTTCTACTTCGTCGGGCTGCCCTGGATCAGCGTCTGCACGAACTGCCGGATCGCGGCATTGCCCGGCACGCTGACGGACGTGAATTCCATGCTGGCCACGTGGCGGCCCTTGTTGGCGTGCGTGCCGAGCACCTTGGCGTAGACGTCGTCGGCGCGGCCGCCGACGAGCGAAAGATCGAGGCCCAGGCGGATGTCGGAATGCGTCTTCAGGCCCGGCTCGACCTCGGCAAAGATGCCGTGATAGCCCAGGTCGAGGATCACGCCGGTGCGCACCTGCGGCATCACGATCTTGTCGACCACCGGCTGGTAGGTGAACGGGATCCTCACCTCGACGCGCGGGCTCTTGCGCACTTCCTGACGCGGCAGCTGCAGGCCGAGCGACGGGATCGCCAGCACTTCGTGCAGGCGCACCGGCCTGGACTTGCCCTTGACGTGCACGTCCATCGGCGCGGCCGTGGCGACGAAGCCGCGGCAGCGCTCGAAAGTGCTCTCGCTCACCAGCACCTGGCCGCGCAGGCTGAAGGTCTCGATGCGCGAGGCGAAATTCACCTCGTCGCCGATGACCGTGTACTCCGAGTGCAGCGCCGAGCCGAGGAGCCCCGCCATGACGCGGCCGGTGTTGATGCCGATGCCCATGTAGATCTCCGGCAGCTTCTGCGCGGCGTGCTCGCGGTTGACCTCGTCCATCGCGATCTGCATCTGCGCGGCGCAGGTCACGGCACGGCGTGCGTCGTCGTCGCCTTGCTGCGGCGCGCCGAACAGCACCATGATCGAATCGCCCATGAACTTGTCGATGGTGCCGCCGTTATGCACCGCGATCTCGCACATGCGCCCGAGGTAGCGGTTGAGCAGCTCGAGCACCTTCGCCACCGGATAGGCCTCGGAGATCGAGCTGAAGCCGCGCAGGTCGGCGAGCAGGACGGTGACTTCGCGGTTCGAAGCCTCCGCGGCAGGCGGATTGGCCGCGGCCTGATCCGGTGCCCCGGCAAGGGCGGCTTGCAGCCGCGCCAGCGCATCGGGCACGAGATCGACGCCGGTTTCGGCAACAAAGATGTCCCGGATTCTCTGCAGAAAATCATGCGAGACCGCATGTGCCATCGTGACCCCCCGATCCGATCCGGTGCCGCTGATCAGAAACCCTGATTGCTTGGGGTATTCTATGCCAGCGGCAGCGCAAGCGCTCACGTTCCGGGGAGACGGATACTGTGGAGACGGCGGCGACGGCATTGGTGCTGACGGGCGCGACGCGTCTGGTCCCGGACGGCGTGCGCGCGTGCGAGGTGGCGGCGACTGCGCCCGCCGCAGCGGACTGGAATCGGCTGCTTGAATTCATGTGGCCGCCTGAACGCGATGACCGTCCGCGACAGCCTCCGGAATTGAAGCGGCCGAAGGCGCATTGATGGCCACCGCTCGGCCGCGCCGCGGCGCACCCAGGAATCGCGCAATCCGCGCCTCGGCGGTGCTCGGCCTGCAACGGGTCAACATCCTGAAGCGACTGGATCCGCGCGCCCTCAGGGAGATCGCGGATCAGTGCAATTGGACGCGCTGCAAGCGCAACCAGTGCGTCATCCGGCGCGACGGCGCGGATCGCGACGTCTATTTCGTGATCGCCGGCATGGTGCGTGTTTCGGCCGAGGCCGGACGCGGGCGCCGGATCATCTTGCGGGACCTGCCGGCCGGGGAAATGTTCGGCGAGCATTCCGCCATCGACGGCCGCGCCCACATGGCCGACGTCGTCGCGGTACGCGAGTCGCTGCTCGCGTCGATGCCGCCGGAGGCGTTCCGGTCCATCCTCGCGAATCATGCCTCGGTGCGCGAGCACGTGCTGCGCCGCTTGAGCGGTTCCGTGCGCGAGCTGGCCGATCGCCTGATCGACCTCGGCGCCCAGCGCGTGCAGTCCAGGGTCCGGCACGAGCTGCTGCGCCTCGCCCGGCTTGCGGGGGTGCAGGCCAACGTGTCCCGCATCGAACGCGCGCCGACGCACCGGGAGATCGCCAGCCAAGTGGGCACGTCCCGCGAGGAGGTGACGCGCGAACTGTCCCGTCTGGGCCGGAAAGGTCTGCTCGAGCGCGCCGGCCGCGCCCTCGTGCTGCGCGACGTGGCCGCACTGCAACAGCTGGTGACGGAATCGCGTCCCGAACAGCAGCCGTTTCCGGAGCTTCCCTCGGTCGAACCGACTGGATACACGGGCGTGCGCTCCCGGCGCGAGCGGCGCGCGATTCTCGTCGCCAACGCCTCCGATGCCGTGGCCATGATGGAGCGCGACGAGGAACGCACCATCCAGCGCTGGCGGGCGTTCCTTGCGCACGCCTGCACGGAAGTGATTCCGTCGCGCGCCGGCCGCAGCCTGTCGAAGCTGCAGAGCGGGGAACTGGTCGCGGATTTTCCGGATGGCGTTCTTGCGATCGAGTGCGCCTTCGAGCTGCAACGCGGCCTCGCCCGATTCAACTCGGAGACCACTGCGCCGCCCCTCGCGCTGCGCGTCGGAATTCACCTCGCCGACGTCATCGTCGAGACGTTCAACCTGCTGGGCGACGGCGTGAACGTCGCGGCGGGCCTGGCCGAACTGGCGAATCCCGGCGAGACGGTGGTTTCCGCGCCGGTGCGCGATCAGCTGGCGAGCGGCGTCGACGCCTCGGTCGAGGACCTCGGCGAGCAGCGGCTGCGCAACCGC
>SCUF01000275.1 GCA_004298325.1 Betaproteobacteria bacterium | reverse complement strand
CCGCACCATGGCGGCCAAGCGCGGCGACGGGCTGATTTTCATCAACTGCATGGAAAAGCTGACGATGAACGCGCCGCGCGAGACGCTGCGCGTGCGCCTGCGCTCGGCGCTCGATGCCGGAATCGACGGCATCACGCTCTCGGCGGGGCTGCATCTGGGATCGTTTGCGCTGATGGAGGATCACCCGCGCTTTCGCCACGCCAGGCTCGGCATCATCGTCTCGTCGCTGCGCGCGCTGCAGCTGTTCCTGCGCAAGAACGCGCGCCTGAACCGCCTTCCCGATTACGTCATCGTGGAGGGCCCGCTCGCCGGCGGCCACCTCGGTTTCGGCATGGACTGGGCGAAATACGACCTGCGCGCCATCACGGGCGAGATCCTGCAATACCTGCAGGCCGAGAAGCTGGCGATCCCGCTCATTCCCGCGGGCGGCATTTTCACCGGCAGCGACGCGGTGTCCTACCTCGAGAGCGGCGCGGCGGCGGTGCAGGTGGCGACGCGCTTCACCGTGACGCGCGAATGCGGCCTGCCCGACGGCATCAAGCAGGAGTACTTCAAGGCGGCCGAGGACGACATCGAAGTCAACATGATCTCGCCGACCGGCTATCCGATGCGCATGCTGAAGGGCAGTCCGGCGATCGGCGCCGGCATCCGGCCCAACTGCGAGGCCTACGGCTACCTGCTCGACGGCTCGGGGAACTGCGCCTACATCACCGCCTACAACCGCGAAGTCGCGGCGCACCCGGATGCGAAGAAGGTGGTGGTGATGGACAAGACCTGCCTGTGCACCCACATGCGCAACTTCGACTGCTGGACCTGCGGCCATTACACCTACCGCCTCAAGCACACCAGCACGCGGCTGCCTGATGGCAGCTACCGCCTGCTCAGCGCCGAACACGTATTCCGCGATTACCAGTTCAGCGTCGACGGCAAGGTCGCACTGCCGGAGTGAGCGCCGGGCGGCGGACGACATGCAGAAAGCCGACTGGGTCTACAGCCTCGCCAACGATGCGCGCGGCATCGCGCGCACGCTCGCCGAGGGCATCGAGACGCGGATCTTCGTCGGCGAGCACGTCATGCTGTCGGTGGTCCGCCTGGCGCCGAACGCGGTCGGCCAGCTGCACAGCCATCCCAACGAGCAATGGGGCGTGCTGCTCGAAGGCTCGGCGACGCGCATCCAGGGCGGCGAGGAAGTTGCGGTCGGCACGGGCGAGTTCTGGCACACCCCGGGCGGCGTGCCGCACGGCATCCGTGCCGGCGCCGGCGGCGCGGTGGTGCTCGACATTTTCAGCCCGCCGCGCGAGGCGTATCGCAAGGGCGGCTCGGGCTTTGGCGTGAACTCCTAGTCGGGCTGCAACGCGTTCGCCAGCGCGTTCTTGCGCACGCACGCGGCGCCGACGAGCGCGAACCCCGTGAGCCGGCCCGCTTCCTCCTCGTAGAGCGCCTCCACACCAGCGGCATCTTCGATGACACGCCAGGCGCCCGCCATCGCCGGCGGAGGACATACGACTGCGGGCATCGCCGGCGTCTTCACGACCACCGGCATCGCGGGATAAATCACCGGCGTAGGCGCTCCGGCGAGCGTCCTCGCCAGCGCACGCGCCGCCTGCATGATCGGCATCACGAAAGGCAGCACCCGCCCTTCGACTTCCGCGCAATCTCCCAGCGCGTACACCTCTGGCGCGCTCGTCTGCAGGAATCGATCCGTGACGATGCCGCGCGAAGTCTTCAGGCCCGCGCGTTGCGCGAGCTGCGTGCGCGGCCGCAGGCCGATCGCCGAGAGCACCACGTCCGCTTCGATTTCATCGCCATTCGCAAGAGCAATGCGCAAGCCGGAGGCCGTGCGCGAGACGGCGCTCGCCGCCGTGCCGAAGTGCCAGCGCACGCCAACCGCCTCGAGTGCCGCACGAACACGCGTGGCCGCAACCTCCGGCAACAGCCGGCCGAGCGGCCGCGGCGCCGGGTCGATCACCTCGACGCCATATCCCGCCGCGGCCAGATCGTTGGCAAATTCGCAGCCGATGAGGCCCGCGCCAAGCAAGGCAATCCGCTTCCTGCCTTCGATCGCGGCGCGAAAGCGCGCATAGCCTGCAAGGTCGTTCACCTGCAGCACGTCGGCCGCGGCATCCCCGTCAATCGGAACCGAGATCGGATCGGCGCCGAGCGCGAGCACAAGCTTGGAGTAGCGGATGGCATCGCCGCCAAGCTGCAGCACGCGGCCGGCAGTATCGATCGACGCCGCTTCCGCTCCGGCGAGCACACGCGCCTTGAGCTGCTCCGCCATCTGCGCCGCGGTTGCATTGGCGATCTGCGCCGCGCCCTTGCCGGCGGCGAGCGCATTGGAGAGCATCGGCTTGGAATAGGAGCTTGCCTCGTCGCGGCTCACCACGACGAGCGACGCCGCCGGCTCGAGCTTGCGGAACTCGCGCGCCACCGTGTAGCCCGCGAGTCCGCTGCCGATGATGACGATCGGATCCACGGATTCAGGCCGCGACCGCTTCGACCATCTCGAAATCCGCCTTGGCGACACCGCAGTCGGGACACGACCAGTCCGCCGGGATGTCCTCCCAGCGCGTTCCCGCCTGGATGCCGTCCTCGGGCAGGCCTTTCGCCTCGTCATAGATGAAGCCGCAGACCACGCATTGCCACGTTTTCATGTCGTTTTCCTTGTCCGTTGAATGATTCAAGCCCTGGCCCTGCCGAGCGCCGCCCGGTACTGGTTCGCGTGACGCTCTTCCACCTTGGCGAGCGCGGCAAAGCGCTTCGCCGCCTTTTCCAGCGTCTGCTTGAAGGATTCGGCGTGCTCCTTCGACTCGGCGATCTGCGCGTCGAATTCCCTGACCGCCGCGCTGTTGCCTTCCTCGACCGCGAGGTGCCGGAACTTCGGGTACATCTCGGTGTACTCGTAGGTCTCGCCCTCGATCGCGATCTCGAGCGCCTTCGCGGGCGTCAGCTTCGTCTTCGGGTAGAGCAGATCGAGGTGGCCGAAGGCGTGCTGCACTTCCTGGTCGGCGGTCTCCTCGAATACGCGCGCGGTCTCGGCGTCGCCCGCTGCGCGCGCGAGCCTGGCGAAGTAGCGGTACTTGATGTGCGCCATGCTTTCGCCGGCGAACGCGGCTTCGAGGTTGCGGATGGTGACGGATTCGGGTTTCATGTTTCGCTCCTGGGTTTGAGTTGAACTGGCGACGGGGCGGATTGTGGCTTCGGCCTCTTATCGAGTCTAACGAATAATATTGCTTGCTATAATCGGTTTACTCGATATGGCATCGTTGCCCTCGCTGCGCCAGCTCAAGTACCTGATCGCGCTCGTCGCGCAGCGCAACTTCACGCGCGCGGCGGCCGCCTGCCACGTCACGCAGTCGACCCTTTCGGCGGGGCTGAAGGAACTCGAGTCGACGCTTGGGGCCAATCTGGCCGAGCGCGACCGCCAGCGCGTCGTGATCACGCCGCTCGGCGCCGAAGTGGCGACGCGCGCGCGCAGCCTCGTCGCCCAGGCCGAGGACCTGGTCGCGCTCGCCTCCGGCGCCGCCGCGCCGATGTGCGGCACGCTGCGCCTCGGCGTCATCCCGACGATCGCGCCGTTCCTGCTGCCGCGCATCCTCCCGGGCCTGCGCGCAAAGTACCCGAAGCTGAAGCTGCTGCTGCGGGAGGATCTGACTGCAAGCCTGTTGGCGCGGCTCCGATCGGCGCAGCTCGATTTCGCCCTGATTGCGCTGCCCTACGATACCGGCGGGCTGCTCGAGCGGCCCTTGTTCGACGATGAATTCTGGCTCGCCGGGCGCGCCGGTGATCCGGCGTTCAAGGGAAAGCGGCTCGCCGTGACCGCGCCCATCGCGGAGCGCCTGCTGCTGCTGGAAGAAGGCCATTGCCTGCGCGAGCACACGCTCGCGGCCTGCGCGCGCAGCGCTGCGCCCAATCCCTCGGGGATCGAGGCGACCAGCCTGCTGACGCTGGTGCAGATGGTCGAATCGGGCATCGGTCTCGCGCTGGTGCCCGAGATCGCGCTGAAGAGCGGGCTGCTGCAGCGCACCGGACTGGTGGCACGCCCGCTCGCGGCGCCTGCGCCGCGCCGCACCCTCGCGCTGGTCAGCCGGCCCTCCAGTGCGCGCACCGCAGAACTACAACTCCTGGCCGATTTCATCGTCGAGACGCACAAGCGCGAGGCGCGCGCCGTGCTGACGTCGCGCGGGCGCCGCAGTCCGGCTCGATAGCTCAGGCGCTCGCGCGCCGCAAGCGGCGCACGACCCAGGGCGCGACGATCAGCAGCGCGGTGAGCGCCAGGAAGCCCGCCGAGATCGGATGCGTGAAGAACACGCTCGCGTCGCCCTGGCTGATCGAGAGCGCGCGGCGGAACTGCGTTTCCGCCAGCGGGCCGAGGATCAGGCCGATCACCGCCGGCGCCACCGGAATGCCC
>SCUF01000274.1 GCA_004298325.1 Betaproteobacteria bacterium | reverse complement strand
AGGACACGCCGGTGGTGTTCGTGCAGAACGGGATTCCGTTCTGGTACGCGCAGGGCCTCGCGCCCGAGCGGCCGCGGCCGCCGGATCTCTCCCGGCTCGATCCTGCGGGCGTGCTGGCGAAGGCGGTCTCCCCGGAACGCATCGTGGGCGCAGTCGTGTTTTCCGCCAACCACGTCGCTGCGCCAGGCGTGATCGAGAATTCGACTCCGGGACGCAACATGCTCACGGTGGGCGAACCCGACGACGGCCAGACGCCGCGCATCGTGGCGCTGAGGAAACTGATTGCGGCGAGCGGCCTGCATTCGCCCGAGACTACCGACATCCGCCAGGCCATCTGGGCAAAGCTCGTGCTCAATCTCGGCAGTTCGACCCTTTGCACGCTCACCGGCCTGACCGCCGGCGCGATGGTGAGCGACCCCGACCTCGGGCGCATCCGGGACCGCATTTCGGCCGAGGGGATCTCGATTGCGCGGGCGCACGGCATCGCGGTCGAAGGCGCACCCCGGCGCCCCGGGGGCCAGGTGCCGGGCATCGCCGGGCACAAGCCCTCGATGCTGCAGGACTTCGAGCGCGGCAGGCCGATGGAAATCGAATCCCAGCTGATGACGCCGCTCGCTTTCGCGAGGGCCGCGCAGGTCGAAATCCCGGCGTTCGAACTCGCCGCCGTGCTCTGCGCGCGCCGTGCCGCTGAGCGAGGCCTGTACGCGCCGCCTCAGTAAAACACGGTCAGCACGCCGGTGAACCCGTACAGGTTCTGCCCCCCGATCTCGCCGTTGGCATAAAACCCCACCAGCGGCACGTCCCCCAGCCGCTGCCGGATGATCTTCAGCTCCTCGCCCGGCTTGCCGAACAGGTGCCGGCCGCGGCCGTTGCACGACACGTACACCGCGCCCTTCGCCTCCAGGGGCACGCCGCCCGCTCCGCCGCGCTCGTCGAGGTGCTCGCGGATCTGCGTGCAGATCCGCACCAGGTCCTTGCGCGCGGCCGTCGCGTCGCGCGCGCAGAACGCGACCCGCGCGCCATCCTCGATCGGCGCCGCGATCGAGACGCTGCCGTCGCCCGGATCGACCGCGACGACGTGGCGAACGACATAGTCCGACACCGGGGTGCGTTCCCGGTACGCGCCCGATTCCGACGGCGTGATGCCCACGAACAGCCCCCGGCGCGCGATCGGATTCAGCGCCGCGCGCAGCTCGTCCGGACCGCCGCGGCGCACGCGCTCGGGGATGTTGGCGTCCCGCAGGAGCACGTCGAACGCCTGCTCGCCATCGAGCTCGAAGATGACGTTGTCCTGCGACCGCGTCACCAGGCGCTCGGCGGCGAACGGATAGCAACCCTGCGACACGCGCGACACCAGGCCCACGTCGCCGGCGAAGACGACGCCCGAGAGCCCGCCCTCGAGCGGCCGGTCGGCGATCAGCGTGCAGGCACCCGCGCCGCAGGCGAGGCCGCCGAAGAGATAATTGGTTTCGACCTTGCCCGCCATGTCGACGATGAGCCCGGCCAGCTCCGGCGTGTACGGATCGGCGTGTACCAGGGCGGTGTAGGCGGCCGCGGCGCCGCTCGCCGTGCGTACGCCGAGCGCGGGCGGACGCTGCGCGCCGGAAAATACGCTGAAGCTCCCCGGCTCGAAACGTCCCAGCATGACCGCGAGGGCCGGTCCCTCGGGGTACTCCGTTCCCGTCGCGCAGATGCCGACTCCGCTCGCGCCGATCCAGTGTTCGATGCCGGTATGTGCCTTCAGGCGCGCGACGATGGCCTGCGCATGCGGCTGCAACGGTTCGGTCAGATAGGCGAAACCGAGATTCGGTTCGCGCACGCATCCCGGCCGCTTCGACTGGGCGGCAAGCGCCGCGAGGCAGCGCGCGAGCGCCTGCGACCAGTCTGCGTGCGACGCGTGCGCGTAGGGAAATTGCATGCCGAACTCCAGCGCGGCATTATGCGCCCGCCCGCAGCGGCTATGCCGAATCCTGCCGCATCGGCAGCGACGTCAGGCGCGTGAACAGGCCCAGCGCGACCAGCAGGACTGCGGCCGAGGCGATGATCGCCGCCGGGTAGTACAGGAATCCCGCCAGGTCCTGCTGGCTGTACTTGATCACCATGATGAGCGACTCCAGCACCAGCGCGACCACCACCACGCTGCCGAAGCGCGCCACGCCGCGCCGGATCCGCACGATCGCATTCTGCGGCCTGCCGTGGTGCTCGTACTCCTGGTGCATGATCTCGGCCAGCTCGTAGACGGCGAGCGCCACCACGCCCGTGTGCAGGCCCTTGAACAGCCCCTTGGTCAGGTCGCCGTTCTCGAGCAGCGGCATCACGATCTCGGAAACCGCATGGGCCGCGTAGAGCAGCGCGAAGCCGAGGAAGAAGATCGTGAAGGCGGGGACGAACAACCGCGGCATCGCGTCGAAGACGCGCGCCAGCCCCTGGGGGGGTACGCTCTTCGATGGCGACGGCTGATCGGCTGACGGCTCGCTCAGATCAGCTTGAAGCGGCAATCGACTTCTTCCTTCGGCAGCGTCAGGGTTCTGTCGGGCGCGAGCTGGATCGTCACGGTGTGCGCGGTTTCGCTCTGCAGGAAGCCGAGGCGACCCGTCGTCGTGTAGACGATTTCCTTGCGCAGCGGGTTGGTCACGGTGGTCCGGGTCTTTTCCTGTTCGTGTTCGATCTGCGGCATGGCAGTCTCCTCGTCAGCCGGTTGCCCGTGCGATTTTCAGTGGCGCCCGCGCCAGCCCTTGTGCCTGCGCCCGTGCGGTGCCCAGTAGCCCTGCACCAAACGCCAGTGGCCGGCGACCGGCTCCCAGCGATCGGCCACCCAGTAATGGCCGGGACGCCGCAGAATCCAGCGCCCGCCGATCCAGATGTGGCGGTCGCCGTGCCAGGCCCAGTATCCGGGCGCGTAGACGTAGCCGACTCGCGGTGGCGGCGGCGCTTCGAACACCGCCACCGGCGGCGGTAGGCCGATGGCGATACCGACGGCGAATTGCGCGAGCGCCGCCGCCGGTGCGCACCACAGCGCGAAGCCGGCGCTGGCCTGGCCCAGCGCCGCGACCTTCGGCGCGCGCAGTGGGCGGTTCCAGAATCGTTTCATCGAAGGGACCCGGCATGGCGACGCAAATCATGCTAGGTGGAGGCCGCGCGCGTGTCTGTCGGACGCTTCGCGCCGCGCCTGTCGTCGTCCGTCCTACAGTCGCGTTCGCGCACGCCGGACATCACCGCGCGCGCATTGCGATGCGCGCGCGACCGTGGGCAAAATGTCCGCATGAGCGGTTCCGGCACGTCCAGAGGAAATCATGAAGGCAATCACGCAGACTGAAATCGACGGGCAGGTCTTCCAACTCTACGACGAGTACTGCCACGGCCGCCTCGATCGGCGGCAGTTCCTGGCGCGCGCGGCGGCGCTGGGGACGGCGGGATTGGCGATGGCGCAGGGGATGATGCCCGATTACGCGCAGGCGCAGACCATCGCGCCTGCCGACGACCGGATCCGGGCGACATACGTGACGTACCCGTCGCCCGGCGGGAATTCAGGGACGATGCGCGGCTACCGGGCGCAGCCGGCGGGGCAGGGGCCGTGGCCGGCGGTGCTGGTGATCCACGAGAACCGCGGTCTCAATCCGTATATCGAGGACGTGGCGCGGCGCGCGGCGGTGGCGGGTTTTCTGGCGTTCGCGCCGGACGGCCTCGCGCCGCTCGGCGGCTATCCCGGGAACGACGACGACGGCCGCGCGCTGCAGGCGAAGCTTGACCAGGCGAAGCTGCGCGCGGACATGCTGAACAGCGCGCGCTTCCTCAAGTCGGACGCACGCTCCACGCGCAAGCTGGGTGTGACCGGATTCTGCTGGGGCGGGGGCACGACCAACTACCTCGCGGCGGCGCTCGGCGACGAGCTGCAGGCGGGTGCGCCGTTCTACGGCGTGGCGGCCGAGACCGCGTCGGTGCCGAAAATCCGGGCGCCGCTCCTCATCCACCTGGCGGAGAAGGACGACTGGGTGAACGCGACTTATCCCGCCTTCGAAGCGGCGCTGAAGGCCTCTGGTGCGCGCTACGAGCTGCGCCGCTACCCGGGCACGCAGCACGGCTTCCATAACGACTCGACCCCGCGCTACCACGAGGCGGCGGCGAAGCTCGCTTGGGAACGGACGGTCGTGTTCTTCCGCCAGCACCTCATCTGATGCCTTCGCGCCTGGCCTGGCGGGGCGGGCTTGACAGCCGCGCCCGGTCCGGTGGAGACTAAACTTAATGGTTAAGTATTCAGACGATCGCCTCGACACGGTCTTCGGCGCGCTCGCGGACCGCACGCGGCGCGCGATTCTCGAGTCCCTCGCCGCAGGCGATCGTGCGGTCTCGGAGCTCGCGGCGCCG
Source organism: Betaproteobacteria bacterium (assembly GCA_004298325.1). Taxonomy (GTDB): domain Bacteria; phylum Pseudomonadota; class Gammaproteobacteria; order Burkholderiales; family SG8-39; genus 2-02-FULL-66-14. The sequence goes on along the minus strand of SCUF01000274.1, from coordinate 7,985 downwards.
CACGAGATGTCGCTCCCCGGGTTCATGAAGCACCTGCACGTTCTCGAGGCGGCCGGCCTGGTCGCGCGCTCGAAGACTGGGCGGGTGGTGAGCTGCGAGCTCTCGGCTGCGCCGATGCGGACCGCCGCGAGCTGGATGCAGCGCTACGAAAAATTCTGGAGCGAGAAACTCGATGCGCTCGGGCGTTACCTTTATCAGCAGGAGGAATTGCAGCGATGGAACAAGCCGCAATCACGGCAGGACCCTTCCTCGTCATCGAGCGCTTCTACCCGGTCGCGCCGGAAACGGTCTGGCGCGCGTGGACCGACCCGCAGGCGCTGAAGCGCTGGTTCGGGCCCGGCGGCAACGACCCGGTATCGCAGGTCGAGCTCGATCTGCGCGCGGGCGGGCGCTACCGCATCGTGTTCGGCGGTGCCGACGGTGCGGCGCACGAAGTGCAGGGCGTTTACCGGGAGGTCGTGCCCAACCGCAGGCTGGTGTTCACCTGGGTCTGGCCGCGGACCACGCCCGAGCGCGAGTCGCTCGTGACGATCGAGTTCAGGCAAGTCGCGCGCGGCACCGAACTCGTCTTCCGGCACGAGCGCTTCGCCGACGAGACGGTGCGCGACAGCCACCGTCAGGGCTGGAGTGAGTCGTTCGCAAAGCTCGAGCGAGCGCTGCTGGAGATGTGACAACCCAATACACCAAGGAGGATTCATGCCTTACGTAGACGGATTCGTGGTACCCGTGCCGAAGAAAAACCTGCAGGCCTATCGCCGCATGGCGCGCAAGGCGGGCAAGGTCTGGCGCGAGCATGGCGCGCTGCAGTACGTCGAGTGTGTCGCGGATGACGTCAAGCCGGGCAAGCAGACGTCGTTTCCGCAGGCGGTGAAGCTCAGGCCGGGCGAGGTGGTGTGGTTTTCGTGGATCGTCTACCAGTCGCGCCGGCACCGCGACCGCATCCTAGCGCAGGTGATGAAAGACCCGCGCCTGGCGAAGATGATGGATCCGAAGGCGATGCCGTTCGACGGCAAGCGCATGTTCTGGGGCGGATTCAAGGTGCAGGTGCAGCTGTGAGCGCCTGAACAGGAGCTCGACCATGCCGATCAGGCAAAGGATTGCGCCGTGTTTGTGGTTTGACGATCAAGCCGAAGAGGCGATCTCGCTGCAGATCAATTTCGAGACGCAGGCGGAAGCGGACTATTACTGGAAGAAGCTGTCCGCGGGCGGGGATGCCAAGGCGCAGCAATGCGGCTGGCTCAAGGACAAGTTCGGCGTGTCGTGGCAGGTGGTACCCGCCGCGCTGCAGGAAATGATGATCGATCCCGATGCCAGAAAATCCGCAAGAGTCATGAACGCCTTGCTGCAAATGAAGAAGCTCGACATCGACGCCCTGAAGCGGGCGTACGTCGGATAATCACCAAGGAGATAGCATGCAAATCCAGTCCTACCTTTTCTTCGACGGGCGCTGCGAAGAGGCGCTCGAGTACTACCGCAAGGCGCTCGGCGCCGAGCTGATGATGCTGATACGCAACCGGGAAAGCCCCGAGCCGCCGGCGCCGGGGATGCTGCCGCCCGGCTCGGAAAACAAGGTGATGCACGCGAGCCTTCGCATCGGCGACAGCGTCGTCATGGCCTCCGACGGCCACTGCCGGGGTCAACCCAGCTTCCAGGGCTTTTCGCTCTCGCTCACGGTGCCGGACGAGGCGCGCGCCGACCAGCTCTTCGCCGCGCTCGCCGACGGCGGACAGGTGCAGATGCCGCTCGCCAAGACATTCTTTTCGCCGCGCTTCGGCATGGTCGCCGATCGCTTCGGCGTGTCGTGGATGGTCTACGTCGAGCCCAAGCCGTGAAGCCGACGCCGCGGCAGTCACGCGCTAGCGTCCCTTCCAGACGGGCTTGCGCTTGCCGAGGAAGGCGTCCATCCCTTCGCGGAAGTCCTCGCTCAGGTAGCACATCAGCACGAGGTCGTCGCCCTCGCCGTGCGCAATGCGCGGCCGCAGCCGGAACAGCGCCTCCTTGGTCGCCTGCAGCGTGAGCGGGGCGTGGCTCGCGACCAGGCGCGCCAGTTCCTCGGCGCGCTGCATCAGCGCGGCACCATCGTCCACCAGTTCGCCGACCAGCCCGATCGCGAGTGCCTCCTCCGCCTCGATCAGCCGGGCCTTGAAGATGATGTCCTTGACGAGTGCCGGCCCGAGCAGCGCCGCGAGGCGCGCGTAGTTCTGCATCGACAGGCAGTTGCCGAGCGTGCGCGCCACCGGAAAGCCGAAGCGGGCGCTCTTCGCGGCGATCCTGAGATCGCAGCAGGCGGCGATACCGGCGCCGCCGCCGGTGCAGGCGCCCTGGATGGCGGCGATGGTGGGCACGCGGCAGCGCTCGAGCGCGCCGAGCGAGCGGTCGATGCGCGCCTCGTAATCGAGCGCGTCCTGCTCCTTGTCAAAGGTGCGGAACTGCGAGATGTCGGTGCCTGCGGCGAAAGCCTTGTCGCCGGCGCCGCTGAGCACCAGGGCACGGATTGAGCGGTCCGCGTTCGCCTGCGCGCAGATCTGGGCGAGGCGGTCGTACATCGCGAAGGTGAGCGCGTTCCTCGCCTGCGGCCGGTTGAAGGTCAGGTAGGCGACGCCGTCGCGCACTTCGTGCAGCAGCTCGTCCACGTTCAGGCTTCGCCTTCGACGATGCGCAGGTCCCGCTCGACGGCGTCACCGAGGACGCGCAATGCTTCCTGGTAGCCAGGGCTGTCGTGGGCGGCAATCGCCTGCGCCACGCTGTCGAATTCGATCAGGACGGTGCGCAGCTTGAGCCCCGCCTCGTAGGTCTGCTCGGGCGTGCCGCGCGCAAGCGGGCGCCCGCCCGCGGCCTTGAGTGCCGGGCCGGCGAGCTTCGCATAGGCAGCGACGGCGCCAGGGTTTCTGATGGAGCGGTAACACGAGATCCAGTATGCCTTGGCCATGCGATCATCCTTTGCCGGTCGATTCGCGAATCGTCGGTACCACGGCTGGATGGATTCTACGCGGCCCGCCCCGCCCGGGCTGCGAAACGGCGTTCTGCCGCGGCGCGCTTGACGGTATAAGTAGCGGCTCATGGCCGCCCCCAACCGCCGCGCGATGATCCTGCTGCTCGTCCTGAGCGGGACCATCATCTCGATCTGCATGGGCCTGCGCCAGAGCCTGGGCCTTTTCATGCGGCCGATGACGCTCGACATCGGCGTTTCGGCGGCGAGCTTCGGCTTCGCGATCGCCCTGCAGAACATCGTCTGGGGCATCTCGCAGCCCTTCGTCGGCGCGCTCGCCGACCGCTACGGCGCGCGACCGGTACTCGTCTGGACGGCGCTTTGCTATGCCGCCGGGCTGCTGCTGATGGTGGTCTCGCGCGGCACGCTGGGTCTGGATGTCGCCGGATTTCTCCTCGGCATCGGCACCGCGGGCACGGCGTTCGGCGTGCTGATGGGAGTAGTGACGCGCGCGACGCCGCCGGAGCGGCGCAGCCAGACGGTGGGCCTCGTCGCGGCGGCGGGCTCGCTCGGCACGCTGGTCCTGGCGCCGTTCGGGCAGGGGCTGATCGACGCCTTCGGCTGGCAGGTGGCGATGATCGCCTTCGCGGCGATCGCGGGCTCGATGGTCGCGTTCGCGCTGCCGATCAGAGGCCTGGAAATCGCGCTCGATGCGCAGCCCGCGGCCGCAGGCGCAAGGGCGCTGCCGCAATCCATCGGCGAGGCGCTGCGCGACGCGCTGGCTCATCGCGGCTACGTTTTCATGACACTTGCGTTTTTCGCCTGCGGCTTCCAGCTCGTGTTCATCACGACGCACCTTCCGGCGTACCTGCAGCTGTGCGGCGTCGCGCCGGGCGTCAGCGCAACCGCGCTCGGGCTCATCGGCCTGTTCAACACCATCGGCACCTATTGCTTCGGGCTGCTCGGCGCGCGCTACAGCCAGAAGCACCTGCTCGCGCTGATCTACCTGCTGCGCACGCTTTTCATCGTGATATTCCTGCTGGTGCCGGTGAGCGCCACCTCGACGCTGGTGTTCGCCGCGGCGATGGGCATGCTGTGGCTCGGCGTTTCGCCGCTGGTCACCGGCATCCTCGCGCGCGTCTTCGGCCTGACGCACTTCGGCACGCTCTACGGCGTGGTGTTCTTCAGCCATCAGGTCGGCTCGTTCTTCGGCGCCTGGATGGGAGGCCTGGTGTTCGGCTGGACGGGCAGCTACGACTTCGCCTGGGGCGCACTGATCGCGATCGGCGCGCTTGCATTCGCGCTGCAATGGATGATGGACGACCGTCCGCCGCCGGTGCGCCGCGGCCTGGGCGCACTGGCGCCCGCCGGGGCGTGAGCGATTTGCGGGCGGACTTGAGCTTGGCTACACTGCCGGCTGGCAACCACGAAAGGAGGTGATCCAGTGAGAGATACCCAAGGCAGTTCCGGTGGGCAAGACTCCATGACCGGATCAACTCGCGGGATCAGGAGCGCTGCCAGCTAAGCGCCGGCGTGCCTTAAGCGTCACACGCCCCGGGCGCGCAAGCGCACCGGGGCGTTTCATTTCCGGGTTCGCTAGACGAAGCGCACGCAGGCGATCGGCGGCAGATGGCGCGCGAGCGCCTGCCAGCTCGAGCCGCCGTCGCGGCTCGCCCAGAGCCCGCCGGTGGTCGAGCCCATCAGCAGGCGCGTCCCGCCCGCATCGACGTCCAGCCCGTGACGGTAGACGAGGTCGTAGCAATCCTCCTGCGGCAGCCCTGCGCGCAGCGTCTCGAAGCTGCGCCCGCCGTCGTGCGTGCGCGTCACGGCGAGGCGCGCATCCACCGGCACGCGGCATTCGTCTTTCGCCGCCGGCGCGAACCAGGCGGTGTCGGGATCCTGAGGATGCACCGCAACCGCGAAACCGAAACGCGACAGCGCTTGCCCCTCCACCTCGCGCCACTGCGCGCCGCCGTCGCTGGAACGGTAGATGCTCGAATGATGCTGCGTCCAGAGCACTTCGGGCGCGGCCCGGCATTGCACCACGCGGTGCGGATCCTGGATGTTGGGGTCGTCACGGCGCTCGGGCGGCATGTACGCGGCGCGCAGACCCTGCCCGGCGAGCGACCAGCTCGCGCCGCGGTCGCGCGTGCGCCAGACGCCGCCGCAGGAGATTGCCACCAGGACCGATGCGCTGGCGCGCGGATCGACCAGGATCGAGTGGATTCCCGGGTGATCGTAGCCACCGCCGAACCATTCGGCGCGCTCGCCGCGGTCCCAGAGCGAGCGTACGAGCCTCCAGGAGTCGCCGCCGTCCTCGGAGCGGAATAACCCCCCGGGGATGGTGCCGGCCCAGAGCGTTCCCGCAGCCTCGTCCGCGCCGCCCGTTTCGAGCGACCAGATCTGGATCAGCTTCCACGGCGTCTTGTCGCCGGGCGGCGCTTCCTCCTGCGGCGGGTAGGTGGGCGCGGCGACTTCCTGCCAGCTCGCGCCGGCGTCGCGCGAGCGCCGCAGCTTGACGCCGAAATGCCCGAGGTTGAGCGCGGCGTAGAGCGTAGCGTCGCGCATGTCCGACAACACCATGGTCACGGGATCGCCGAGAAAGACCGGCGCGCCGAGCCGCCAGGCACCGCCTTCGTCGTAGAGGGGAAACAGGCCTTTGCGCGTTGCCACCAGTGCCTGGGGTTTCATGCCGATCTCCTATCCTCCGGTCAATGCCTGCAGCACGTGAATCTCGCGCGCGCCGGATACGGGGTCCTCCAGCGTCTCGCGCCCGCGCACGCGCGCGCCATCGATGAAGACCACCACGTGCTTGCGCAGGTGCCCCTGCTCGTCGAGCACGTAGCCGCGCGCCGCGGCATGACGCGCGAACACCGCCTCCAGCGCTTCGCGCAGCGTCGCGGCTTCGACGTCGGCGTCGGGCACCGGCACGTGGCGCGTGATGTGCGAGCTGAAAACGACACGCGGCATGCGCAGCCTCGCGGCGGGTTCCGGGAAAGGTTCCTCGGCGCAAAGTATAGGCAAAAAAAAGGCCCGCCGAAGCGGGCCTTCTTCAGTGCGGCCTGAAGCTCAGAGCGGGCGGATGTTGATCGCCTGCTCGCCCTTCGGGCCGGTGGTGATGTCGAACGACACCTTCTGGCCGTCCTTGAGGCTCTTGAAGCCCGAGCCCTGGATGGCGGAGAAGTGCGCGAACAGGTCCTTGCCACCACCATCGGGGGTGATGAAGCCAAAGCCTTTCGCATCGTTGAACCACTTGACGGTTCCGTTTGCCATTTCAAATACCTTTCAAAAAATTTAAAAAGAACGGGCTTTCGCCCACCTGCCGGAACGCCAAGAAGAAACCGCGGGAATGGACCTGCGTGAACTGCTTGAAGAAACCAGCGCAAAGCATTGTACACGTAAAATCAGCGACATGAAACTGGGCATCGTGCCGGTGACACCGTTCCAGCAGAACTGCTCGCTGCTGGTGTGCGAGCGCTCGAACCGCGCCGCGATCGTCGACCCGGGGGGCGATCTCGACGAAATCCTCGATGCGCTGCAACAATCGGGTGCGGAACTGGAGAAGATCCTCCTGACTCACGGCCACATCGACCATTGCGGCGGCACGGCAGAACTGCGCCGCCGCACCGGCGTACCGGTGGAAGGGCCGCAGCGCGAGGAGAGGTTCTGGATCGACCAGCTGGCGCTGCAGGGCGAGCGTTTTGGCCTGCCCGGGGTCGAGTCCTTCGACCCCGACCGCTGGCTGGAAGGGGGCGACGAGGTGCGTTTCGGGGAGGTGCGGCTGGAAGTGAGCCACTGTCCCGGACACACGCCCGGCCACGTGATTTTCTTCTCTCGCGCCGACCGGCTGGCGATCGTGGGCGACGTGCTTTTCGCGGGCTCGATCGGCCGCACCGATTTTCCGCGCGGCGACTTCGACACCCTGATTCGCTCGATCACGACGCAGCTCTGGCCGCTCGGCGACGACGTGACCTTCGTGCCCGGCCACGGGCCGATGTCGACTTTCGGCGAGGAGCGCGCCACGAACGCCTTCGTGGCCGACCGCGTGCTCGCGGGCGCCGGGGGCGGCGGCGAGGGTCGGCAGCGTTATCTGTGAGGCGGCTCTAGAAGCGGTGTACCGCGATCGGGAACCAGAACCCGATGACGCAGAAGGCGATGCCCAGCAGCCCCAGCCCGCCGGCGATCCAGCTGAGTGCCACCACGCCGGTGATGATCTCGGCGGAGGCGAGCACGATCGCGATCTGCATTGCGGCGGAGGCGAGCTCGTAGTGATGGTAGGCGGCGAGAGCGACGTCGCGCTTCTTCTCGGCCGCCTTGGCGCGCGCCGCGAGCGCGGGCAGGCGGTCAGGGCCGGATCACGTTTGCGGGATTCGGACGCTCGCTCTCCGGTGCCTGGCTGTAGTCGCCGAAAGGCCCGTCGCGCTCGGCGACCGCCGCGCGCACGCCGTCCCTGCGGGACAGCTCGATAAAGCGCAGCGCATCGGGCGTATTGCGCATCAGGCCGTCGAGGATCGGTCCCAGGGTCTGCGTCGAAGCGAGGCCCATGTTCTCGTACGCATGATTGACGACTAGTTTCATGGCCGAGAGCTGCGACAGCGGGATCGTGGCGAGCTGGGCGGCTGCCTTCCTGACAGTCGCCTCGAGCTGCGCGAACGGCACCGCCGTATTGATCAGCCCGATCCCGGCCGCCTGCCGGCCCGAGAGCGCTTTACCGGTGAGCGCGTATTCCTTGGCCTTCGTCAGCCCGAGCCGGTAGATCCACATGCCGCTCAGATAGGCGCCCCACATTCTCGAATACGGGGTCCCGATGCGCGCATCTTCGCTCGCGACCACGAGGTCGGCGGCCAACGCGTAGTCGCTGCCTCCGCCCACGCACCAGCCGTGGACCTGCGCGATCACCGGCTTGGGCGAGCGCCAGAGGCTCATGAATTTCTGGGTCGGCGCGACGGCGTCGGCCGTGGAGAAGACGAAATCCTTGCCCGGGTCCCAGCAGCCGTCGGTATTGATGTACCGGTCCCAGTGATGGAAGCCCTGCCCGAAATCGAATCCGCCGCAG
>SCUF01000273.1 GCA_004298325.1 Betaproteobacteria bacterium | reverse complement strand
CCGCCGCGCCTCGCGCACGCCCATCTTGCCGCGCGCCGGATCGATGCTTGCGAAAGGTATGCAGATGTCCGCATGCTCGTGCGCGGACTCGGCCACCTCCTCGTTGGAGATGCGCTTGATCCCCAGGCCGCGCTCCTGGTCCACGGTGAATACCACGAACGCGATCTTGCGCTCGCGGTAGTACGCAGCCATCTGCGCGATCGTCGGATGCTTCACCTCGTAGCGGAAATAGCGCCCGCGCGCCTCGAGCGCCTCGGCCTCCGCTTCATCCGGCAGCATGCGGGTAGAAACCTCGGCGTGGGTGTGAATGTCGATCGCTACCAGTTCATCTACGTTCATGGCTGCACCCGAATGGTTCGTGGATCCGGGGGCTCAGCGTACATCGCATCAACCAGGACGGCGCGGCGCAAGAGCACCGCCTTCTGGTTGATCGAGCCCTTGTCGGTGATCTCGCCCGAGTCGAGCGAGGGCGCTTCCGTGAGCAGCAACAGGCGCGTCACGCGGTTCGAGCTGCCCGTGGCCTCGCGCGCGAGCTTCTCCAGCAGCTGCCGGAACAACAGCCGCAGCGCCGGCGCATCGAGCGCCCTGCAGGCTTCGCCGGGAAAGATCAGCGCGCCGACTTCGTCGCGATCATGGCCCGTGATCACGCTGTCCTGCACGTACGGCGCGCCGGCGGCGTTGATGCGCGCGCGCAGCGGCCCCACGCTCACCCAGGTGCCGGTGGTGAGCTTGAAGTCCTCGGCCAGCCGGCCGTCGAACTCCAGTCCCTGCTGCGGATCCTCGGGAGCCACGAAACGCATTGCGTCGCCCGTGCGGTAGAAACCCTCCTCGTCGAACGCGGCGCGCGTCAGCTCCGGCTGCCGCCAGTAGCCGGGCGTGATGCTCGGCCCGCGAAAGCGCGCCTCCAGCTTGTCGTTGATCGGCGCGAGCTTCATCTCCAGCCCGTCCACGGGCAGGCCCACGGTACCGGCGCGCGCCGCGCCGCGATTGGTGCTCATCGCGAACGGCGCCGTCTCGGTGGCGCCGTAGCCGGTGATCCAGAGGATCCTCTCGCCGCAGGTCGCGATCGCCAGTTCCTCGTAGGCCTTCCAGATCGGCTGCGGCAGCACCGCCGCGGCGTACTGGATCAGCCCGAGACGGCTGAAGAAGGTCCTGCGCAGCACCGCGTCCGCGCGCAGGTGCGGCAGCAGCACTTCGTAGCCGCGCGGCACGTTGAAGTAGATGGTGGGACCCACCTCGCGCAGGTTGCGCAGGGTCTGCGCGATGAGTCCCGGCATCGGCCGGCCCTCGTCGATGTAGAGCGTGCCGCCGTTGTAGAGCGTGATGCCGATATTGTGGTTGCCGCCCGCGGTGTGGTGCCAGGGCAGCCAGTCCACCAGCACCGGCGGCACCGCCGTGAGAAACGGCAGCGCCTGCGCGAGCATCTGCTGGTTCGAGCACAGCATGCGCTGCGTGATGATCACCGCCTTCGGCGGCCCTGCGGAGCCGGACGTGAAGAGGAACTTCGCGATCGTGTCCGGCCCGGTGCGCGCATGCGCCTGGTCCACTTGCGCGGTCGCGGAGCGCGCCTCGAATTGCGCGAAACCCGCGCCGTAGACGACCTCGGTGGACTTCGGCACGGCGGCGTCCAGCGCTTTCGCAAAGCGCTGCTCATCGGCAGCGAACACCAGCCCGGGCGTGGCGAGCCCGATCACGTAGCGCAGCCTGGCGTAGTCGGTGGAAACCAGCGAATACGCGGGCGACACCGGCGCGCACGGAATGCCCGCGTGCATCGCCGCGAGCAGGAGCAGCAGGTGCTCGATGCTGTTCTCCGAGAGGATCGCGAGCGGCCGCTCCAGCGACAGGCCGCGCCCGATGAGCGCCTGGGCGATCGCGAGCACGCGCGGCAGCGCTTCGCCATAGGTCAGCGTGCGCCAGCCGCCCAGCGGCTCGCGCTGCGCGACCAGCACGCGTGCGGGCGTCTCGCGCGCCCAGCGCACCAGGCGCTCGGTCAGGTTGTCCGGATACGGCCCCAGCACGTGCGGCGAGCGCAGCAACACGGCGCCGTCGTCGCGGCGCATCACTGCGACCTCCGCCGGACCGAGCGGCACGCGCCGCGTCGCGGGCGCGCTCATGCCGCGAGCTTGTTGAGCAAGCTCAACAACTGGCGCCGTTCTTCCCCGTTCAGCACCGCGGCGCGGCGCCGGTCGAGCGCGACCACCTTGCGCGTCATGCTGCGCACCATGCGCTCGCCGCGCGCGGTCAGGTGCAACCCCCAGGCGCGCCGGTCGTCGGGCGCGCGGCGGCGCGCGATCAGGCCGCGCGCCTGGAACCAGTCGGTCAGCACCATGGCGCCGGAGCGCGCGATGCCGAGCACGTTGCCGAGCGCGGTCTGGCTGATCCCCGGGTTGGCGCCCACGATCACCAGCGCCGTGAAGCGCGGCGGCGTGATGTCCTGGCCGCGCGTGGCGGCATGGAAGGCGAGGAACATCGCCACCTGCGCGCGGCGCAGCGCGTAGCCGAGCAACTCGTCGAGCACGCCGTAATCGAGGCCCGCGACGCGCTGCATCGGCGCGAGGGTGCGCGGGCGGTAGGGCGCGGTCGGCTTCGGCGTCATGCAGAGGGGAAAAAGCGGTTGACCGGCCGATTGTAGTGGTCTATAACAAATCCCCGCAACGCCTCAATTTCCGATTGCAGCGCAGCACGCAGGAGGACGACATGAAACGCCGCGAATTCACCCGGGCGCTCGCCGCCACCACAGCCGCCACCGCCCTCGCCCCGTTCGGCATCGTTCGCGCCCAGTCGCAGAAGCTGAAGGTCGGCGTGCTGCTGCCGCGCTCCGGCGTGCAGGGCCTGATCGGGCAGTCGTGCCAGAAGGGCGCCGACCTCGCGCCGGCCCTGCTGAAGGAGATGTACGGCGTGGATATCGAGCTGATGAACGCCGACACCGAGACCAACGTCGACACTGCGCGCACCCGCGCCGAGCGCCTGATCCAGGAGGGCGCGCACGTGCTGACGGGGCCGTTCGATTCCGGCGCTGCGGGCGCCATCGCGCAGGTGTGCGAGCAGCGCGGCGTGCCTTTCGTCATCAACATCGCGGCCGCGCCGCAGATCACCGAGCAGGGCTACAAGTTCACCTTCCGCAATTTCCCCACCGCGATCGATCTGACGCGCAACGGCCTGGCGCTGATCGGAGACCTGTTCCGCGCCACCAATACGGCGCCGCGCAGCGCGGTGTTCATGCACGTCAACGATACGTTCGGCCAATCCATGGCCAAGGGCATCGGCGCGCTCCTGCCGCGACTGGACTTCCTGCCGTTCAGGGTGGTCGAGACGATCGCCTACGACCCGGCGGCGAGGGACCTGACGGTCGAGGTGTCGAAGGCCAAGGCCACGGGCGCCGACTTCCTCATGCTCGTGTGCCGCCTGAACGACGCCATCATCCTGCGCCGCGAGATGGTCAAGCAGCGCTGGAACCCGATGGGGATCATCGGCCCCGGCAACCCGGGCATGTACGAGAACCAGTTCTACCGGACGCTCGGCAAGTTGTCGGAATACTGCATCTCCAACGTGCCCTGGTACAACCCGAAGGCCGAGCTCACCCGGCGGATCGAGAAGGCCTTCGACAAGCGCAATCCGAAGGACAAGCTGATGTTCCATGCGCTCAACGTCGGCTACACCTTCGAGGCGCTGATGATTGCCGCCGATGCCTTCAAGCGCGCCCGCGCCACCGACGCCAAGACCCTGTCCGAGGCGATCCGCCAGACCGACATCCGCAACCGCATGATGCTCGGCGGACCGATCAAGTTCAACGCCAAGGGTCAGGTCGAGGGCAACGCTTCGGCCTGCATCCAGAACCTGAACATGCGGCCCCAGGTCGTGCTGCCCGCCGCGGCGGCCGAAGCGAAGCCGGTGTTCCCGGTGCCCGATTACAGGAAGGCCTGAACAGGCCTAAGGAGGAGGAGCGATGAGACGCAGGCAATTCAATCGTGCGCTGGCCGCGGCCGGCGTCGCCGCGGGGCTCGCCCCGTTCGGCATGGTGCGGGCGCAGGCCCGCAAGCTCAGGGTCGGCGTGCTGCTGCCGCGCTCCGGCGTGCAGGCGCTCATCGGCCAGTCGTGCCAGAAGGGCGCCGACCTCGCGCCGGGGGTCATCCGGCAGCTGCTCGGCGTGGACATCGAGATCGTGAACGCCGACACCGAATCGAACGCCGACACCGCGCGCACGCGCGCCGAGCGCCTGATCCAGGAAGGGGCCCACGTGCTGGTGGGCGCCTTCGACTCGGGTCACACGGCCGCGATCGCGCAGGTCGCCGAGCAGCGCGGCATTCCGCACATCATCAACATCGCCGCGGCGCCGCAGATCACCGAGCAGGGCTACAAGTTCGTGTTCCGCAATTTCCCCACGGCGATCGACCTGACGCGCAACGGCCTGGCGCTGATGGGCGAGATTTTCCGCGCCACCAACACGGTGCCGCGCAGCGCCGTGTTCATGCACGTCAACGACACCTTCGGCCAGGCGATGGCCAAGGGCGTCGGCGCCCTGCTGCCGCGGCTCGACTTCCTGCCGTTCAAGGTGCTCGACACGATCGCCTACGACCCGGCGGCGAGGGACCTGACGGTCGAGGTCTCGAAGGCCAAGGCGGCGAACGCCGATTTCCTGATGCTGGTCTGTCGCCTCAACGATGCCATCATCCTGCGCCGCGAAATGGCCAAGCAGCGCTGGAACCCGATGGGCATCATCAGCCCGGGATCGCCGGGCCTGTACGAGGAGCAGTACACCAGGGCGCTCGGGCCGCTCGCCGAGTACGCGATCTGCAACACGGTCTGGTTCAACCCGAAGTCGGAGATGACGAAGATCGTCGGCGCCGCCTTCAGGAAGCAGAACCCGAAGGACGTGCTCGATTTCCACGGCACCAACGTCGGCTACACCTTCGACGCCATCATGATCGCGGCCGATGCCTTCAAGCGCGCGCGCTCGACCGAGCCCAAGGCGCTCGCCGACGCGATCCGCCAGACCGCCATCCCGGTCGCCAACCGGATGTCGCTCGGCGGCGCGATCCGCTTCAATCCGAAGGGCCAGGTCGAGGGCAACCTCTCCGCCGCGATCCAGAACCTGAAGGGCAAGCCGACGGTCACCCTGCCTGCGGAATTCGCCGAGGCGAAGGTGGTCTTCCCGCAGCCGGCCTACAAGAAGGCGTGACGCCCGGGTTCTTCTGAGCGCAGGGCCGGCATTGCCGGCCCTTTTCACATCATGCCCATCGACCTCGTCGCCAACGTCGTCATCGCCGGTGTCCTCACCGGGCTGGTCTACGGCCTGATGGCGCTCGGCCTGTCGGTGATCTTCGGCGTCGTGCGCGTGGTCAATTTCGCCCACGGCGAGATGATGACCATCGCCATGTACGCCACGGTGGCGCTGTTCGCCGCGTTCAGGCTCGACCCGTTCGTCGCGGTGGTGCCGGTGGCCGCAGCGTTCTTCGTCTTCGGCTATGCGCTGCAGGCGGGCATCATCAACCCGTTCATCACGCGGCCCGAGCATGCCCAGTTCATGCTGGTGCTGGCGATCGCCATCATCATGGTGAACGGCCTGCTGATGGCCTTCGGCCCGGACGCGCGCAACGTGCAGGTCGACTACCAGCTCGAGTCGTTCGCCCTCGGCCCGGTCCTGGTCGACAAGGCGCGCCTCTACGCCGCGGGCACCGCGCTGGCGGTGAGCGCGGCGCTGTTCGCGTTCTTCAAGTTCGCGCGCATCGGCAAGGCGATCCGCGCCTGCGCCGACAACTATCTCGGCGCGCGCGTGGTCGGCCTCGACGTCAAGCGCTACTACGCCTTCACCTTCGGCCTCGGCTCGGCCTGCGTCGCGGTCGCCGGCTGCATGATGATCCTGCTGGTGGACGTCTCGCCGGCACTCGGGCCCGCCTACACGCTGCTCGCCTTCGTCATCGTGATCGTGGGGGGCCTGGGCTCGATGGGCGGCGCGCTGCTCGGCGGCGTGCTGATCGGCGTCTCGGAGGCGCTGGCAGGCCTTTTCATCACGCCCTCCGCGAAGAGCATGTTCAGCTTCGGCCTGCTGATCCTGGTGCTGCTGTTCCGCCCGCAGGGCCTGCTGGGGAGGAAGCCTTGAACCGCCGCGCGCTTGCGCTCGGCGTGCTGCTGCTCGGGGTGATGCTGTTGCTGCCGGCATTCGCCAACAGCTACGTGCTGTCGGTGGCGACGCTGATCCTGTTCCTCGCCTACACCGGGCAGGCGTGGAACGTGATGATGGGTTTCGCCGGCCAGCTCTCGCTCGGCCACTCGCTCTACGTCGGCGTCGGCGCCTACGCGGCGGCGGGGCTGTTCTTTCACTTCGGCATCGGCCCGTGGGCCGGGATCTGGCTTTCGATCGCGCTGTGCGTGGCCTTCGGCGCCGCGATCGGCTTCCTCGCCTTCCGCTTCGGCATCTCGGGGGTGTACTTCGCGCTGCTCACCATCGCCTTCGCGGAATTCACGCGCATCGGTTTCGACCACCTCGACTGGACCGGCGGCCCCGGGGGGCTGTTCATCAAGGTGGCGCAGCGCGACCAGATCGACCTCGCCAATTTCCGCGGCCCGCCGGCGATGTACTACTACGCCATGCTCGTGCTCACCGCCGGCGCGCTCGCGCTGTGCGCCGCGCTGCTCAGGTCGCGCGCGGGCTACTACTGGCAGGCCATCCGCGAAAACGAGGAGGCCGCGCAGGCGCTCGGCATCAACACGTTCCGCTGGAAGATGCTCGCGGTGCTGCTCTCCTCCGCCATGACCGCGGTGTCCGGCGTGTTCTTCGCCTTCTATTACAACAACCTCTTTCCGGAGCAGATCTTCAACATCAGCCGTTCGATCGAGATCATTCTCGGCCCGATCATCGGCGGCGTAGGGACGCTGTTCGGGCCGATCCTCGGCGCCGCCGTGCTCACGATCCTGGCGGATGCGATCACCGAGGTGCTGGCGGCGCTCGGCTGGGAGATCCCCGGGATCAAGCAGGTGTTCTACGGCGTCGTGCTGCTGGTGGTGATCATGTTCCTGCCGCACGGGATCTGGCCCACCCTCGCGCGCCGGCTCGGGATCGGGAAATGAGCCCGCTGCTCGAAGTGCGCGCGCTGTCGAAGTCGTTCCGCGGCCTGAAGGCGGTGCAGAACGCGTCGTTCGACGTGCCGCAGGGCGGGCTGGTCGCGCTGATCGGGCCGAACGGCGCCGGCAAGACGACCATCTTCAACAT
>SCUF01000272.1 GCA_004298325.1 Betaproteobacteria bacterium | reverse complement strand
CGGCAAGCTCGGCATCGAGGAGCTCACCGGGGGCACCTTTTCGATCTCGAACGGCGGCGTCTTCGGCTCGATGCTGTCGACGCCGATCATCAATCCGCCGCAATCGGCGATCCTCGGCGTGCACGCGACCAAGGAGCGCGCCGTGGTCGAAGACGGGCAGATCGTGGCGCGGCCGATGAATTATCTCGCGCTGTCCTACGACCATCGCATCATCGACGGCCGCGAGGCGGTGCTGTTCCTGATCGCGCTCAAGGACGCGCTGGAGGATCCGGCGCGGCTCATGCTGGAGATCTAGCGCGTGGCACGCAGCTTCGACGTCGTGGTGATCGGGGCGGGGCCCGCCGGGTATATCGCGGCGATCCGTTGCGCGCAGCTCGGCCTGAACACCGCCTGCATCGAGAAATGGCGGGCGCCGGACGGGCAGTACGCGCTCGGCGGCACCTGCCTCAACGTCGGCTGCATCCCGTCGAAGGCGCTGCTCGAATCCTCGGAGCACTACGAGCGCGCCCGGCACAAGCTGCAGGTGCACGGCGTCACGGCGAGCGGGGTCAGCTTCGATCTCAAGGCGATGCTGGCGCGCAAGGACCAGATCGTGCGCAAGATGACCGGCGGCATCGCCGGGCTGTTCAAGAAGAACCGGGTCACCTGGCTGCAGGGGCACGGGCGCTTCGTCTCGGGCGGCACGACCTGGAAACTCGAGGTCGATGGCGGGCAGGGCAGCGAGGCGGTCGAAGCGGCCCACGTGGTCATCGCAACCGGTTCGCGCGCGCGCCACCTGCCCGGCGTGCCGGTGGACAACCGCCTCATCTGCGACAACGAAGGGGCGCTCGATTTCGATTCCGTGCCGCAACGGCTCGGCGTCATCGGCGCCGGCGTGATCGGGCTCGAGCTCGGCAGCGTCTGGCGGCGCCTCGGTGCCAGGGTTCACATCCTCGAGGCGCTGCCGAGCTTCCTCGGCGCCGCGGACGAGTCCGTCGCGCAAGAGGCCTGGAAGCTCTTCACGCGCGCTGGCGAACTGGCGATCGAACTGGGCGTGAGCGTCGGCGCCATCGGCAAGTCGAAGGCGGGTGTCAGCGTCGCGTACCAGACGGCCGAGGGCAAGGATGCGACGCTCGAGTGCGACCGCCTGATCGTGTCGATCGGGCGCACGCCGAACACCGAGGGCCTGGGCGCGGAGAAGATCGGCCTCAAGATCGACGCGCGGGGATTCATCGAGGTCGACAAGAACTGCCGCGCCAGCCTGCCGCGCGTCTACGCCGTCGGCGACGTGGTGCGCGGGCCGATGCTGGCGCACAAGGGCGAGGACGAAGGCGTGATGGTGGCCGAGATCATCGCCGGCCAGCACGGTCACGTGAATTACGACGCCATCCCCTGGGTCATGTACACCATGCCGGAGATCGCGTGGGTCGGAAAGACCGAGCAGCAGCTCAAGGCGGAGGGCATCGCCTACCGCAGCGGCCGGTTCCCATTCGCCTACAACGGCCGCGCGCTCGGCCGTGACGAGGCCGAAGGCTTCATCAAGGTGCTGGCGGACGCGGCCACCGACCGCATTCTGGGCGTGCACGCGATCGGCAGCCTGGCTTCCGAGCTGATCGCCGAAGCCGTGATGGCGATGGAGTTCGGCGCTTCGAGCGAGGACATCGCACGCATCTGTCACGCGCATCCTTCGATGTCGGAAGTGATGCGCGAGGCGGCGCTGGCGGTGGACAAGCGCAGCCTGAACGGTTGAGGCGAGTTGTCGCCTTCGGCGCCACCGTCCGCGCCCGCCTTGCGCGGCATGCTGTGGATGATGGCGACCGGCCTGCTGTTCACCCTTCTCAATACCGTCATGAAGCGGCTGGCGCAGGATCTCGATCCCTGGCTGGTGGGGTTCCTGCGCTACGTGATCGGCGCACTCGTCATGCTGCCGCCCGCGCTGCGCCTCGGCGTGGACGCGCTCTGGCCGAAGGCGCCGCGGCTGCAGCTGCTGCGCGGCTGTTTCCACGCCGGCGGCATGCTGCTGTGGTTCGCTGCGCTGCCGTTCGTGACGCTGACCGACCTGACGGCGATCGGCTTCAGCGGGCCGATCTTCGTCTGCCTCGGGGCGGTGCTGTTTCTGCGCGAGCGCATGACCGGCGCCCGCTGGGCCGCGGTGCTGGTCGGATTCCTGGGCGTGATTCTCGTGCTGCAGCCCTGGCAAAGCGGCGGCCTGGCCGCGGTTTCTCCCGGATTGCTGCTGATGCTCGCCTCGGCGCCGGTCTTCGCGGGCTCGTTTCTGGTGGCCAAGGTGCTGACGCGGCATGACCGCCCGGCGATCATCGTGCTGTGGCAGCACCTTTGGGTCTCGGCGCTGCTGCTGCCGTTCATGCTTTCCGGCTGGGCCATGCCATCGCTCGCGCAATGGCTGGCGCTCGTGGTCTGCGGCTTCGCCGGAGCCGGCGGGCACTACTGCATGACGCGCGCCTTCCGCGTCGCCGATGTCTCGGCCGTGCAGTCGGTGCGGTTCCTGGAGCTGGTCTGGGCCGCGCTGCTCGGCTATCTCGTGTTTGCCTCGGCGCCGACCGCGGGGGCCGTGTTCGGCGGCCTGGTGATTCTCGGCAGCACTCTGTGGCTCGCCCGCCGCGAGGCGCGCGCCGCGCGCTGACGCTCGCGATGCACGGACAGGCTCCGGATGAGGCGCTGGCCGTGACCGTGGCAGGGCGCGGTCCCGACGTCATCACGCGCTACCGGCAGGTCGCGGCGCAGCGCGGCTTCGTCGCCGATCCTGCGCAGTGGCGCGCCGTCGAGCGGCTGCAGCGGCTGTACGAGGAATGGGGCGCATACAAGGCGCGGCGCAACTCGGCCCTCAAGCGCCTGCTGCTGAAGCCGCCGCTGCCGAAAGGCGTCTACCTCTGGGGCGGAGTCGGGCGCGGCAAGAGCTTTCTCATGGACAGCTTCTACCTGAGCGTGCCGCTGGTCCGGAAGCGCCGCGTGCATTTTCACCATTTCATGCGCGAAGTGCATCGCGAGCTCGACGCGCTGAAAGGCACGCCGGATCCGATCGCCGCGCTCGCCGCGCGCACGGCGCGGCGCTGCCGCCTGATCTGTTTTGACGAATTTCATGTCGCCGACATCGCCGACGCCATGATCCTGGGCCGCTTTCTCGAGCAGGTGATGGCGCGCGGCGTGGAGTTCGTCATGACCAGCAATTACGCCCCGGAGAAGCTCTACCCGGAGGGCCTGCAGCGCGAGCGTTTCCTCCCCGCGATCGCGCTGCTGCAGGGCCGGCTCGACGTGATCGAGGTGGACAACGGTACGGATTACCGGCGGCTCAAGATGGAGGGCGTCCGTGCCTACTACACCGGCGCCGGCGCCGCGGCCGCGCTGCTGGAGCTGTTCGCTGCGCTGCGCGACGTCGAGGAGGAGCGCCAGCCGCTCGACGTCGAGGGCCGGCGCATCCCCTACCGCAAGCGCGCCGGCGGCCTGGTGTGGTTCGAGTTTGTCGTGCTGTGCGGGGGAGCGCGCTCGTACGCCGATTACGTCGACCTGGCGATGCGCTTCCACACGGTCATCCTGTCCGGCATTCCGCGGCTCGGGCCGCAGCAGGCCGACGCGGCGCGGCGCTTCACCTGGCTGGTCGACGTGTTTTACGATGCGCGTGTCAAGCTGGTCTGTGCGGCCGACGTTGTGCCCGAGGCGATCTTCACCGAAGGCGGCGACGCACCTGCCGCGGCAGCCGAATTCGCGCGCACCGTGAGCCGGTTGACGGAAATGCAGACCGCGACATACCTTCGGTCCCAGAAACCCCCACGCTAGGAACCCAGACCATGACCACATTCAAGTCGTTCCGCATCACCCAGCAGGACAAGGGGGTGAAGGCGGAATTCGTGCCATGCACGCTCGACGATCTCGACCCCGGGGAGGTTGTGGCGCGCGTGGCCTACTCCGACATCAATTACAAGGACGCGCTCGCTGCCACCGGCAAGGGACGCATCCTGCTGCGGCCCTCCTGCATCGGCGGCATCGATTTCTCGGGCACGGTGCTGTCCTCGAGCGATGCCCGCTTCGCCAAGGGGGATGCGGTGCTCGTCGTCGGACACGAACTCGGCGTCAAGCATCACGGCGGCTATGCGGAGTACGCGCGCGTGCCGGCAGACTGGGTGGTCAAGCTGCCGCAGGGCCTCAGCCTGTGGGAGGCGATGGCGTTCGGCACGGCCGGGTACACCGCCGGGCTGGCCATCCTGAAAATGGAGCGGAACGGCCTCAAGCCGGCGAACGGCCCGGTGATCGTGAATGGCGCCACCGGCGGCGTCGGGTCGATCGCGATCGCGGCGCTGGCGAAACTCGGCTATCACGTCGTCGCGCTGACCGGCAAGGAAGCCGCGGTCGACTGGCTGAAGGCAATCGGCGCCAGCGAGGTCAAGTTGAGAAAGGATCTCGATCTCGCCAAGATCCGGCCGCTCGATCGGGCCACCTGGGCCGGCGCGATCGACAATCTCGGCGGCGAGGTGCTCGCGTGGATGGCGAGCACGATGAAGGTGAACGGCGTCATCGGCTCGATCGGCATGGCGGCGAGCCCGAATCTCAGCACCTCGGTGTTTCCGTTCATCCTGCGCGGCGTCAGCCTGCTCGGGATCAATTCCACCGACGCGCCGGACCCGGATCTGGAGCGGGAGACCTGGCGCCGCCTGGCGAGCGACCTGAAGCCGGCGATGCTCAAGGACATCGCGCGCAGCATCGCCTTCGAGCAGCTGCCGGGTGCGTTCGACGATTTCATCCAGGGGCGGGTGCGCGGCCGGCTGGTGGTCGACCTGAATCCGTAAGGCGGGCGTAAGCGCGCGCGCCAACAATTGCTGCATCTCCGGGAGGACCGCCATGGCCAGCTACAGGGAATTCCACCGCCGCTCGATCGAACAGCGCGACGCGTTCTGGCGCGAGGAAGCCGGGCTCGTGCATTGGCACAAGCCGTTCGCGCAGGTGCTCGATTACGCGCGCCCGCCGTTCGCGAAATGGTTCGTCGGCGGCGAGACCAACCTCTGCTACAACGCCATCGACCGCCACCTCGCGGCGCGCGGCGGGCAGAAGGCGCTGGTCTGGATCTCGACCGAGGTGGACCAGGAGCGGAGCTACACCTACCGCGAGCTGCACGCCGAGGTGCAGCAGGCTGCCGCGATGATGCAGGCGCTCGGCGTGCAGCGCGGCGATCGCGTCATCATCTACATGCCGATGATTGCCGAGGCCTGCTTCGCGATGCTCGCCTGCGCGCGTATCGGCGCCATCCACTCGGTGGTGTTCGGCGGCTTCGCCGCGGCGAGCCTCGCGGCGCGCATCGACGACGCCCGGCCCAAGCTCATGATCACCGCCGACGGCGGCAGCCGCATGGGCAAGCGGGTGCTGTACAAATCGCTGGTCGATGAATCGATCCGGCTGGCGCAGTCACCGCCGGAACGCGTGCTGATCTACCGCCGCGGGCTCGATCCGGACATGCCGGTGGCGCCCGGCCGCGATGTCGACTGGCAGCCGTTGGCCGCGCAGCACGCGGGCGCGCAGGTGCCCTGCACCTGGCTGGAATCGAGCGAGCCGTCGTACATCCTCTATACCTCCGGGACCACGGGCAAGCCGAAAGGCGTGCAGCGCGATGTCGGCGGCTACGCGGTGGCACTCGCCTCCTCGATGGAACGCATCTACTGCGGTCATGCCGGCGAGACCATGTTCACCACCTCCGACATCGGCTGGGTGGTCGGGCACTCGTACATCATCTACGCGCCACTCATCGCCGGCATGACGACGGTCATGTACGAAGGCGTGCCGGTGCGGCCGGATGCGGGCATCTGGTGGAAGATCGTGCAGGATCACAAGGTCAACGTGATGTTCTCGGCGCCGACCGCGATCCGCGTCCTCAAGAAGCAGGACCCGGCCTACCTCAGGAAGTACGACATCGGCTCGCTGCGCCACCTGTTCCTCGCCGGCGAGCCGCTCGACGAGCCGACGCACGTGTGGATCACGCAGGCGCTGCGCAAGCCCGTGATTGATCATTACTGGCAGACCGAAACCGGCTGGCCGATCCTGTCGTCGGTGCCGGGCGTGGAGCAGACGAAGATCAAGTTCGGCAGCCCGTCGTTCCCGGTCTACGGCTACGACCTGCGGCTGCTGCGGGAGTCGGACGCAGCGGACGCAGATGCCGACGAGAAGGCCGTGGTCACGATCGCACCGCCGCTGCCGCCCGGGGTGATGACCACGGTCTGGGGCGACGACGAGCGCTTCGTCAGCACCTATTTCAAGACCTTCACCAAGAAGATGGTTTACGCGACCTTCGACTGGGGCATCCGCGACCGGGACGGCTATTACTTCATCCTCGGGCGCACCGACGACGTGATCAACGTCGCCGGACACCGCCTCGGCACGCGCGAGATCGAGGAGGCCGTCAGCATGCACCCGAACATCGCCGAGTGCGCGGTGGTGGGGGTGGCCGATGCGCTGAAGGGTCAGATGCCGCTCGCCTTCGCCGTGGCCAAGGACGTCTCGCAGCTCGGGGCTGCCGAAGGGCGCAAGCGGCTGGAGAAGGAAGTGATGGAGACGGTCGACCGACAGCTCGGAGCGATCGCTCGGCCAAGCGCGGTGCATTTCGTCACGCTGCTGCCGAAGACGCGCTCGGGCAAGACGCTGCGGCGCGCCATCCAGGCACTGGCCGAGGGACGCGACGCCGGCGACCTGACGACCATCGAGGACCCCGCCGCCCTCGAGCAGCTGAAGAACGCATTGGCCGGAAGATGAAGACGCGCCCCGAACTGACCCTCTCCGATTGCGAGCGCATCGCCGCGGCTGCGGTGGCGCACGCGCAAGCCCACCAGTGGAACGTGGCCATCGCCATCCTGGACGACGGCGGCCACCTGCTGCATTTCCTGCGCATGGACGGCGCGACACCGGCCAACGCCGCGATCGCGCTCGACAAGGCGCGCACGGCGGCGCTGTCGCGGCGCACCAGCGGCAGCTGGGAAGAGCGCGTCAAGGCCGGGCGCACCGCGATGCTCAAGATGCCCGGCATCCTGCCGGTGCAGGGCGGGGTGCCGATCCTGGTCGAGGGGACTTGCATCGGCGCCGTCGGGGTGTCGGGCGTGCAATCGCACGAGGACGAGCAGATCGCGCAGGCGGGCATCGACGCGCTGCTCAAGCGCTAGCCTGACCGTGCGTCACGGCATCGAGGCGGCGCCCGCGGGCGCCGTTTTCGTTTATGCTTTGAGCATGATTCGCATCCTGATCGCCACTGCCCTGATCCTCGTCGCGCCGGCGTTGCGCGCGGACTGCGACGACGCGCCGGGGCCCGGGGTCGACTGGTCGGGCTGCAACAAGGAACGGATCGTGCTGACCCGGGCGTCGCTGAAGAACGGGAAATTCGACCGGGCGGTGCTCGCGGGAATGAATTTCGGTTCCGCGGACCTTGCCGCGGCGAGCTTCCTGTCCGCCGAGTTCAACCGGACTTCGTTCCGCGGCGCCAACCTGGAGGCGGCCCGGTTCGACAAAGCCATGGCGATACGCAGCAATTTTTCCGGCGCCCGGATGAACGGCGCGTCGCTGCAGAAGGCTGAGCTGGTGCGCTCCAACCTGAGCGGCGCCCAGCTCAGGGGCGCGAAGCTGTCCAAGGGCGACTTCGGCCGCTCGGTATTCGACAAGGCGGACCTGAGTGAGGCCGACCTGCGTTCTTCCAACCTGGCGCGCGCCCGCATCGTGGACGCGAAACTGGCGGGCGCCGATCTGTCCAACGCGTTCACGCTCAGCACGCGCTTCGAGGGCACCGACCTCTCCGCCGTGAAGGGCCTGACGCAGGCGCAGCTGGACATCGCCTGCGGCGACGCCAAGACCCGGCTTCCGGCGGGACTGAAGAAGCCCGGATCGTGGCCGTGCGCCGAGTGAGGCCTGAAGCGCAGCGCGGACGCAGGCGATGAACCAGGAAGAGATCGGCAGCCGGCAGCGCCTGACGGCGATCCTCGCCGCCGACGTCGCCGGGTTCTCGCGGCTGATGAGCGAGGACGAGCGCGCTACCGTGGCCGCGCTCGAAGCCTGCCGCGCGGCGTTTCGCGAGAGCATCGTGATGCACGCGGGGCGGGTGGTCGACACGGCTGGGGACAGCGTGCTTGCGGTGTTCGACAGCGTGCTCGACGCGGTCGCCTGTGCGACGGCGGTGCAAAGGGCGCTGCGCGCGCACAACGACCCGCTGCCGGAGGCGCGCCGCATGCAGTACCGCATCGGCGTCAATCTCGGCGACGTGATCACCAGGCCCGACGGCACGGTGTACGGCGACGGCGTCAATATCGCGGCGCGCATCCAGAGCCTCGCCGAGCCGGGAGGCGTGGCGGTCGCCGGCAGCGTGCGCGACAGCGTCGCCGGCAAGCTCGGGCTCGCATTCGCCGACCTCGGCGAGCAGGAGGTCAAGAACATCGCCCGCCCGGTGCGCGTGTTCCGCGTCAAGGCCCCGGCGCAGGCGGCCGAGGGGGCGCCTGCGCTCGCCGCGCGCGAACGGCCGGACAAGCCCTCGATCGCGGTGCTGCCGTTCAACAACATGAGCGGCGATCCGGAGCAGGAGCATTTTGCCGACGGCATCACCGAGGACATCATTACCGAGCTGTCGCGCTTCCGCGAGCTGTTCGTGATCTCGCGCAACTCTTCGTTCAAGTACAAGGGCCGCGCGGTCGAAGTGCAGAAGTTCGCGCAGGAGCTCGGCGTGCAGTACGTGGTCGAGGGCAGCGTGCGCAAGGCCGGCAAGCGCGTGCGCATCACGGTGCAGCTGATCGACGCCGAAACCGACCACCATCTCTGGGCCGAGCGCTACGACCGCGATCTCGAGGACATCTTCGCCATCCAGGACGAAGTCACCTCGTCGATCGTCGCGGTGCTGCCCGGACGCGTCGAGGCGGCGGCGCGCGACCGGGTCGCGCGCAAGCCGACCGACAACATGGCGGCCTACGAATGCGTGCTGACCGGAAAAGTGCTGCACCATCGCAGCAACCGCGAAGACAACGCCAAGGCGCAGCGCCTGCTCGAGCGCGCCATCGAACTCGATCCGACCTATGCGCATGCCCACGCGTGGAAAGCCTGCGTCCTGGGCCAGACCTGGGGCTACGGCTGGTGCGATGACCGCGATGTCCTCTGGAACCAGGTCAACGAATCGCTGCGCACCGCGCTCGCGCTCGACGACAACGACAGCGACACGCATCGCATCCTGGCCGCGGTCAACGTCGTGCGCGAGGACTTCGACAAGGCGCTGTATCACCAGCAGCGGGCGCTGAGTCTCAATCCCAACGACGACCTGATCGTCGTGCAGCAGGGCGAGATCCTCACCTGGCTCGGGCAGGGGGAGGAAGGCGCCGAATGGATCCGCAAGGCGATGCGCCTCAACCCCTATCACCCCGAGCGGTTCTGGTATCACCTCGGCCGCGCCCACTTCGCCGCGCGCCAGTACGCCGAGGCGGCCGCGGCGCTGAAACGGATCACGCTGCCGGACTACCGGCACCAGGCATTCCTCGCCGCCTGCTACGCGCAACTTGGCGACGCCGCGGCGGCGCAGGGTCACGTGCGCAAGGTGCTGGCGGAGGCCCCGCGTTTCGCGGTCGATCGCGAACTTGCGGCGATCGTCCATTTCACGCAGCCGGGCGACCGCGAGCATTTCCGCGACAGCCTGCTGAAGGCCGGCTTGCCCGCCTGATTCAGGGCAGGGCGATGGTACCTGCCGCCGCCAGCGCGGCGATCTCCGCAGCGCCATAACCGAGGGCGGCAAGGATTTCACGCGCGCCTTCGCCCACGGCGGGCGGCGCGCTGCGCTGCGCGAGGCGTTCGCCGTCGAGTTCCAGCGGCAGCCCCGGCACCTTGAAGGTGTGGCCGCGCGGATCGCGCGTCTCGATCATGCCGGCACCGGCATTGAGATGCGGGTCGTCGAACAGCTCGCCCGGGCGGGTGATCGGCGCGTACGGCAGGCCGATCGCCTCCAGTTTCTGCTCGAGCTCGGCACGCCGGTAGCGGCGGAAGATTCCGGCCAGCCGCGGCAGCAGCCAGGCGCGCTCGGCGACGCGCTGGCGGTTCGCGCGCAAACGCGGGTCGGCCGCGAGCTCCGCTTCGCCGAACTCGCGGCAGAACACTTCCCATTGCGTGTCGGTGACCACGCCGACGAACAGGCGATCGTCCGCGGTCTCGAAGATGTCGTAGATCCCCCAGGCGGGCTTTTTCACCGCCATGGGCGGCGGCTCCTCGCCCGTGATCGCGAGCTGCGCCATGTGCTGCGCGACCAGGAACACCGTGTTCTCGTAGAGCGCGCTGCGCACCAGCTTGCCGCGTCCCGTCGACTCGCGCTCGCGCAGGGCCGCCAGGATGCCGATGGCGCCGAACATCCCGCCCATGATGTCGTTCACCGAGGAGCCCACGCGCAGCGGCCGGTCAGGCAGACCGGTCATGTAGGCGAGACCGCCCATCATCTGCACCACTTCGTCGAGCGCGGGCCGGTTTGCATAAGGCCCGGAGAGGAAGCCCTTCAGCGTGCAGTAGATGAGCCGCGGATTGCGCTGCGCGAGCGCTGCGTAGCCGAAGCCCATGCGCTCAAGCGCGCCGGGGCGGAAGTTTTCCGTGAGCGCGTCGGCGGTGTCGATCAGGCGGAGGACGATTTCGCGCCCGGATTGACTTTTCAGGTCGACCGCAAGGCTCTTCTTGTTGCGATTGAAGATCGGATAGAAACCGGCGCCGGCGCCCGTCAGGCGGCGTGTATTGTCGCCTTCGAGCGGCTCGACCTTGATGACCTCGGCGCCGAGATCGGCCAGCACCAGGCCACAGGTCGGCCCCATCACCATATGCGCGAACTCGACCACGCGCACCCCCTCCAGGGGCAGGCGCTTCATGCCGCGGCCCTGAATCCCTTCGGCAGGCCGGCGAGCGCGGCATGGCCGTACACCGGCTCCTCCGGCAACCCTTCGACCAATACGGCCCGCGCCGCGAAGAGTTTCTCCAGGTCGATGCCGGTGCGCACGCCCATCGCTTCGAACATGTACACCAGGTCTTCGGTGATGACGTTGCCGCTGGCGCCGGGCGCAAACGGGCAGCCGCCCAGGCCGCCCATCGAGGCGTCGAACGCGCGCACGCCTTCCTCCCAGGCCGCGAGCGCGTTGGCGAGGCCGAGGCCGCGCGTGTTGTGGAAATGCGCGCCTTCCAGCTTGTCGCCGATCTCGCCGCGCACGCGGCGGAATAGCCGCTTCACCTGCGCCGGATTGGCGTAGCCGACCGTATCGGCGAGCGCCACTGCGTCGCAGCAGCGCGCCAGCGCCGCGGCCAGGCGCACGACCTCGTCCTCCGGCACCTCGCCCTGCAGCGTGCAGCCGAACGCGGTGGAGACCGCGCCCTCGATCTCCGGGCCGCCGGCGCCGCGCAGCGCGGCGCACTGGCGGACCTCCGCGAGCATCTGTTCCGGAGTCATGTGCACGTTGGCCTCGCTGTGCAGGCGTGAGGCCGAAACCGGGAAGGTGATCTTGTGCGCGCCGGCTGCCACCGCACGTTCGAAGCCCTTCAGGTTGGGGGCGAGCGCGACGACCTTGACACCGGGCAGGGTGCGCGCGTGCGCCACGATCTCAGCGGTGTCGGCCATCGCCGGGATCAGCCTGGGCGGCACGAAGGAACCCACCTCGATCTCGCGCAGGCCGGCCGCGGCCAGCGCATCGATCCAGCGCTTTTTCGCCGCGGTGGGCATGCGGTGCTTTGCATTCTGCAGGCCGTCGCGCGGACCGACTTCGCAGATCAGGATCTCACTCATCACGCCATTCTAGTCCGCTCGATGCGCGCGATGCCGAAGCCGCCCGCGGCAGCGCAGGCGGCAAATGCGAGCATCGCCGGAAGCGAGGCGCCCCAGCCGAACCGCCCGGCGATCCAGGCGATGACGATCGGGGAGACGAACTGGGTGATTTGCGATGCCTGCATCACCATGCCGTTGGTGGTGCCGATGTGCTGCGGGCTGCGCGCCAATGCGGCCACTCCGGAAAACACCGCAGTGGGGATGACGCCGCCGAAGAACGAAAACGCAAGGCAGCTGGCATAGCGGCCCCAGTCCGGCAGCAGGTCGAGGAACGCGCCCGTCGCGGCGAGCGCCTGGACGACACTCGCGAGCACGATGATCCGCGAACGTCGCGCGCCGCGGGCCATCAGCCACCCCCCGAGCAGCACGCCTGGCACGTTGATCGCGACCCAAAGCGCCGTCAGCAGGGCGGCGTGCGCTGCGGAGCCGCCGCGTTCGCCGACGACAAAGGTCGGAAGCCAGGTCATGAACGCCGCCCACTGCGCCACATAGCCTGCGAAGGCCAGACACAGACACAGGCTCGCGCTGTGCGTCAGCGATTCGATGGCGAGGCGCCACACCCCCACGCCACCGCTCGCGACGCGTGGCGGAACCGCGCGCGCCAGCCACACGAAGCTGACGAGCGCGGTGGCCGCGATTGCCGCCCAGAGCCCGCGCCAGTCGTACCAGACGAGCGCCATCGAGGCGGCGAGCATGGCGAGACTGCCTCCCGCGGGCAGGTAGCAGCTCCAGAGCGCCATGGCAGCGGGACGGTCCGCGGCTGTGGTCGCTTGCGCGACGAGGGCGACACCCGCCACGGTCGTCATGATGAATCCAGCGCCCTCCAGGAAGCGCGACAGCAGCAACAGTGGGTAGCCGGGCGCCAGTGCGCCGAGCAGTCCGCCCGCGGCCATCAGCGCGAGGCCGCCGAGCGCGATGCGCTGGTGGCCGAAGCGGTCCGAAAACACGCCGGCGAACATGCCGACCGCGCCGCCCATGACATTCAGCAAGGTGGCGATATAACCGGCCTCGATCAGCGTCAGGCTGAAATCGGCGCGCAAGGCGGGCAGGGCGGGCGGCACCTTGCCGATGGCGGCGCCGGCGACGAGTCCGCCGGCGAAGACCGCCCACACGGCGGCCCAGTGGGTGCCGCTCACGCGGCGTTGACGGGCAGCTTCAGTTCGACGATCTTGCGCCGCCACTCGGCCGGGCCGCTCTGGTGCACCGAGGTGCCGTTGGCGTCCACCGCCACGGTCACCGGCATGTCCTGCACCTCGAATTCGTAGATGGCTTCCATGCCCAGGTCCTCGAACGCGAGGACCCGCGCCTTGCGGATGGCCTTGGCGACGAGGTAGGCTGCGCCGCCCACGGCCATCAGGTACGCCGCCTTGTGCTTGCGAATCGCTTCAATCGCGACCGGGCCGCGCTCGGCCTTGCCGATCATGGCGACCAGCCCCGTGCTGCCGAGCATCGTCTCGGTGAACTTGTCCATGCGGGTGGCCGTCGTCGGCCCGGCGGGCCCCATCACCTCGTCGCGCACCGGATCGACCGGACCGACGTAATAGATGACGCGGTTGGTGAAATCCACCGGCAGCGCCTCGCCGCGTGCGAGCATGTCCTGGATGCGCTTGTGCGCGGCGTCGCGTCCCGTGAGCAGTTTTCCGGAAAGCAGCAGGGTCTGCCCGGGTCGCCACGCGCTCACCTGTTCGCGCGTCAGCGCGTCCAGCCGCGCGCGCGTGGCCTGCGCGGAGGGCGTCCAGGTGACCTTCGGCCAATCTTCGAGCGACGGCGGCGCCAGCTCGACCGGCCCGGAGCCGTCGAGCACGAAATGCGCGTGGCGCGTCGCGGCGCAATTCGGGATCATCGCCACCGGCAGATTGGCGGCATGCGTGGGGTAGCTGTGGATCTTGACGTCGAGCACCGTGGAAAGGCCGCCCAGGCCCTGGGCTCCGATGCCGAGCGCGTTGACCTTGTCGTACAGTTCGATGCGCATCGCCTCGAGCGGGTTCTTCGGACCGCGTGCCTTCAGCTCGGCCATGTCGATCGGCTCCATGAGTGCGGCCTTCGCCATCAGCATGGCCTTCTCGGCGGTGCCGCCGATGCCGATGCCGAGCATTCCCGGCGGACACCAGCCTGCGCCCATGGTCGGCACCGTCTTCAGCACCCAGTCGACGATCGAGTCCGAGGGATTCAGCATGACGAACTTGGACTTCGCTTCCGAGCCGCCGCCCTTCGCCGCGATGTCCACCTCCAGCCGCCGGCCCGGCACCACCTGCATGTGGATCACGGCCGGGGTGTTGTCGCGCGTGTTCCTGCGCGTGAAGGCAGGGTCGGCGAGCACCGAAGCACGCAGCTTGTTGTCCGGATCGAGATAGCCCCGGCGCACGCCTTCGTTGATCGCCGCCTCGAGGTCCATGCCGGCTTCCCAATGCGCCTCGATGCCGATCTTGAGGAACACGTTGACGATGCCGGTGTCCTGACAGATCGGGCGATGTCCCTCGGCGCACAGGCGCGAATTGGTCAGGATCTGTGCGATCGCGTCGCGCGCCGCGGCAGACTGCTCGCGCTCGTAGGCGCGACCGAGGGCCCGCAGGTAATCGGCGGGGTGATAGTAGGAGATGTACTGCAGCGCGTCGGCGACGCTCTGCGACAGGTGTTCGCGGGTGATCATGGGTTGATGGCCGAGTGGATGTCGATGGATGCCCGGCATGCTCGGGGCAGCCGTAGGCCGCTGAGCACGCAGCATTGCAGCGCAATGTAGCACACGCCGCGGGCCTTGGCGGCGTACCGCAAGCTGTTGATCTGGTAATCTTATTCCGTGGCCGGCGGACGCGACGTAAGCGCCGTGTAAGCGCCGGTCCGGAGAATCGTTGACATCCATCAGAGTCCAGCGGAGGAACTGAATCATGTCGTCCACGATCGAGTCGGTTCTGCACGAAACGCGGGTCTTCCCGCCGTCGGCGGAGTTCGTCCGGCAGGCGAACGTCTCCGGGATGGAGGCCTACCGCAAGCTCGTGGCCGAGGCCGAGCGTGATTTCGATGGCTTCTGGGCGCGGCTGGCCAGGGAACAGCTGCTCTGGCACAAGCCGTTCACCCAGGTGCTCGACGAATCGAACGCGCCGTTCTACCGGTGGTTCTACGACGGCGAGCTGAACGCATCGCACAACTGCCTCGACCGGCATCTCGGGACGCAGCCCGACAAGGTGGCGATCATCTTCGAGGCCGACGACGGCCAGGTGACGAAGATCACCTACAAGCAGCTCTACCACGAGGTCTGCCGGCTCGCCAACGCGCTCAGGCACCACGGCATCAAGACGGGCGACCGCGTGCTGATCTACATGCCGATGTCGATTCAGGTCGTGGTGGCGATGCAGGCCTGCGCGCGGATCGGCGCCACGCACTCGGTGGTGTTCGGCGGCTTTTCGGCCAAGAGCCTGCAGGAGCGCATCATCGACGCGGGCGCGACCGAAGTCATCACCGCCGACGGCCAGTTCCGCGGCGGCCGCGAGATTCCTCTCAAGCCTGTGGTGGACGAAGCCTTTGCGATGGGGGGCTGCGAAGGCGTGCGCAACGTGATCGTCTACAAGCGCAGCGGCAGCGCGGTGCCGATGAGCGCGCCGCGCGACAAGTGGTGGGACGACGTGGTCAGGGGCCAGCCCGACACCTGCGAACCCACCTGGGTCAACGCCGAGCACCCGCTGTTCATCCTCTACACCTCGGGTTCGACGGGCAAGCCCAAGGGCGTGCAACATTCGACCGGCGGCTACCTGCTCTGGGCGATGCTGACGATGCAATGGGTGTTCGACCACAAGCCGAGCGACGTCTTCTGGTGCACCGCCGACGTGGGCTGGGTGACCGGCCACACCTATATCACCTACGGTCCGCTGGCGGTCGGCGCGACCGAAGTGATGTTCGAGGGCATCCCGACCTACCCGGATGCCGGACGCTTCTGGAAGATCATCCAGGACCACAAGGTCAACGTCTTCTATACCGCGCCGACCGCGATCCGCTCGCTCATCAAGGCCGGCGGCGATCTGCCGAAGAAATACGACCTCTCGAGCCTGCGCATCCTCGGCACGGTCGGCGAGCCGATCAACCCCGAAGCCTGGATGTGGTACCACCGCACGGTGGGCAACGAGCGCTGCCCGATCGTCGACACGTGGTGGCAGACGGAAACCGGCGGGCATCTGATCTCGCCGCTTCCCGGCGCGACGCCGACCAAGCCGGGCTCGGCGACGCTGCCGCTGCCGGGCATCTTCGCCGACATCGTCGACGAGACCGGCAACTCCGTGGGTCGCGGCAAGGGCGGCATTCTGGTGATCAAGCGCCCATGGCCCGCGATGATCAGAACCATCTGGGGCGACCCGGAGCGTTACCGGAAGAGCTATTACCCCGCAGATTTCCAGGGCCAGTATTACCTCGCCGGCGACGGCGCGAGCATGGACGCGGAGGGTTATTACCGCATCGTTGGTCGCATCGATGACGTGCTCAACGTCTCCGGGCACCGGCTGGGCACGATGGAAGTCGAATCGGCGCTGGTGGCGAACACGAAACTGGTCGCCGAAGCGGCCGTGGTGGGACGCCCCGACGAGCTGACCGGCGAGGCCGTGGTCGCTTTCGTCGTCCTGAAGGGGGCGCGGCCGCACGGCGAGGCAGCCAGGCAGATGGCGCAGGAACTGCGCGACTGGGTGGCAAAGGAAATCGGTCCGATCGCCAAACCCAAGGACATCCGCTTCGGCGACAACCTGCCCAAGACGCGCTCCGGCAAGATCATGCGGCGGCTGCTGCGCTCGATCGCCAAGGGCGAGGAGATCAAGCAGGACATTTCGACCCTGGAGAACCCGGCGATCCTCGAACAGCTCAAGCAGTCGAGCTGACGAAGCGGCGCGCCCGGTGCGAGAATCGGCGCGCCACGGCGGGCGCGCCACGGCGCGCCGGTCCCGGGCGGGCGGGCGAGGGAGGCACGGATGCACGGCTTCGAGAAGAAGGGCCAGCGCATGGTGGCGCTGTGCATGCTTGGCTGCCTGCTGTTCAATTTTCCGGTGCTGGCGCTGTTCAACGTGCCGGCCACGTTTCTCGGCGTACCGGTGCTGTACGCCTACATCTTCGTCGCCTGGGGCCTGTTGATCGCGCTCATGGCCCGGGTCGCGGAGAAGCGCGACTAGGCGCGCGGCGATGCTGCAGGGCTGGGTCGTCGTCGCCACCTCCTTCGCCTACCTCGGGCTGCTGTTCGCGATCGCCTACTACGCCGACCGGCGCGCCGACGCCGGGCGCTCGCTCATCGCCAATCCGTACATCTACGCGCTGTCGCTGGCGGTGTACGCGACGGCGTGGACGTTCTACGGTTCGGTGGGGCGGGCGGCGAGCGACGGCGTCGGCTTCCTGCCGATCTACATCGGCCCGACGCTGATGATCGCGCTGTGGTGGGTGGTGATGCGCAAGATCCTGCGCATTTCCAAGGAGCACCGCATCACCTCGCTGGCCGATTTCATCGCCTCGCGCTACGGCAAGAGCGCGCTGCTCGGCGGCGTGGTCACGGTCATCGCGGTGATCGGCATCGTGCCCTACATCTCGCTGCAGCTGAAGGCGGTGTCGAACAGTTTCACCATCGTGCTGCAGTATCCAGCGATCGTGATGCCGGCCAAGGTCGGTGCCGTGCCGGTCCTGCAGGACACGGCGCTGTGGGTGGCGCTGAGCCTGGCGCTGTTCACGATCCTGTTCGGCACGCGGCATCTGTATTCGGCCGAACACCACGAGGGCATGGTCGCAGCCATCGCCTTCGAGTCGCTGGTCAAGCTGCTGGCGTTCGTCGCGGTCGGCGTGTTCGTCACCTACGGCGTCTACGGCGGATTCGGCGACGTCTTCGCGCGCGCCGCCGCGGACCCCGAGCTGCGGCCGCTGCTCACGCCGCTCGAGGGGGTGGCGGGCGGCTACGCGAGCTGGGCCTGGCTGACGATCCTGTCGATGCTCGCGATCATGTTCCTGCCGCGCCAGTTCCAGGTGACGGTGATCGAGAACACCGACGAGAAGCATCTGAACAAGGCGATCTGGCTGTTCCCGCTCTACATGCTGGCAATCAACCTGTTCGTGCTGCCGATCGCTTTCGGCGGGCGGCTGCACTTTCCCGGCGGCGTCGTCGACGCCGACACCTTCGTGCTCACGATTCCGATGGCCGAGCGCCAGGAACTGCTGGCGCTGCTGGTGTTCGTTGGCGGACTGTCGGCGGCGACCGGGATGGTGATCGTGGAGACGATCGCGCTCTCGACCATGGTCTGCAACGACTTCCTGATGCCCGTGCTGCTGCGCATGAAGAGCCTGCGGCTCAACGAGCGCACCGATCTCACCGGGCTGCTGCTCGGGATCCGGCGCGGCGCGATCCTGCTGATCCTGCTGCTCGGCTACCTTTACTTCCGCCTCGCGGGCGAAGCCTACGCGCTGGTCTCGATCGGCCTGATTTCCTTCGCCGCGGTGGCGCAGTTCGCACCGGCGGCGCTGGGCGGGATCTTCTGGAAGGGCGGTACGCGGCGCGGCGCACTGGCCGGGCTCGCCGCAGGCTTCGCCATCTGGTCCTACACCCTGCTGCTGCCGGCGCTCGCGCGTTCCGGCTGGTTGCCGATCGGGCTGCTGGAGCAGGGGCCCTTCGGCGTCGCGTTGCTGCGGCCGCTGCAGCTGTTCGGGCTTTCCGGTCTGGACCAGATCACGCACGCCATGCTCTGGAGCATGATCGCGAACCTCGGAGCCTACGTCCTGGTGTCCCTCAGCGGACCCCAGAGCGCCGAGGAGCACCGCCAGGCGAGCCTGTTCGTCGACGTCTTCCGGCGCTCGCCGGAGGCCGGCGGCGCGCGTTTCTGGCGCGGCACCGCGTCGGCGACCGACCTGCACAATCTGCTGGCGCGCTTTCTCGGCGTCGCCGCGGCGGACGAGGCGTTCCGCGAGTACGCGCAGCGCAAGGGCCTGCTCTGGCCCGCGCAGGCGCTCGACGCGGATGCGGAATTCGTGCACCACGTCGAGACCCAGCTCGCCGGTGCGATCGGTGCCTCATCGGCCCGGATCATGGTCGCCTCGGCGGTCAAGGAGGAGGCGCTGACGCTGGAGGAGGTCCGCAAGATCGTCGACGAGGCGTCGCAGGTCGTCATGTACAGCCACCGGCTCGAGCAGAAGTCGCGCGAGCTCGAGGCGGCGAGCACGGAGCTGCGCGCGGCCAACGAGCAGCTCAAGGAGCTCGATCGCCTCAAGGACGACTTTCTCTCGACCGTGACGCACGAGCTGCGCACGCCGCTCACGTCGATCCGGGCGTTCAGCGAGATCCTGGCGCGCGACCCGAAGGTCGACCTGGAGCAGCGCCGCCGGTTCCTCGGCATCATCGCCAAGGAGACCGAACGCCTGACACGCCTCATCAATCAGGTGCTGGACCTGGCGAAGGTCGAGTCCGGCCGCGCCGACTGGAGCGAAACCGCGGTCGATCTGCGCGAGGTCATCGACGATACCGTCGGCGCCATGAGCCAGGTCTTCAAGGAGCGCAACGTGCGCCTCGAATTGCAGCTCCCGGCGAAGGTGCCGCCGGTGACAGGCGATCTGGACCGCATCATCCAGGTGATGCTCAACCTGCTGTCGAATGCGGTGAAGTTCTGCGACCCGCAGCACGGACGGATCGGCGTCACGCTCGCCGAGCAAGGCAGCGCGCTGCGCGTCGAGGTGTGCGACAACGGGCCCGGCGTCCTGCCGGGCGACGAGAAGATCATCTTCGACAAGTTCGTGCAGGCGGGCGACACGCTCACCGACAAGCCGCAGGGCTCGGGCCTGGGCTTGTACATCTGCCGGCACATCGTCGAACACCATGGCGGCCGGATCTGGGTGCAGCGGGCGCCGGACGGGGAGGGGGCCTGTTTCATGTTCACGCTGCCGATCGAGCGCAGCGCGGTTGAAACCAAGACCAAGCGGAGGCGGCATGGCGAAGAAAGTGCTGATCGTTGACGACGAGCCGAACATCGTCACGGCGCTCGAGTACCTGCTCGCGCAAAGCGGCTATCAGGTGAAGGTGGCGCAGAACGGTGAAGAGGGGCTCGAGCTCGTCGGCAGTTTTGCGCCTGACCTGGTCCTGCTCGACGTGATGATGCCGCGGGTGAACGGCTACGAGGTCTGCCGGCGCATCCGCGAGCGCCCGGAATGGCAGCACGTGAAGATCGTGATGCTTTCGGCCAGGGGCCGCGAGGTCGAGGTGAGCAAGGGCCTGTCGCTGGGCGCCGATCTCTACGTCGTCAAGCCGTTCTCCAACACCGAGCTGGTGGCGCAGATCGGAGGGCTGCTGGCAGGCACATGAAGGCCAGGTACAAATTCCTTTTCTGGACGGCGATCCTGTATGCGGCGCTGCTCGCGATCGCCGCCGCGCTCGGCGTAGCCCTCGGCACGGGCCTGCCCGAAGCCGACCGGGAGACGCTGCTGCGGGTGCTCGGCGAGCGCGCGCCGCTGCTCGCGTTCGCCGCGGTGATCCTGCTGTTCGTCTGCGCCGGCGCAGTGAAGTGGCTGTTCGACGAGTACGTCACCGCCATCCATGCGCTCGCCGAACAGACCGCGGTGGTGCTCGGCGCGAACGCCACGCTGCGCATTGCGACGCAGGGCGCGCACGAAGTGGCCGAGGCGGCGGCTGCGGTGAACCGCCTCGCCGAAGCGCACCGTGAGCTCAAGCGTGACGTCGAACTCCGCACGCGGGAGGCGGGCGCGAAGCTCGAGGAGGAACGTAACCGGCTCGCGGCGCTCATGTCGGAGCTTTCCGAAGGTGTCCTGGTGTGCAACGCGGAGGGCCGCATCCTGCTCTACAACGAGCGGGCACGGGCGCTGTTC
>SCUF01000006.1 GCA_004298325.1 Betaproteobacteria bacterium | reverse complement strand
CTGCCAGCACGCGCGCTCGATCGCGATCGCGTACTGCGGCGGCGACTTGATGCCCTTGAGATGGCCGAGCACGCCGACCCACGGTTTGCAGTAATCGGCGAGCGCACGGCCGTCGAAGACGGCGATCACGCCCGGCTGGCGCGCGGCCTTCGACAACTCGAGGCGCTCGAGGCGCGCGTGGGCGTAGGGGCTGCGAAAGAACACCACGTGCGCCAGCCGCGCAAAGCGCAGGTCGTCGACGTACGCGCCGCGGCCCTGCAGCAGGCGCTTGGCATTGGCCCGCGGCACGCTCTGGCCGATGTAGCCCTTGTCGGTCGTGGTGCCAGGTGCGTGCAGCGGCAGTTCGGCGCGGGCGTTCATGTCTTGGCTCCCCGGCGCTGCGCGAGCACCTCTTCGATCGCGTCCACGATCGCCTGGTAACCGGTGCAGCGGCAAAGATTTCCCGACAGATGCTCGCGGATCTCCTCGCGCGTCGCCTCGGGCCGCGTCGTGACCAGGTCCTGCGCCGCGATCAGCATGCCCGGCGTGCAGAACCCGCATTGCAGCGCGTTGCGCCGGTGAAATGCCGCCTGCAGGTCCGCCAGCTCTCCGGAATCCGACAGGCCCTCGATGGTGTCGACTTTGCGGCCGCTGGCCTGCACCGCGAGCATCAGGCAGCCGCGCACGATCGCGCCGTCGACGCGCACCGTGCAGGCGCCGCAGGCGCCGTGCTCGCACGCCGTGTGCGAGCCGGTGAGCCCCAGTTCGTCGCGCAGGAAGTCGCTCAGGTGCTGGCGCGCCGGCACGCGCCGCGTCACGGAGGTGCCGTTGACGATCAGGGTGGTCAGCAGGGTCTGGTCCATGGGGTCTTCGCAGCGTTGAGCGGGTCTCAGCCGTTGAGCGCACCGAGTGCGCGGCCGAGCAGCACGCGCGCCAGTTGCAGCTTGGTGGCGCGCGAAGCATACAGGTCGGCCGGCAGCTCGAGATCGTCATCGAGAGTGGCTTGCGCCGCGGCGATGGCCTGCGCATCGAGTGGCCGGCCTTCGAGGAGCGATGCGGCGCGCAGCGCGAGCACCGGCCGGCTCGCGGCGCCGAGGAACGCGAGCCGTGCGTCGCTGATGCGCCCGGCGGCGAGGCGCGCATGTGCCGCAATTCCGACGATCGCATAGTCGCCGCGCCGGCGCGCGAGCTCGAGAAAGGCCGAACGGTAAGCTTCGCCGCTGAGCGGGAATTCGCCCGCCATCACCAGTTCGCCCGGCTGCAGCGCCGTGTCGTAGAGGCCGCGGAAGAACTCGCGCGCCCTGACGCGGCGCTGCGCGCCGCGCCCGGCAAGCACCAGGCTTGCGTCGAGCGCGACGGCGCAGGCCGGATATTCGGCCGCCGGATCGGCGAGCGCGACGCTGCCGCCGAAAGTGCCGACATTGCGGATCGCGACGTGCGCGACATGGCGGACCGCCTGCGCCAGCAACGGCAGGTGGCGGGCCACTTCCGGCGAGCGCTCGATCTGGCGGTGCGTCGTGAGGGCGCCGATGCGTAGCGTGCCGCCGGAGACCGTGATGCCCGCCAGGCCCGGGACTCCCGTGATGTCGACGAGCAGCTCCGGCGCCGACAGTCTCAGATTGAGCGAGGCGAGCAGGCTCTGGCCGCCGGCGAGCACCCGTGCCCGGTCGCCGTGACGCTCGAGCAGATCGAAGACTTCGTTCAGCGCGGCGGGTTTGACGTAGGAAAACGACGCTGCCTTCACGATCCGCTCCGGTTGCAGGCGTGTTCGATCACTGCGCCAGCGCGAACTCGCGCAGCGCCGCGGAGTAGCCGAGGATGAGTTCGGCGGGCGCGGCGCCGGCATTGCGAATCGCATGCACAGATCCCCTGGGCACCACCGCGTGGCTGCCGGCGCCAAGCGTCTCGATCGCGTCGCCGACCCGGCATTGCACTTCGCCGCGGATGACGTAGATCGACTCTTCGCAATTGGCGTGCACGTGGGTGTCGCCCGAGCGGCCCGGATGGATCACCAGGCGGGCGAGTGAAAGCTCGCGGCTGTTGCCGACTTCGCTGCCGGCGAGCCAGTCGATCGAACCCCACGCAAACTCGTTCCTCACGACGCGCGCACTCACCATGACAACGCTCCTTCCTCAAGCCAGCGGCCGGCCGCCGTCCACGGCAATGACGCAACCGGTGAGCGGCTGCAGCAGTGTAGCGGCTGCGACGACCGCATCGCCGATTTCC
>SCUF01000271.1 GCA_004298325.1 Betaproteobacteria bacterium | reverse complement strand
GCTCCGCCAGCAGACCCACGCGCTGGTAGAAACGGATCGTTTCCACATGGACGCCGGCTGCCTCGGCCACTCGGCCGATCGTCATGGTTGCGCTCATCGCACGACTCATCCTTGAAAAGGAAGGGAAAAACGGGCTTGACTCCGTATACGACTACGGAGATTAGAGTACACCCTGTCGGATGACTTGCGGAGACGAAATGGACGCAGTCAGGATGGACTCGGCCGTAAAGGTGGACGTGCCGCCCAAGGCGGATTCAGACAGCGTCAGCAGAGCAACGCTTGCGGGCGGACTGATCGCGGCACTCATCGCTTCAGCGTGCTGTCTCGGACCGTTGGTGCTCGTCATGGCAGGCGTCAGTGGGGCGTGGATTTCGAACCTTACCCTGCTTGAGCCTTACCGCCCGGTGTCTATCGGGGTCGCGCTGGTCTTCATGGGGCTGGCATGGCGCCGGATCTACCGGGCGCCCACAGCCGCGCAATGCGAGCCCGGAACACTGTGCGCGCTGCCGCAGACCAACCGCGTCTACCGGGTCATGTTCTGGGTGGTGTCGGCGCTGGTGCTGCTTGCACTCGGATTTCCGTACTTCGCCCCGCTCTTTTACTAGGAGACAAATGATGAGCCAGCGCTCGCTGTTCGCTGCAATTGCTCTGGCCGCCGTTGCGGCCGCACCGCACGTTTCGCTCGCCGAGCAGAAAACCGTCGTGCTGTCGGTTCCGGACATGAACTGCTCGGCATGCCCGATTACCGTGCGAAAGGCGCTTGAAAAAGTTGCCGGCGTGCAGAACGTAAAAGCATCCCTTGAGCCGCCTGAGGCGAGTGTGACGTTTGATGACGCGAAAACCAGCATCGAGAAACTGACGGAGGCGACCAGGAAGGCGGGCTACCCGTCGCGGGTCAAGGCAGGCAAGTGACATGAACGTCGTTTCGCTCGAAGTCGTCGGCATGACCTGCGAGAGCTGCGCGCGTCATGTCGAGCAGGCGCCCAAGGCGGTACCGGGCGTGCGCGCGGCGAACGACCAGGCCGATCCGCGCAAAGGCGGCGGCGATCGCTTGCATATCGCCGTCATCGGCAGCGGCGGAGCGGCATTCGCCGGGGCGCTGCGCGCGGCGGACGAGGGCGCGTCGGTGACGATGATCGAGGCAGGCACGCTCGGCGGAACCTGCGTCAACGTAGGTTGCGTGCCTTCGAAGATCATGATTCGGGGAGCGCATATCGCGCACCTGCTGGCCGAGCATCCATTTCCGGGCATCGGGCGGCAGGCGCCGGTGGTGGACCGCCGGGCGCTCGTGGCGCAACAGCAGGCGCGGGTCGAGGAGTTGCGCCATGCCAAGTACGAATCCATCCTTGAGAGCCGCGCCCAGAGCATCCGGCTGCTGCACGGTGTCGCGCGCTTCGAGGACGCGCGGACGCTCACGGTTACGCTGCCGAACGGCGGAACGGAAGCGGTGCGTGCTGATCGCATCATGATCGCCACTGGTGCGTCCCCCGCGATTCCCGACGTACCGGACCTGAAGGGCACGCCCTACTGGACCTCGACCGAGGCGCTGGTGGCCGAGGATCTGCCCGAACATCTGATCGTCTACGGGGGATCGGTAGTCGCTCTCGAACTCGCGCAGGCGTTTCTGCGCCTTGGGTCGGAGGTGACGCTGGTGGCACGGTCTACGCTTCTATCGAAGGAAGATCCCGCCATCGGTGCGGAGCTTTCGCGCGTGCTTGAAGGCGAAGGCATGCGTGTGCTCACGCACACGACGCTGCGCAAGGTCAGCTACCAGGGCGGTCGTTTCCTGGTGGACACCGACTCAGAGCAGCTCGCGGGCGACCGTCTGTTGATCGCAACCGGACGGCACGCCAACTCGCGGACGCTCGATCTGGAGAAGGCCGGTGTTCAAACCAACGGTGGCGGCGCAATCGTGGTTGACGACCACATGCAGACGACGGCCGAGGGCGTGTATGCGGCCGGCGACTGCACGAATTCACCCGAATACGTCTATGTGGCGGCTGCGGGCGGCACGCGCGCGGCGATCAACATGACCGGCGGCGACGCTCGGCTTGACCTATCGGTGCTGCCCGCGGTGGTATTCACCGACCCGCAGGTCGCGACCGTGGGCTTGAGCGAGGCGCAGGCGCAGAAGCAGGGCATCGAGACCGAAAGCCGTACGCTCCCGGTAGAGAACGTGCCGCGCGCGCTCGCGAACTTCGACACCCGCGGCTTCATCAAGCTTGTGGCCGAAAGGGCTTCTGGGCGGCTGATCGGCGCGCAGATTCTTGCCGCCGAAGCGGGCGAGATGATCCAGACTGCCGCGCTCGCGATGCGGGCGAACATGACCGTAGCCGATCTTGCCGGGCAACTCTTTCCCTATCTCACCATGGTAGAAGGAATCAAGCTTTGCGCGCAGACCTTCACCAAGGACGTGACGCAGCTTTCCTGCTGCGCCGGGTGATGGTTGTGCCGGAGCCCTACCGGAGCCTCGGACTTGACTCCGTACCGTAGTACAGGCCGAAGACTTGTCCGCCAATCCTGGTATGCCCCTCGACACCGCTCCGAAACGTCTCACCATCGGCGAGCTGGCCCGGCGGGCGGGCGTGGGCGTGGAAGCGATTCGCTTCTACGAGCGCAAGGGTCTCATCGCGCAACCGGTCCGACCCGCGGCAGGCTTTCGCGCCTACCCGCAGGATGTCGTTGCGCGGCTGGGATTCGTGCACGAGGCGAAGCAGCTTGGCTTCACCCTGAAGGAAATCCGCGATCTGCTGAGGCTGCGTGATGACCCTCGAACGGACGCTGCCGCCGTGCGCGGGCGCGCCGTCGCGAAACTCGCGCAGATCGAGGACAGGATCGACCAATTCCAGCGCATGCGTGTAACCCTGCAAGAGCTGCTCTCCCAATGCCCCGGCAGCGGGGAGTTGAGCAAGTGTTCCATCGTCGAGGCACTGTCTGCCTCGACTACGCAACCGGCCGAACGCCACCCCCACGGCACAAGGAGATCGCCAATGAAAACCATCGATCTGACGATCCAGGGCATGCACTGCGACGGTTGTGCGAAGACCATAGAAGCGCTGCTCGCGACGGAGCCGGGCGTCAAGGCCGCCACCGTGTCTTACGGCAGCGGCAGCGCCCGGGTACTGTTCGATCCGGCAAGCATCGATCTTCCACGCCTTGTCAAAGCGGTGGAGCGCGCGGGCTATCGAGTAGCCGAGCCCCGCTAGTGCCGGGCGGCGATCTCGCGGCGTTGGTCCTGTGGCCGATCGGGTTCGGCCTGCTGGGTTTTATCGAACCCTGCGCGATCGGCAGCACGTTGCTGTTCATCAAGACCACCGAGGGACAAGCCCCCGCGGTCAAGGTCGGACAGATCTTCGCGTTCACTCTCAGCCGCGCTATTTTCATCGGCTTGCTGGGTGCGTCGGCGGCGTTCATCGGATCGATGTTTCTCGGTGTGCAGAAGGCGGTTTGGTTAGTGATGGGCGCCTTATACGCGGCCATCGGCGTTCTTTACCTCACCGGGCGGATCGGATCGCTGATGGTATCGATCGGTCCGCGCATCGCATCCCTTTCCAGCCCCCGCGGCTCGATCGTCCTTGGGGTGGCGTTCGGTCTCAACATCCCGGCTTGTGCGGGTCCGATTCTGCTCGCG
The DNA here is from genome assembly GCA_004298325.1 of Betaproteobacteria bacterium. GTDB lineage: Bacteria > Pseudomonadota > Gammaproteobacteria > Burkholderiales > SG8-39 > 2-02-FULL-66-14. The sequence continues at coordinate 4,583 of SCUF01000271.1, read as the reverse complement.
CTGCTTGCCGCCTCCGCGGCGGGTGGCGCAAGCGGTGAGACCGTGGCGCGCGGGTTCACCTCGCTTGCGCTATTTGGATTTGCCCTGTCGCTGCCGCTCGTGGCGGCGGTGCTGTTCGAGCGCGCGCGCCGCGCGCTCGACTGGCTCGCCGGCCTGACGCGGCGCATGCCCGTGTGGACCGGCGTGCTGTTCGTCGTGCTGGGTGCTTGGTCGATCTGGTTCGGCCTTTTCGTCTCCGTCAAGTAACCGGTGGTGCTTGCCGAAAAGAGCTTGACTCCGGGCTAAGGTACGGCGCCTACGCTGAAGTCAGGGAATGTCCCTTTGACTGGAGATCGACCATGACTGCCGATTCCGACCTCGCCGTTCCACTGTGGACCCATGAACTGGCAAGCCGCCCGGATCGCGCACGCATCCGCGCCCGCATCGCCGGAATGCATTGCTCGCTGTGCACCGGGACCATCGAGAAAGCACTTGGCCGTCACGAAGGCGTGGAAGCGGTCACCGTAAACCTGACCCATGAACAGGCACTGGTCGAGTACGACCCGCGCCGCGTGCAACCACAAGCGCTGCTCACAACGCTGCGCCAGATGGGCTACACCATTTCCGACCCGCGCAAGTTGAAGCCCTTTGAAGAGGAGGAGCGTCAGCTGGTTCAGGAGGGCCGGCGTTTTCTCTGGGCCACCGTTTTCAGCCTGGGCTCGCTGACACTCATCGCGCGCCCGGGGGATTTCTGGTACTCCGTACTGGAGGCGTTTGTAGCGCTGTGCCTGCTCGCGCTCGTGTTCCTGGTATTGCGTGCGCAAGGGTTGCGGAAAGCCGTGGCCGGAACGTCAGGTGCGCTGGCGCTGGTCGTGAGCCTTTCCTGGCTGAAACAGGCGGGCATTCTGGGGGGCTGGGACGTGTGGATTGCCGCGACGTTGGCCGTCTCGGTGGTGTTCTTCCTCGCGCGCCACATTCTGGCGATCGCGTGGCAATCTCTGCGGCGCGGCATCATCAACCAGCATGTGCTGCTCGAGGCGGCGGCCTTCGCGGGACTGGCTGGCGGCGTATACGGCCTTGCGGCAGGCGGGCCGGACTTTCCCACGGCACCATTCTTCTGCGTGGCTGTGATGGTCTGCAACTATCACATCTTCTCGGAATGGCTGTCCTTGATCGTCAAGACACGCAGTTCGCAGGCCGTGCGGCGGCTGTTGGCGTTGCAGCCGGAGACCGCATGCGTGCTGCGCGATGGACGCGAAACGGAGCTCCGCATCGAAGACGTTGCCGTGGGCGACCTGGTACGCATTCGACCGGGTGAACGCGTTCCCGTGGACGGGTCCGTCAACGAAGGACGTTCAGCCGTGGATCAGTCACTGGTCACGGGTGAGCCGCTGCCGGTTGAACGTGTCGCGGGCGACGCCGTCATTGGTGGATCGATGAACGGCTTGGGCACGCTCCTGGTCCGGGTTACGGCGATCGGGGCGGCAAGTTTTCTGCACCGTGTCGTACGCGAAGTCGAGGACGCGCGCGCCCTGAAACCCGGCATGCTGCATCTCGTCGATCGGGTGTTGAAGGTCTATGCCCCAGCGGTGCTCACGCTGGCGCTGCTTGCCGTATCCGGCTGGCTGTTGTTGCCGATACTCGCGGGCGCCGTTTCCGATGTCGAGCGTGCAGTGTTCGCGGGGTTGACGGTATTGGTGATGGGTTATCCGTGCGCGCTCGGCATCTCCGCGCCCCTGTCCATTGTTCGTGGCGCCGGAGAAGCGGCAGAGCGCGGGATTCTGATGCGCACGGGCGAAGCCTTCCAGGGTTTCAGGCTGGTCACCCATGTGGTTTTTGACAAGACCGGCACGCTCACCGAGGGCAAGCCCAAACTGCGCGAACTCGAATCGGTCCGCGGAACGGAGTCGGATCTGCTCGGATTGGCTGCGGCGGCGGAGTCCGCGTCCGAACACCCCCTGGCCAAGGCGGTGATGAACGCGGCGCTGGAGCGCGGCATTACCCTTCCTCAGCTCGAGAATTTCGAAGCGGTCCCGGGACGCGGCGTACGAGCCACTTTGGCGGGAGATGACATCCTCGTCGGCAACCCTCGCTTCCTCCAAGACCATGGCGCGCCGATAGACCTGTTGCGCGCGCGCATCGAGACGCTCGAAAACGCAGGGCGCACGGTGGTCATCGTTGCGCGTGCAAAGCGGATATTGGGTCTGCTCGCATTCGGGGACGCGCTGCGCCCAGGGGCGTCGAATACCGTGACGGCGCTGCGACGTGAAGGGGTGCGGACGGTACTGATGAGCGGCGACAATGCCGCCGCCTCTCGGCGGATCGCCGTCGAGGCAGGTATCGATGAGGTCCACGCGGGGTTGTTGCCGCAGGACAAGGCGGAGCTCATCCGTACCTTGCAGCGAGACGGCAACGTCGCCATGGTCGGTGACGGCATCAACGACGCCCCGGCGCTGATGCAGGCCAACGTGGGCATCGCGATGGGCGGCGGCACCGACATCGCCATCGATTCGGCGGACATCATCATCCTGAACAACCGCCTGGAAGCACTGCTCGAGGCACGCGAGATCAGCCACTGGAGCTACCGCAAGATGGTGCAAAACGTGTGCCTCGCGGTGACGTTCAACGGTATCGGTGTACCGCTCGCGGCAACTGGATTGGTCTACCCGGTCTGGGCCATGGCGGCGATGGCGATCAGCGTGACGGCAATCTTCGTCAATTCACTGCGCGGCAGGCCCCGGCTATTCTTCGATGCAGTGTTGAGCGTCGGGCGCGTGCCTGCGCCGCGAATCGCCTAAAGGCGATAGTCCGGTCCGTTCGCCATCCGGTTGAAGTAAGATAGCCATGCGGGCGAACCTTTGGGCCAGTTCTCCAGGAAACGTTCTTGCCACGACGCATCATCGTAATTGATCGCAAGAGCGTCGATATGTGTGCCCTGCAATTTGTGACCGTACAGTTGAGGGTGGGGTGACGCGGTCGTGGCGATCCGGGTCAGGATGCCGAATTTGGTGTTGGATATGTTCGGCATTCCCGCGGCACCATTATTGGCAACGACCTTAGTCTTTCCATGATCGAAGCGTCGCGCCGCAGGCAGGCAGGTATGCGTGCTGGCGAATACGTCGACCCCGGCCCGGATGAAAGCGTCGGCGCGCCAGTTCTGCTGAGCGGGATCATCCAGCGCGGTGACGTCAAAGCGCCAACCCGCCAGCGATTCGGCGTCTCCATGCACAACGCCGATCCGAACTTCGCCCACGCGGTAGCGGGCAACCGTCGGCAAGGCATCTAGCTTGGCAAGCAGATCGGGATGGCGCGCTGCCGTGCGTTTCAGCGCCGCGTGAATCTGGTTCGAGCGTTCGACGGTACCCTCGTCGACCTGGTCGGGATAGGCGCAGCCGCATCCGGCGGCGTCCGAGCCCGAACCCAGCTCCGCTTCGACGTTGCCCAAGATGGCATCGTTCCGCAGCACGCGTTCATTGATCGCGCGAAAGCCGGCGTCATCGATGTTGAACCAGTTGAAGTCGCCGTTGAAGCAAAGCGTTACCCGGTTGGGTTCGGCGTGGACCATCGTCTCGATCGAGTCGAGCGCGGGGAGATTGCCGTAGAGACCGCCGATGACGTAGAGCGTCTCGGCCGGAGACTCGTGTGCGCGCGCGATGGCAGCGGGTCCGTAGCAATAGCGCAGCGGACAGACCCGTCCGGGCGCGTTCACGCCGCGCTCCCGGACGAGCTCAGCCGGTAACGCGGGAACGCCAGGGGCAGGAAGAAACCGGTGGTGCACAACAACAGCCCGTACAGGTTGGTTCCCAAAAGGATCCCATATTTCCCCGTGCCGATCGCCCAACTGACCGGGATCAGGTTGATGGCCTGCAGTATGCCCAGGGTGATGCCGGTCCAGAAGGCGAGGTGAAAGGAAAGCGGCGAGTACCGGACCCAGCGCGAGAACAGGAAGATCGGCGCCAGCCCGATGACCATGGTGCCGCTGATCGTAGTCGCCTTGAGTATGTCGGTACCTGCGATCATCGGCAGATTGCCGAGCAATGCAAATACCACCATCGTGAGTGAACCGATGGTCATCGCTTTCGGTGAGGGCAGACGACCTGCGAGCAGCGGGAGTTCGCGCGCCGCCAGCTTGGACAACGAAGTAAAGGTCGAGTCCAACGTGGAACCGGCCGACGTGACCATGACCACCACCATCGCGAAGAATCCCGCGAAGCCCAAGCCACGGGCTACATCGGCGGGAACGTTGCTGGTGATTTTGATTTCTTCCAGGCGCGCGTGAACGCCCACGAGGCTGAAGGCGAGAATTGCCAGGAAGCCGAGTATTCCGGCGACGATGAACGCGCGCAGCATGGTCCTCTCGCGGGTGATGAATCCCCGATCCGTCAGCACGGGATCGTGAAATGGGTAGGAAAGGACCTGCAATAGCGCAACCAGCAGGAGGTCCACGCCAGAGTTCAGGGCAAACGTTCCTTCGGCGAGCAATTTGGCCGGCGAATGGGCTGGAAGCACGAACGCCAGCACCACGCCCAGGAACAGGGTGAACACGACCGCCTGGATCACGTCGCTGAAGATCGAGCTGCGCAGTCCGCCCTTCAAGCTGTAGA
>SCUF01000270.1 GCA_004298325.1 Betaproteobacteria bacterium | reverse complement strand
TGCCGCGGCCAAGGCGGGCGTCGCGGGGATGGCGCGCGCGCTGGCGCGCGAGCTCGGCAGCCGCGGCATCACGGTGAACTGCGTCGCGCCCGGTTTCATCGACACCGACATGACGCGCGCCCTCGCCGACGAGCAGCGCAACGCCCTGCTGGCGCAAATTCCGCTCGGCCGGCTCGGCCGCGCCGAGGAGATCGCCGCGGCGGTGGCCTATCTCGCTTCGCCCGCCGCCGGCTACGTCACCGGCAGCGTATTGCACGTCAATGGCGGCATGTACATGGCGTGATTCCGGTAAAATGACCAGCCGCGTCGATTCCGATCGAGGCCCAGACAGGGAAGGAGAGCAGGATGGAAAACATAGAGCAGCGCGTCAAGAAAATCGTTGCCGAACAGCTCGGCGTGAATGAAGCCGAGATCAAGAACGAATCCTCGTTCGTCGATGATCTGGGCGCGGACTCGCTCGATACGGTCGAGCTGGTGATGGCGCTCGAGGAGGAGTTCGAGACCGAGATCCCGGACGAGGAGGCCGAAAAGATCACGACCGTGCAGCAGGCCATCGATTACGTGAAGTCGCACAGCAAGTCCTGAGCGCGACCCGCACGGTGCAACGCCGCAGAGTCGTCGTCACCGGGCTCGGCATCATCAGCCCGGTCGGCAACACGATCCCGGAGGCCTGGAGCAACATCCTGGCCGGCAAGTCCGGCATCGCCCGCGTCACCCGGTTCGATCCCGCGCGCCTCGCGAGCCAGATCGCGGGCGAGGTCCGGGGGTTCGACCTTGCGCAGTATCTGTCGCCCAAGGAGGCGCGCCGGATGGATACCTTCATCCATTACGGCGTGGCGGCCGGCCTGCAGGCCTGGCGCGACTCGGGACTGGCGGTGACGCCGGAGAACGCGGAGCGCATCGGCATCAATTTCGGCTCGGGCATCGGCGGCCTGCCGCTGATCGAGTCGATGCACGACGAGCTGCTGAAGAGCGGGCCGCGGCGCATTTCGCCGTTCTTCATTCCCGGCACCATCATCAACATGATTGCCGGCAACCTTTCGATCATGCTCGGCACCAAGGGGCCCAATCTGGCGATGGTCACGGCCTGCACGACCTCGACGCACTGCCTGGGGGAGGCCGCGAAGTCGATCCGGCTCGGCGAGGTCGACGCCATGATCGCGGGCGGGGCCGAGGCGACGGTGACCGAGCTGGCGATGGGGGGGTTTGCGGCGGCGCGGGCCCTGTCGACGCGCAACGACGATCCGCCGGGCGCAAGCCGGCCCTGGGACCGCGACCGCGACGGCTTCGTCCTGGGCGAGGGCTCCGGCGCCATGGTGCTCGAGGCGTTCGAGCACGCCAGGGCGCGCGGCGCGCGGATCTACGCCGAACTCGTGGGTTATGGCGTGTCCTCGGATGCCTACCACATGACGGCGCCCGCCGAAGACGGCGATGGCGCCTTCCGTTGCATGCGAAACGCCCTGCGCGATGCGGCTGCGGACGCCTCGAGCGTGGACTACGTCAATGCGCATGGCACTTCGACGCCGCTCGGCGACATCGCGGAAACGGTCGCCGTGAAGCGGCTGCTGGGGGCGCGCGCGGCGAAAGTCGCGGTCAACTCGACCAAATCGATGACCGGCCACCTGCTCGGCGCAGCCGGGGGCGTGGAGGCGATCTTTACCGTGCTCGCGATTCGCGACCAGACCTCGCCGCCGACGATCAACCTGCAGAACCCGGATCCGCAGTGCGATCTCGACTACGTGCCGAACGTGGCGCGCCGCATGCCGATCCGGTTGGCGCTGTCCAATTCCTTTGGTTTCGGCGGTACCAACGGCACCCTCGTTTTTTCCGGGATTTGAGCGGCACCTCGGCCCTGCGGCTGGAACTTCGTCCCTCGCGGGCGCTGGCTGCCGCGCTCGCCGCGGCGCATGTCCTCGCCGGGGCCTGCCTGGTGCTGGTCGTGCCCGGCGCGGCGGGCATTGCCCTCGCGACGCTGGCAGCCGGGCTGGGCGCGGCCACCGCATGGGAGCGGGGGCTGCTGCGCGGACGCCACGCGGTGCGCAGCATCGAACTGCAGGCCGACGGGCACGCCAGCGTGGACTTCGCGGGCGGCGGCAGTGTGCCGGCGGTGTCCGGTGGGGCGCGCGCGGGCCGCTACTGGGTGATCCTCGAACTGCAGCAGCGGTCGCGGCGCCACCTGCTCGTCACGGGGGACATGCTCGACCCGGCGCCGTTTCGCCAGCTGCGGCTCTGGGCGAGGTGGGGCCGGCCGCCGGCCGCCGCTGCGGCGCCGCTTGACGCCTGAACCACGGCGGCGAGCCGAATCGAACTATTTGCGGAGACCGCGGTCTGTGGCTCATAGGCGAAGCGAGACTGCGGCCGGCGCGAGACGGGCGCGCGGCGCGGGGCGGCGCCAGTGAATTCGCGGGACATCGACCGGGAGCTGGTGGCCCGGGTCCAGCGCGGCGACCAGCGCGCGTTCGGTTTGCTGGTGGAGAAGTACCAGCGCAAGCTCGCGCGGCTGCTGCAGCGGCTGATCCGCGACCCGGCCGAGGTCGAGGACGTGACGCAGGAAGCGTTCATCCGGGCCTACCGG
>SCUF01000269.1 GCA_004298325.1 Betaproteobacteria bacterium | reverse complement strand
CTCGCCGGCGAGTTCCTGCGTCACCGCCTGCACCCGCGAGCCGCGCATGCCGACACAGGTGCCGATGGGATCGATGCGCTTGTCGTTGGTGTGCACCGCGATCTTGGCGCGGATGCCGGGGTCGCGCGCCGCCGACTTGATCTCGAGCAGCCCTTCCTCGATCTCGGGCACCTCGAGCTCGAACAGCTTCATGATGAACTGCGGCGCAGTGCGCGACAGGATGAGCTGCGGGCCGCGCGCACCGCGGTCGATCTTCATCACCCAGGCGCGCACGCGGTCGCCCGAGCGCAGATTTTCCTTCGGGATCATCTGCTCGCGCGGCAGCAGCGCTTCCAGCCGGCCGGACTCCACGATGGCGTTGCCGCGCTCCATGCGCTTGATGGTGCCGGTGACCAGCTCGTCGCCGCGCGACAGGAAATCGTTCAGGATCTGTTCGCGCTCGGCGTCGCGGATGCGCTGCAGGATCACCTGCTTGGCGGCCTGCGCGCCGATGCGCCCGAACTCGATCGCCTCGAGCGGTTCCTCGATGTAGTCCTCCAGCTTGGCGTCGGGCTTGCGCTGCAACGCCTCGCTCAGTCCCAGCTGCTGCGGCGGCACCTCGATCAGCTCGTCGGGCACCACCTTCCAGCGGCGGAAGGAATCGTAGTTGCCGGTATTGCGGTCGATCGCGACGCGCACGTCGACGTCTTCGGCGAAGCGCTTCTTGGTTGCCGAGGCGAGCGCCAGCTCGAGCGCGCCGAAGACCACGTCGCGATTGACGTTCTTCTCGCGCGCCAGCGCGTCCACCAGCAGCAGAATTTCCCGACTCATCAATGGTTCCTCAAGTCACACTTCCGGAACGAGCCGCGCCCGTTCCATCGCATCCAGCTGCAGCGCCACCGGCTGCCCGTCGACCTCGAGCGTCACCACGCCCGGGGCGACGCTGCACACGCGGCCGACGAAGCGGCGGCGCCCGCTTGCGTCGGGCAGGCGCATCCGCACGTCGGCGCGCCGGCCCGCAAAGCGCGCAAAATCCCGCTCCCCGCGCAGCGGCCGGTCGAGTCCCGGCGAGGACACTTCCAGCCGGTCGTAATCGATGCCCTCGACCGCCAGCACGCGCTGCAGCTGGCGGGTCACCTCGGCGCAGTCGTCCACGTTCACGCCGCCCGGCTTGTCGAGGAATAGGCGCACCAAGCGCCCCCGCTGGGACACTTGCGTGTCCACGAGCTCGTAGCCCATGCCGTGCACGGTGGATTCCAGGACCTCTGCCAGCGTCGTCATTGCCGGTTCCGGCGGCACAAACAAAAAATGGGCCGAAGCCCATCCCAAAACAGTTGAAGTTTAACAGCTTTCCCCCAGCCGGACAATATTCCAGGGGCGCGAAATTACTGCAATGCGCGGACCTCGCGCGGCGCGAGCTCGAACCAGCGCCCGGGCGCCAGATCGCGCGGCAACTCGACCGGGCCGAAGCGGATGCGCCGCAGCCGGCTGACGCGGCAGCCGACCGCCTCGAACAGGCGGCGCACCTCGCGATTGCGGCCCTCGCGC
>SCUF01000268.1 GCA_004298325.1 Betaproteobacteria bacterium | reverse complement strand
GCTCTTCGGGCAGCGCGTAGTCGAAGTCCGAAGTTTTCATCCGCGGCCATTATAGAATCCGCACCACCAGCGCAGCCGGAATGGCGGAATCGGTAGACGCAGCGGACTCAAAATCCGCCGCTCGCAAGGGCATGAGAGTTCGAGTCTCTCTTCCGGCACCACCAATTTCGAGCGCTCAGTCCAGGTCGAAGACGAAGCGCCGCTCCAACAGATCGGCGTCGTCGAAATGGCGCCGGCCGACGAACGCGGTGGCGTGCCGGCCCCATTGCCGCATGGCGCCCGCCGAGGCGATGCCCATCGGCCAGAACAGGAACCGTTCCGCCCGTTCCGTGCCGGCGATGAGGCCATCCGGACCGAAGACGCTTTGCCGCCCGCCGTCCAGACGCTGCAGCGAGCGCAGTTCGTCGTAGGGCCGCAATGCGTAGCGTGCCACGCGCTCGGCATTGCGCTCCAGTGTCACGCCGGTCAGCGCGTGTGTGCGCGAGGCGATCCGGAGCACCGGCCGCTCGCCGGGACCGAGGCGCGGCAGCGACTGCGGCGAGAACATCCACTCTTCGAGCGGGTCGGGCGCGGGCAACGCGCGCGTTCGCGGCGTGGGAAAGAACAGGTGGAAACAGCCGCAGGGATGAATGCTGTCGTAGACCAGAGGTTCGCCGTCGGGAGCGAGCGTCACGCGCCAGGTCAGTCCGTCGAGCGCACCCGCATAAAGGTCGCCGTCCGATTCAGGCGGACGCTCCGGAAACCAGATCGTGTAGGCGAGCTGGAGCAGCGCCCGGCCGCGATGGCGGGTCCACGCCGCGTGACGGTATACGACCAGGTCCGAGGCATCCACGTCCGGCACTGCCGCATCGCGCATCCAGCGCAGCGCGCCAAAGCGGTCGTGGTCGCCGGTGATCTCCACCTCCAGCACCGGCGCGTGCAGCGCGAAGAGCGTCTCGAGTTCGGCATCGCCGGGTTCCGGAATGCCGAGCGGATTGCGGGCCGACTGCCGCAGCGTCGCGGCCATGGCCTCGCGTGACGGCGGTGCCGATGCCTGCGGCGGGCTGTAGCGCAGGACAAGCCCGACAGTGCGGGCTTGTCGGTACACGGCAAGCGTTTCCTCTTCGTAGCGGCGTACGCCCGCGGCGAAGGCATGGCGCGTGAGTGGATACAAGCCCAAAACACGCCGCGCCGTCGAATAGTCATCGGGCACCTGCGCCTGCTCGCGCAGCGCCTGGCGCGGCTCGGGTCGCGCCAGGGCGGCGTCGCGCAAGAGCCGGCCGCAGGCTGCGGTGCGCTTGAGCGCACTGCCGTGGCTCAGTCGCGCTTCGGGATCCGGCAGCCGGTCGACGCGCTCCGCCGGGAGATTCGCAATCTCGTGGCGCCGCGCCGCGGCGTCGAGTGCCAGCAGGCGGTCGGTCCACGCCCGCAGCGTCTCCTCTCCCGCGCTCGCGAAAGCGCGGTACGAGGCGAGAAAGCGATTGACGCGAAAATAGGGGAATCCCGCGACCGGCGTGTCCTGCGCGTCGCGCACGCCGGCGGACGTAACCTGTTCGTCCAAGCTGCGATACCACGCGGCGCAGTCCCGCGCCTCGGGGCTGAGCGCGTGATCGGGCAGCCGCTCGCGCGTGGCGCAACCCGAGGACGCCAGCGCGGCGACGAGGACGATGGCGGCGCATCGCATGCGGTGGCGCACCGGCGCTCCGGTCTGGCATTCAACCACGGCCCCATCGTACCGCTTGTCAGATTGTGCCTGTTCGGCTTCGCCGGCTTGCGCTACAGTCTCGGTCATTCGATGGGGCGCGGCAGGGCGGAGGAGGGGGCATGTACGCGATCGTTTACAAGTCCGATGGATTCCCCGTTTGCCGCCAGATCGAGGGCGTCGAACCCGATCCGGTGGTGACCTGGAACAGCGAAAGCGCTGCCAAGGCGTTCATCGCGGCCCGGGGCGCGGACGACGAGTTTCAGGCCGTGCCGCTGACCGATGACGCGATGGACCGTATCGCGCAAGCGATGGGCTGCCAGGTCGAGTCGATCACTTTCGACCCCTACCCGAGCTGAAGTTCCACGTTGTCGATCAACCGCGTGGCGCCGAGCCGCGCCGCGGCCAGCACCACCAGGTCGCGGTCGCCCGCCTGCGGCGGCGCCAGATCCGATTGCCGCCGCAGTTCCAGGTAATCGACCGTCCAGCCCGCGGCACCCAGCGCAGCCAGCGCGCCCGTCGCGGTTTCCCGGCCATCCCGCACGGCGCACAGCAGGCGGTGCAGGCGCGGTGCTTCGGCGCGCTCGGCGGCCGACAGGTAGCTGTTGCGCGAGCTCAGGGCGAGGCCGTCGGGCTCGCGCACCGTCTCTGCGGCGACGATCTCGACCGGCAGGTCGAACTGGCGCACCATGCCGCGCACGATGTGCAGCTGCTGATAGTCCTTTTTGCCGAACACCGCGATTCGGGGCTGCACGCAATTGAGAAGCTTCAGCACCACCGTCGCGACGCCATGAAAGAAACGCGGCCGGAACTGCCCTTCGAGCTGGTTCGCGATCGGCGGCGGCTCCACCAGGAACGACTGCGGCTCGGGATAGAGCACGCCTTCGTCAGGCGCGAACACGAGGTCCACGCCCTCGGCCTCGAGCGCCGCGCAGTCGGCCTCGAAGGTGCGCGGATAATGCTCGAAATCCTCGTGCGGCGCGAACTGCAGGCGGTTGACGAAGATGCTCGCGGCGACGCGCGGCGCGCGCTGGCGCGCGAGGCGCACGAGCGCGAGGTGCCCGGCATGCAGGTTGCCCATCGTCGGCACGAAGGCGAGCGCGCCGAGCCCGGCGCGCGCCGTGCGCAGTTCCTCGATCGTCCGCACGACGCGCATCAGTAGCAGTGCTCCGGTCCGGGGAAGGAGCCATCCTTGACCGCGGCGACATAGTTCCGGGCCGCTGCGGCGACGCTGGCGGCTCCGGCCAAGAAATTGCGCGCGAAGCGCGGCTCGTAGCCGGATACCCCCAGCATGTCGTGCAGCACCAGCACCTGTCCGGAGCAATGCGTACCGGCGCCGATGCCGATGGTGGGAACGTCTACGGCTGCGGTCACCGACTGCGCCAGGGCGGCGGGAATCGCCTCCAGCACGATCATGCTGGCGCCGGCGGCAGCGAGCGCCTTGGCGTCCTCGAGCAGCCGGGCGGCGCCCGCCGCATCCCTGCCCTGGACCCGGAAACCGCCCAGCGCGTGCACCGACTGCGGCACGAGGCCGATGTGGCCGCACACCGGAACGCCGCGCGCGGCGAGAAACTGCACCGTCTCGGCCATGAGGGCGCCGCCCTCCAGCTTCACCATCTGCGCGCCCGCCGCCATCAGGCGCGCCGCGGAAGCGAAGGCCTGCTGTGGCCCGCCCTGGTAGCTGCCGAAGGGCAGATCGCCGATGAGGAAGGCGCGCTGCGCGCCGCGGGCCACGCAAGTGACGTGGTAGGCGACCTCGTCCAGCGTCACGGCGAGGGTGGAATCGCGCCCCTGCACCACCATGCCGAGAGAATCGCCGACCAGCAGGGTTTCCACCCCGGCGGCGTCGAGCACCCGGGCGAAACTGGCGTCGTAGGCCGTGAGCATGGTGATCTTCTCGCCGGCCTGGTGCAGCCGGGCCAGGTCGCGCAGCGTCAGTCGTGCCATGGGCGGGCCTGGTGCGGGATCATGGTGCCAGATTGAAGAACTCGCGCTGGCTCTTCATGCTGCGCATGCGCTCGACCAGCAGTTCGAAGTCCGCCTCGCGCGCGACGAAGTTCAGGTTCTCGGAATTGACGATCAGCACCGGCGCCGCGCTGTAGTGATGGAAGAAACGCGTGTAGCCTTCCGCCAGCACCGCCAGGTACTCCTCGCTGATGCCGCGCTCATAGCCGGCGCCGCGGCGGCGCACGCGCTCGACCAGCGTGTCCGCGGGCGCCTGCAGGTAGATCACCAGGTCGGGCGCGGGCGCCTGCGGGCGCACCGCATCGTAGATCTTCTGGTACAGCGCCAGCTCGTCGCCCGAGAGCGTGGCACGCGCGAACAGGGGATCCTTGTCGATCAGGAAATCCGACACGATCGGGCGCCCGAACATGTCGGGCTGCGCCAGCGGCTCGAGCTGGCGCGCGCGCTGGAACAGGAAAAACAACTGCGTCGGCAGCGCGTAGCGCGCCATGTCCTGGTAGAAGCGCGCGAGGAACGGATTTTCGGCCGGCAGCTCGAGCAGGCTGTCGGCACCCAGGCGCTCCGCGAGCCGCCGCGCGAGACTGGTCTTGCCCGCGCCGATCGGTCCTTCGACCGCGATGTAGCGCAGCGCCGGCATGGTCAGGACGAAAGCCGCTCGATCACCTGGCCGGCGCAGCGCCCGAGCAGCGTGTGCGCGCGGCCGTACCCGGGAATCTGTGCCTGCGGGTCGATCTCGGTGAGCGGCAGCAGGACAAAGGCGCGCTCGTGCAGGCGCGGATGCGGCACAGTGAGCGCGGGCGAAGCAATGCGCGCCTCGCCGTAGAGCAGCAGGTCGAGATCGAGCGTGCGTGGCGCGTCGCGAAACGTGCGCTCGCGGCCGTGGGCGCGCTCGATCGCCTGCAGCGCCGCCCAGAGCGCCTCGGGCTCGAGCGCGGTCTCCAGCCGCGCCACCGCGTTGATGAATTCGGGCTGCTCGAGATGGCCCAGCGGCGCGCTGCGGTAGAGCGAGGAGCGGGCCGTGAGCTGCGTGCGCGGCAGCTGCGCAAGCTCTTCGAGCGCCGCGAGAACCTGCCGACGCGGCCCATCGAGATTGGCGCCCAGCCCCACGTAGGCCGCCGTCATGCCGCGGGTTCGGCCGGCGCGGCGGGCTTCTTGCGCCGGCGCCGGCGGCGCCGCTTCGTTGCGCCGGTATCGGGCAGCAGCATCGCTTGCCGCGTTTCGGGATCTGCGCCCTGGAAGGCGCGCCACCAGGCCTCGAGGTCGGCCGGCACCTCGCCGCTCGCCGCGCGCAGGGCGAGGAAGTCGTACCCCATGCGAAAGCGCGGCGCCTCGAGCAGGCGCAAGGCGCGCTGTCCCGAGCGCTGCTCGAAACGCGGCTGCATCGCCCAGACTTCGCGCATCGTGGCCGTGAGCTTGCGCGTGATGGCGAGCTTCTCGCACTGCCGGTCGAGCACTTCGTCCATCGCCACCTCGAGCGCGATCAGGCTGCGCTCGCCCCGCTTTTCGCGCGCGCGCCAGGCCGACAGCACCTCGTGCCACAGCAGCGCGGCGAACAGAAACGCGGGCGACACCGGCTTGCCCGCCAGCACGCGCGCGTCGGTCTGCGCCAGCGCGAGGGTCACGAAACGCTCGCCGAGTGGCTGATCGAGGATCACGTCGAGCAGCGGCAGCAGGCCCTTGTGCAGGCCCTCGTCGCGCAGCTGCCGGACACAGGCGCTGGCGTGTCCCGAGAGCAGCAGCTTCAGCATCTCGTCGAACAGGCGCGCCGGGGGCACGCTTTCGAGCAGCGCCGCCAGGCGCTTGACCGGCGCGCGCGTCGCGGCATCGATCGACAGGCCGAGCTTCGCGGCAAGCCTGACCGCGCGCAACATGCGTACGGGGTCCTCCCGGTACCGCGTCTCCGGATCCCCGATGATGCGCATGGTGCGTTTCTTCAGGTCCGCCAGCCCGCCGTGATAGTCGATGACCTCCTCGGTCGCCGGCTCGAAATACAGTGCGTTGATGGTGAAGTCGCGCCGTCGCGCATCCTCTTCCAGCGTGCCGAACACGTTGTCGCGCAGCACGCGCCCGTGCTCGTCCTGCACGCGGGCCTGCGCCCCTTCGGTCTCGGCTTCGGGCAGCGCGGCGCGGAAAGTGGACACCTCGACCGTCTCGGCGCCGATCATGACGTGCACGATGCGAAAGCGCCGCCCGATCAGCAGCGCGCGCCGGAACAGGGGCTTCACCTGCTCCGGCCGCGCGTCGGTGGCGATGTCGAAATCCTTGGGCGGCAGATGCAGCAGCAGGTCGCGCACCGCGCCGCCGACCACGTAGGCGGCATGACCGTGCGCGGCAAGCACCTCGCATACCTTGCGCGCGCCGGGGCTGAGCTGGTCGCGGGTCACGTGATGCCGGTCGCGCGGCAGCCGCAAAGGTCCCTTCTGCCCGAGGCCCAGCACCCGCCGGATGAAGCGCTTGATCATCGCAGCGAGATCATAGGCCAACCGCGGCGGCGCGCCTCGGCCTCGAGGGTTTCGTCGGGATCGACTGCGACCGGGTGTGTCACGCGCTCGAGCAGCGGCAGGTCGTTGTGCGAGTCGCTGTAGAACGTGCTGCGCGGCAACTCGGCCCAGCGCAGGCCCTGGTGCGCGAGCCAGCGCTCGACGCGCACGATCTTGCCCTCGCGGAAACAGGGCTGGCCGGCAACGCGCCCGGTGAACCGGCCGCCGATCGCCTCGGGTTCGGTCGCGATCAGATGACCGATGCCGAACTCGCGCGCGATCGGCGCGGTGACGAAGCTGTTGGTCGCAGTCACCACCGCGCACAGATCGCCGGCCGCGGCGTGCTGCCGCACCAGCGCACGGGCCTTGTCGCCGATCATCGGCCGGATGCGCTCCCGCATGAAATCGGCGTGCCAGCGCGACAGCTCGGCGCTCGAGTGCTGCGCCAGCGGGCGCAGCGCGAAACCGAGGAACTCGTGAATGTCGAGCGTGCCGGCGGCGTACTGCTCGTAGAACGCCCGGTTTTGCGCCTCGTACTCGACGCCTTCGAGCACGCCCCGGTCGACCAGGAACTGGCCCCACTCGTAGTCGCTGTCGCCCGAGAGCAGCGTATTGTCGAGATCGAACAGGGCGAGCTTCATCGTGCCGCTGCCTTGAGCGCCTCGCGCACCAGCGGCAGCGTCACCGGTCGCTGCTGCTCGAGGGACAGGCGGTCGAGCCGGTCGAGGATCGCGCCGAGCGAGGGCAGGTCGCGTCGCACATGGTTGAGCAGGTAGCGAACGACCTCGTCGCCGAGGCGCATGCCGCGGCGCTCGGCCTCGGATCGCAGGTAGCGCGCCCGCTCCGCGTCGGTGAGCGGCTTCAGGTGATAGACGAGGCCCCAGGCCAGACGGCTGCGCAGGTCCTCGCGCAGCGGCAGCTGCGCCGGCGGCGCATTGCCGGCCGCGAGCACCGCGCCGTCCGATTCGCGCGCCTCGTTGATGCGGTTGAATAGCGCCCGTTGCTGCGCTTCGTCGAGCCGCTCGACGTCGTCGGCGACGACGAGCGGCCGCGTCGCCGCGCGCGCGGCGGCCGCCAGCAGGTGGCTGCGTCCCGAGCCCGGTGCGCCCCAGAGGTAGAAGATGCTCTCGGCGAGGCGGCCATCGGCCAGTTCGCGCAGGCGCGCCACCAGCTCGCCGCTCGCACCGATGACGAAATTGTCGAACGAGGGGTCTGGCGGCGGCGAAATTCCTAGCGCGAGCTGCCGCATATGAAGGTCGGGTAGAATCGAACGAACTTCCGAACTGTAGCATGTCGAACGGACTGTCCTATCGCGACGCCGGCGTGGACATCGACGCAGGCGATGCACTCGTCGAGGCGATCAAGCCGCTGGCGCGCCGCACGCTGCGGCCCGAGGTGCTGACCGGCATCGGTGGCTTCGGCGCGTTGTGCGAGCTGCCCAAGAAGTACCGCCAGCCGGTGCTGGTCTCGAGCACCGACGGCGTCGGCACCAAGCTGAAGCTCGCCTTCATCATGGACCGGCACGAAAGCGTGGGTGTCGACCTGGTGGCGATGAGCGTCAACGACGTCCTGGTGCAGGGCGCCGAGCCGCTGTTCTTCCTCGACTATTTCGCCTGCGGCAAACTCGACCGGCGCGTCGCCGCGGAGGTGATCGGCGGCATCGCGCGCGGCTGCGAGTTGGCCGGCTGCGCCCTGATCGGCGGCGAGACGGCCGAGATGCCCGGCATGTACCCGGTGGGCGAATACGACCTGGCGGGGTTCTGCGTTGGCGTGGTGGAGAAGGACCGTATCGTCGACGGGCGCTCGATCCGCGCTGGCGACCGGCTGCTGGGCCTTGCCTCGAGCGGGGCACATGCCAACGGCTATTCGCTCATCCGCCGCATCCTGGAGCGGGAAAAACCGGACCTGCGCAGCGATGTCGGCGGCCGACCGCTTGGCGAGGCGATCCTCGAGCCGACGCGCATCTACGTCAAGAGCATGCTGGCGTTGCTGGCCGAGGTGCCGGTCAAGGGCCTTGCCCACATCACGGGTGGAGGCATCACCGGCAACGTGCCGCGCATGCTGCCCGCGGGTACGCGCGCGGTGATCCACGCGAACGCGTGGCCACAGCCGGCGCTGTTCCAGTGGCTGCAGGCCGCGGGTCAGGTGGCGGCAGAAGAAATGCATCGCGTATTCAATTGCGGCATCGGCATGGCGATCGCGATTGACCCAGGCGATGCGCCGCGCGCGGCGCAACTGCTGCGCGAGGCCGGCGAGACGGTGTACGAGGTCGGCGAGATCGAGGCCGACACCTCTGCGCCGCGGCCGCACGCGCGGGTCGTCTAGAAAAAGGAAAGCCCCGCACTGGGCGGGGCTTTCGGTCACTTCCTCGTTCTTGCTTTCGGGCGAAGCAGTTTCGCGGGCTTGGACCTGCCGCGCTTGCGCGCGACCGGAATTACGCGACTTTCTTCACCTTGGCGAAGTTTTTTGCGGTCTCCGTCGCGGCGGCTACGTTGGCCTCCGCGATCTCGGTGGCCTGCCGGGCGACTTTGGTCATGTTGTCGTAGGCCGAGTTGGCGGCGGCAATCATCTGCTTCATCGCGGTCACGGCGACATCCGAGCCGGCAGGGGCATTCTTCGCGGCCTTGTCGAGCAGCGAGACGAAATTGTCGTTCCATTCGGCGACACGCTTCTCGGTCATCTTCGAGAACTCGGCGTTGGCCTGCGTCGCGACTTCGTACACGCTCTTCGAATAGGCGACGGCCTTCTCGATCGCGGGCTGCGCGAACGAGGTCTGCAGGCTGATGAATTCCTGCGCATCCTTGGCGCCGGCGAGCGCGCGGGCGTTGGCGATCGAGTCCTCGAACGCGGTCTTGAACGCGGTGGCGTTCAGGTTGGCAAACTTCTCGAACGCTGCATACTGGGACGTGGCGAGCGCGAGGATCGCGTCGACGTTGGCCTTGTTCGCGGCCTGCACTTGCTCCGGGGTCACGTACATCGGGCACTCCTTTTTCAATTGACGGGTGGGGTTCGGTCGGGCGCGATTGTGCGCCGCAGCAATTAGAATTATAGGGGCGAGCCCTTGAAAGTCAAGATATTTGTGCATTGCACCATGACAGCTTGGTGTGACGCACAAACCAATCCTTGCAGCCCGCTCGGCAAGTGTATGAAACGCCTAAAAAAATGAGTTCCTCGAGACCTGTCCGCCGTGCTATAAACAAACGAGCGTTTGTTTGTTTATGCCCGTCAAAGCCCTGAAATCGACCCGATCCGACAACCGCGTCACCGCGGTTCTGGACGCCGCCGCGCGCCTGTTTGCCGTCAAGGGCTATTCCGCGACCACGATGCGCGACATCGCGGAAGCCTGCGACATGCTGCCCGGATCGCTCTACTACCATTTTGCGGCCAAGGAAGACTTGCTGGTCGCCGTGTACGAGGCCGGCGTGCGTCAGTTGGTCGACAACATGCGCGCCGCGATCCGCGAGGAGAGCGACCCGTGGGCGCGGCTGGAGGCGGGCTGCGCAGCGCACCTCGAGACGCTCCTGCGGCAAAGCGATTATGCGCAGGTGCTGGTGCGCGTGCTGCCCGCCGACGTCGGTCATGCGGCAGCGCGCTTGAAGGCGTTACGCGCCGAATACGAGCGTTCGTTTCGCGACCTCGTCGGCGCGCTGCTGCTGCCGCCCGGTACCGACCGCGGCGTTCTGCGGCTGATGCTGCTCGGCGCGCTCAACTGGTCGCGCTTCTGGTTCGCCGAAGGCGGCCGCGACACGCCGCGCAGCCTGGCGCGGAAATTCGTCCACCTGCTCCGGGAGACCCAGCATGCTTGAGCGTCCGCCGAAGGTGATCATCACCAAGATCGGGCTCGATGGCCACGATCGCGGCAGCCGCGTCATCGCGGCATACTTGCGCGATTGCGGCATGGAGGTCGTGTACACGCCGCCGTGGCAGCCGCTGGCCGCGGTGGTGAAGCTGGCCATCGAGGAGGACGCCGACGTGATCGGCATTTCCTCGCTCGCGACCGACCATCTGCTGGTGCCGAAGCTCATCGGCGCGCTGCGCGCGGCGGGCGCGGCAGAGGTGCAGGTGGTGGTCGGCGGCATCGTCCCGCCGGCGGACGAGGCGCGCCTGCTCGAATCTGGTGTGGCGCGCGTGTTTCACCCGGGGGCATCGCTGCAGGAAGTCGCCGATGGCATGCGTGCGCTGGCAGGGCGCGCGCGCGCGGCGCAGGAAGGAGCTGCGACATGAACCAGCCCATCCATCCATTCGCCGACGAGCTGGCCGAGGGCGAGGCGCGCTGGGCGAACGCTTTCGCCGCCGCCAGCGCCGCGCCCGGGCGCATCAGCAACCGTTCCGGCGTGGAGATCAAGCCGCTCTACACGCCGCGCGACTGGGCGGGCGGCAACTACGCAGACGCGCTCGGCTTTCCGGGCGAATACCCCTTCACCCGCGGCATCTATGCCTCGATGCACCGCGGCCGCGCCTGGACGCAGCGCCAGCTGGTCGGCCTGGGCGTGCCGGAGGACTACAACGCGCGCCTGAAGGACCTGCTGGCGCATGGCGCCACGGCGATTTCGCTCATCCCGTGCAACTCCGTGTTTCGTGGCTACGACGCCGACGAGGTGGACGCGGAGCTGCTCGGCACCTGCGGCACGGTCGTCAACACGGTGGAAGACATGGAGCGCGCGCTGGAGGGCGTGCCGCTCGAGCGCATCTCCTGCGCGATGAACGATCCCTCGCCTTTCACCCTGCTCGCCATGTTGCTGGCGGTGGCGCGGCGGCGCGGTATCGCCGTGGCGCGCATCACGGGCACCTCCAACCAGAGCGACTGCATCTCGCATTTCGTCGCCAACCACATGTTCTTTCGCATTGCGCTGCCGGGCGCGAGGCGCATCCTGGTGGATCACATCGACTTCGCCAACCGCGAGTTGCCGGGATGGAACCCGCTCTCGGTGGTCGGCCAGCACATGCAGCAGGCAGGCGCCACGCCCGCCGAGGCGATGGCCCTCACTCTCAGCTCGGCGCTGCAATACGCCGAGGACTGCATCGCGCGCGGCCTGGATCCCGACGTTTTCCTGCCACGCTTCACCTTCTTCTTCGACATCTCGATCAGCTTCTTCGAAGAGGTGGCGAAGTTCCGCGCTGGCCGGCGCCTCTGGGCGCGGCTGGCGCGCGAGCGCCTCGGGGCGCGAGACCCCAGGGCGTGGCGGTTCAAGTTCCACGCCCAGACCTCGGGCGTGGATCTGACGCGACAGCAGCCGCTCAACAACATCGCGCGCGTCACGGCGCAGGCGATCGCGGGGATCTTCGGCGGCCTGCAGTCGCTGCACACTGACAGCTACGACGAGGTGCTGTCGACGCCCACGGGGGAGGCGGCGCGCATCGCGGTGGCGACGCAGAACATTCTGCGCGAGGAAGCGCACCTGGTCGACGTGATCGATCCGCTGGGCGGCTCCTATTACGTCGAGGCCCTCACCGACGAGATGGAGCGCCGCATCGAGGCGCTGATTGCGAAAGTGGACGCGGCGGGCGGGATGTACGCCGCCGTGGAGCAGGGCGTGGTGCAGGGCATGATCGGCGAGTCGGCGCGCCGTTTCCAGGACGCGGTGGAAAGCGGCCGGCAGACCGTGGTGGGCGTCAACGCCTATCGCACGGCCGAAGCCTCCGCGGCACTGCGTCCTCTCGAATACCCGGAGCGGAGCCGCATCTCGGCGCAGCTCGCGCGGCTGGCCGAGTTCAAGGCGCGGCGTGCGCAGGGTGCCGTGGCGAACGCGCTTGGCGAGCTGGCGCGCGCGGCACAGGGCAGCGCAAACCTGTTCGCCGCAGTGCTGGCCGCGGTCGAGGCGGGCGCGACGCACGGCGAGGTTTGCGCCACGCTGCGGCGTGAACTGGGCTTCGGGCAGCCCCTGACGGTCGTTTGAGGTGACTGCCCCGGCGGATTGGGCGGCGCGCATCGCCGGCGGCGACCGGCGCGCCATCGCGCGCGCCATTTCAGCGGTTGAAAACCAGACCCGCGATGCGCCAGCCGTGCGCGCGGCGATCGCGACGCGGCGCGGGCATGCGCGCGTCGTCGGCATCACCGGCCCGCCGGGTGCGGGCAAGTCGACGCTGGTGAGCGCGCTCGTCACGGCGTTGCTCGAGCGCGGGCAGCGCGTCGCCGTGGTCGCCGTGGATCCTTCCAGCCCGGTGAGCGGAGGCGCCGTGCTGGGCGACCGCATCCGCATGGCCGAGCACCAGACCGACGAGCGTGTGTTCATCCGCTCGCTGGCGGCGCGCGGCCACCTCGGCGGCCTGTCGCGCACCGCGCGCCAGGTGATCGGCGTGCTCGACGCGGCTGGCTTCGACACGGTGATCGTCGAGACGGTCGGCGCCGGACAATCGGAGGTGGAGATCGCGTCCGTGGCGCAGACCAAGGTGCTGGTGTGCCCGCCCGGGATGGGCGACGAAGTGCAGGCGATCAAGGCCGGCGTGCTCGAGATCGCCGACATCTTCGTCGTCAACAAGGCCGACCTGCCGCAGGCCGATCGCACCGAGCGGGAACTGCTCGCCATGCTCGG
>SCUF01000267.1 GCA_004298325.1 Betaproteobacteria bacterium | reverse complement strand
GCACGGTGGAGGACGTGAACTACGAAAAGAGCCGGCTGCGCGTGGCGGTGACGATCTTCGGTCGCTCGACCCCGGTCGAGCTGGAGTTCGGTCAGGTCGAGAAGGCCTGAGCGCGATTTTGACGGGGAGGGCGCGCGAGCGTCCGGTTGAACCCGATAGGAGAAATGCATGGCAAAGAAAATCGTCGGTTTCGTGAAGTTGCAGGTGCCTGCGGGCAAGGCGAATCCCTCGCCGCCTATCGGCCCGGCGCTCGGCCAGCGCGGCCTGAACATCATGGAGTTCTGCAAGGCGTTCAACGCCCAGACCCAGAAGGTGGAGCCCGGACTGCCGCTGCCGGTGGTGATCACGGCGTACGCCGACAAGAGCTTCACCTTCATCATCAAGACGCCGCCGACCACGGTGCTGATCAAGAAGGCGGCCGGCATCGAATCGGGCAGTCCGCGGCCGCACACCGACAAGGTGGGCAAGATCACGCGCAAGCAGGTCGAGGAGATTGCCAGGGTGAAAATGCCGGACCTCAACGCCGCGGACCTCGAGGCGGCGATGCGCACCGTCGCCGGCAGCGCGCGCTCGATGGGTATCCTCGTGGAGGGCATGTAAATGGCCGCGATCTCGAAGCGCCGCAAGGCGCTCGCCGGCAAGGTCGACCGGGCGAAGACCTATCCGGTGATCGACGCGATGAAGCTCATCAAGGAAACGGCGACCGCGAAATTCGACGAAGCAGTGGATGTCGCGGTCAATCTCGGCATCGACGCCAAGAAATCCGATCAGACGGTGCGCGGCTCGGTCGTGCTGCCCGCCGGCACCGGCAGGAAGGTGCGCGTCGCGGTGTTCGCGCCGGGCGACAAGGCGGCTGCCGCCAAGGCGGCCGGTGCCGACATCGTCGGCATGGAGGACCTGGCCGAGCAGGTCAAGGCGGGGAAGATGGATTTCGACGTGGTCATCGCGGCGCCGGAGGCGATGCGCGTGGTCGGCCAGCTCGGCCAGATCCTCGGTCCGCGGGGCCTCATGCCGAACCCGAAGGTCGGCACCGTGACGCCGGATGTCGCCGGCGCGGTGAAGAACGCCAAGGCCGGCCAGGTGCAGTTCCGCGCCGACAAGGCGGGTGTCGTGCAATGCACGATCGGCCGCGCCTCATTCACGGCGGAGCAGCTGCGCGACAACCTTGCGGCGCTGGTCGAGGCGCTCAACCGCTCGAAGCCGTCGAACGTGAAGGGGATTTTCCTGCGCAAGCTTTCGGTGTCGAGCACGATGGGTTTGGGGGTCAAGGTCGACCCCGCGACACTCGCGGCGCAGCAGCAAGCGCATTGATTGGGAACTTTGGGCCGCTGCCCGGAGACGGGCGGCAGCTGTCAAAGACCGCAGGGGCCCGGATGCATTTGGGCGGCACTCGTGCCGTGGGCTTAAAGCAGCAGCACCCTGCGCAGACGGCGCACCCGAAGCAGGAATGCAGTGCCGGGTTCCTGATTCAAGGTCGCCATGGGTGGGCGGCGGAAACGCCGCCCGTGTGTTCAACGCATAGGAGGTAGACCTTGAGTCTTAGTCTGGAGCAGAAGCAGGCGATCGTGACGGAAGTCGCGGCCATGCTCGCCAAGGCGCAGGCGGTGATCGTCGCGGAAAACCGCGGCCTCGACGTCGGCGCCGTGACGGGCCTGCGCGTCAAGGCACGCAAGTCGGGTCTCTACCTGCGGGTGCTGAAAAACACCCTCGCGCGGCGCGCCGTCAAGGGCACGCCTTTCGAGGGGCTGTCCGGGCAGCTGTACGGACCGCTGATGTACGGCATTGCGCAGGACCCGGTGGCGGGCGCCAAGGTGCTGGCGGATTTCGCCAGGGACCACGAGCGCTTCGTCATCATGGGCGGCGCGATGCCCAATGCCATGATGTCCGCGAAGGACGTCAAGGCGCTGGCGACGATGCCCAGCCGCGAGGCGCTGCTGGCGAAGCTGCTCGGCACGATGCAGGCGCCGATGGTGACGCTGGTGCGCACGATGAACGAGGTGCCGGGCCGGTTCGTTCGCACGCTGGCCGCCGTACGCGATGCACGCGAGCAGGCTGCGGCCTGATCGCATTTCAGGAACCCATCCAGGACATATTCGGAGCAAACCATGGAACGTGCACAGATACTTGAAGCAATCTCCAGCATGACGGTCCTCGAGCTGTCGCAGCTCATCAAGGACATGGAAGAGAAATTCGGCGTCTCCGCCGCGGCTGCGGTCGCGGTGGCGGCGCCGGCAGGGGGCGCTGCGGCGCCTGCTGCGGCCGAGGAACAGACCGAGTTCACGGTCGTGCTCGCCGCGATCGGCGAGAACAAGGTCAACGTGATCAAGGCGGTGCGCGAGGTCACGAGCCTCGGCCTCAAGGAGGCCAAGGATCTCGTCGACGGCGCGCCGAAAGCGGTGAAGGAAGGGATCTCGA
Organism: Betaproteobacteria bacterium; assembly: GCA_004298325.1. Classification (GTDB taxonomy): domain Bacteria; phylum Pseudomonadota; class Gammaproteobacteria; order Burkholderiales; family SG8-39; genus 2-02-FULL-66-14. Next base: position 900 of record SCUF01000267.1, on the reverse strand, counting down.
AGGCCGATGCCGACGCGGTCGCGAAGAAGCTCACCGACGCCGGTGCCAAGGTCGAGATCAAGTAACGGCGCGTGACGGGATTGGGAATCGTGGAGGGGCCGCGTCCCCTCCACCCCGCCCGGCGGTCGCGCATCGCCGATCGAGCCGAGCGCAAAGCCCAGCCGCCCGCAGGGGCCGCTGCGCTTTGCCCTTGTCTGTATCCACTGCTGGCCCGAGCCGGGAGCTTTGACGATGAACTATTCCCTGACCGAACGTAAACGCATCCGCAAGAGCTTCGCCAAGCGCGCCATCGTGCAGAACGTGCCGTTCCTGATCGCGACGCAGATCGAGTCTTACGCTGCGTTCCTGCAGGCCGACGTCGCGCCGGAGGCGCGCAAGAACGAAGGCCTGCAGGCCGCGTTCAGCTCGATCTTCCCGATCTCCTCGCACTCGGGCAACGCGCGCCTGGAGTTCGTCAGCTTCCAGCTCGGCGAGCCGCCATTCGACGTCAAGGAATGCCAGCAGCGCGGCCTCACCTATGCCAGTCCGCTGCGCGCCAAGGTGCGCCTCGTGATCATGGACAAGGAGGCGCCGCGTCCCACGCCCAAGGAGGTGAAGGAGCAGGAGGTGTACATGGGCGAGATTCCGCTCATGACGACCAACGGCTCGTTCGTCATCAACGGCACCGAGCGCGTGATCGTCAGCCAGCTGCACCGCTCGCCCGGCGTGTTCTTCGAGCACGACCGCGGCAAGACGCATTCCAGCGGCAAGCTGCTGTTTTCGGCGCGCGTCATTCCCTATCGCGGCTCCTGGCTCGACTTCGAGTTCGACGCCAAGGACATCGTCTTCTTCCGGGTGGACCGCCGCCGCAAGATGCCGGTGACGATCCTGCTGAAGGCGCTGGGCTACATGCCGGAGCAG
>SCUF01000027.1 GCA_004298325.1 Betaproteobacteria bacterium | reverse complement strand
TCACCCCCGCGCGCATCGCGCTCGGCCGCGCGGGAAGCGGCCTGCCCACCGCGGAGCTGCTGCGCTTCGGCCTCGCGCACGCGCGCGCCCGCGACGCGGTGCACGCCGCGCTCGATGCCGAGGCGCTCGCCAGGCGCCTGGCGGAGCTGGGGCTCTCGCCCACGATCGTGAAGAGCGCGGCCATCAACCGCGAGACCTACCTGCGCCGCCCCGACCTCGGCCGGCGCCTCGCGCCGGGTGCAGATATCTCGAAATCAGATCACCCTTTCGCGCTCGTCATCGCCGACGGCCTCTCTGCTCTCGCGGTGGAGCGGCACGCCGTACCGCTCGTCCGAGCGCTCATCGCCCTGTCGCCCCAGCGCTGGGCGTGCGCGAGCTGCTGCGTGGCATTGCAGGGCCGCGTCGCTTTGGGCGACGATGCGGGGGAGCGCTTCGGCTTCCAGCTCGTCGTGGTGCTGATCGGCGAGCGGCCGGGGCTGTCTTCGCCGGACAGCCTGGGGGCGTACCTGACCTACGCGCCGCGCGTCGGGCGGACCGACGCGGAAAGGAACTGCGTGTCGAACATCCGGCCGGAGGGGCTGGGCTACGAAGCGGCGGCGCGGCGGATTGATTGGATTGCGGCGGCGGGGGTGGCGCGGGGGGTGACGGGGGTGGGGTTGAAGGATGAGAGCGGGGTGCTTGAGGCTCCGCGCTAGCAAATTCTGCTGATTGCACGTGCATCACCGTCTGGCCGGCCGCCGCGCCATCATTGATGCCGATTTTGTATCCGTCATCCGGATTAGCGCACGGCGCGTTCAAGAAGATCATGCGGAATGCGCCATCCGCCGGATCGGACCAATTCGTCGAGGAGCTGATCCTCACGGTACGAGGCCGGCATCAGGTGATGGTATGATGCACCATCAGACGGCACGACAGGTGTTCCGCTACCGGTCGGTACAGTCCGGCGTGACGGTGGAGATGGTGATCTGGTCCCTGCCCAAGCCTTCTGCGGAGCGGCCGCATGGACTGAAGTACCGGCTGTATTGCGGCCGCGGCGGGCGTTGCATCGTCCGCTACGACAACGAGGCCGGCAAGGGCGATCACCGGCACTACGGCGATCTGGAAGAGACCTACCGCTTCGCGTCGCTGGAAAAGCTGCTGAAGGATTTTCGTGACGATTGCACCCGCTTGGCGGGATGGAGATGGCGATGAACCGCATCGAGATCGAAGTGCTGGGTTCGCAGGCGGCGCTGGCCGCGTTCACGCGTGCCTGGCGGCAGGCGCGTGCCGGGCGCAAGGCGACCCCGCGGCTCGCCTTCGGCAGCATTGCGGAGCTGTTCAGCGCGGTTTCGGAAAAGCGGCTGGAACTGGTGCGCCACGTCGCGGGTGAAGAGGGACTGCAGATCCGTCCGCTTGCCCGCGCACTCGGGCGGGACTACAAAAACGTGCACACCGACGTGCAGGCGCTGATCGAGCTGGGACTCCTGGAGAAAGACGAGCGCGGCGGCCTGCGCGCGCCGTTCGACGAAATCGTCATCCGGGCTGGCCTGCGCAAGGCCGCCTAAAGAGGTTACAGCGCGGCTCAATCGGGGTCAGCGCCCGATATCTACTCGCACAGCTTACGTCGTAGCGTCAACGACGTCCTGCGTCACGCCCCTGCCGCTCCTATAGTCGGCCTTCTCCATCGGTCCAAAGTTCAGCGACTAACCTGCGGCTTCCCGCGGCCGCCAGCGGCAACGTTTCGCTAAGCCGCCCGCGCGAGATGTGCAGCGCGATCCGCGATCACTGCCAGGATCTTCTCGATGACTTTCGACTCGTCTTTCTCCAACCCGAGCGCGCCCGCGGTACCGCGAGCTTTATCCACGATCGTACTCGCCAGCTTTTCGATCTGTCGCCAGACAATTCTCGGATTTGTGTCGGAGATTTCGGCAAGACGGCGCTTCCGGCTTGTCTAGCTGCCTGTGCTCTGGGCCGCCTGCGCGGTGAATCCATCGAGCAGCGCTCGCGCGCGTGGGTAGCCACGAACTTCGGCTTGGAGGTGCCTATTACAGGTCGACAAACTCAAGTCTGTAATACAGCACGTCGAGCTTCCGGATGGCGATCCGAAACTGACTGCGTGCCTTCACACGAGACTTCTTGCTGCTCGCTTCCGATATCTTCGCGCCAGGATCGAACACAACATGCCCCGCGACAATTGCACTCAGATATTTGCTGAAATCTGTTCCCTGACCGAGCTGTACCGGGCTGAGATATCGATACTTGGGCGGTGGCGTCGCCTGTTTCTCATAAGGCACATATGCAGTTGATGCATGCTTTCTGCCCCAGTGCTTGATCAGATCATTGAATGACCAACCGGCAGAGACCTTTCCCGCATCATCAAGAAGCTCTATTCCGCCGGTGACATTGACGATCTTGCCCTTGCCTGCATCGAATCCGCGAATCGTCAGGGTCAGATTGGTCGCGTTGCATCGCTCGTTCGCGCGATGCATCCCCGTGAAGTACATGACGTCGTCTCCTCGGGAATGTCCATACTTGCGGACAAAAGCCTCGACGCCCTGTTTGCCGTAGTAACCCGTGTCAGGCTCCGGCGTCATTAGCGTTACGCGACTTGATCCGTAGGCCTTTAGCTCCCACCCGAGGAAATCTGGAGCCGACTCGCCGTTCGGGCGTATGCCAAACAATGCTTCGAGTGTATAGCCGCCGCCGTTCTGTGCGGCATAGGGAATCGGGACCCCCGCATTGTTAAGCCGTCTTGATTCATGCCACCCGGCGCTATGGATCTGTCTCAGCTTCGAGAGCAATTCAGCTCGAGCATTGCCACGCCCCGGAATTCCGACTTCGAGGAATACGCCTGACTGTGCAAGGCTTCCGCGCCCCTGTTGCTGCTCGACTTCGCGGGCAACCCGGCTATCGCGGAGCGCCAAATAGGCAAGTATCGAGTTTGAGTCCGTGATTGCCAGAAAAAGAAATCTGCCATCCGGCCCGTTGTAGAACCGGCGGCTCTCCTTCGGGACGGGCCGCAATGCGCCTGAGGGGGCAATCGGACAGCCGCGGAGAAATCCGGAAAGTCGCACCTCGGGATAGTCCGGGTACAGGATCAGTTGGGAGCCGGCTGCCTCAGCAACGTGACCCGCCGCGTCTATCCGGCTCAGCTTGAGTGCTGCCTTGAAATTCTGACGAGCGCCACCTGCTTCGGCCCGAACTTCACTGTAGGGGAGGAGGCGCAGTACTTCAAAGTTACCCCCAAGATAGATCTGCTGCTTGCTGTTATCGTTTTCCGCGAGCGGTTTGCAGAGTATGCGCCGCGCTCCCAGTTCTCTGAATCGGGCAAGCAGAGAATCGAGGTCCGGAAATACCCCGCTCACTTTATCGACCTTATGGTCTTTGCCAGTCTGGCGAGATATCGGGGAGTTGCCTGACACTCCCAGACCGTAAACACGCGCCAGCCCTCGCGCCGGAGTTGTGCCGACACCCGCTTGTCGCGTGCCACGTTCTCGCGGAACTTTCCATTCCAGAAACCCTTATTCGTCTTTGGCACATATGCGTATCTGCAATGCGGATGTCTGTGCCAGAAGCAGCCGTGTACGAACACCACACAGTGGCGGCCCGGAAGAACAATGTCAGGTCTTCCCGGAATGCCCTTAGAGTGCAGCTGGTACCTGAGCCCGGCCGCGAAAAGAGCCTTTCTAGTGGTTTTCTCAGGCTGGGTATTGCGTCCCCGAATGCCGGACATCATCCGGCTCCGGGTTGCCCTGTCTACTATGTCAACCATCGGCCGGGATAATACGCCCGGCGCCTGGTCGCGTATCTACCTAACCAGCTCCGGGAGTTCGGGGTGCTGCAGATGCGGTTCGCACACAAACGGCTTTACGACCTTGGCCACTTCGCGAATCAGCGGCACTACGACAGCATTTCCAAACTGTTTGTACGCTCTCGTATCGGAAACGGGAATCTTGAATGTGTCAGGAAATCCCATCAACCGGGCGCACTCCCGAGGTGTCAGGCGTCGTGGGTTCTTCTTTGAACCTTGATATACGAGGATCTCGGAGCCGTCCTTGAAGTATCTCGCGGAGAGTGTGCGAGTGACATCGCCAGGTCGTACAAGGCCAAACCCGAATCCGTTGCCTCTTGCGCGATGCTTTTCGGCATAGTCTTGGAGGTATCGCCAGAGGTGATCTGTAAGGGTGTATTTTGGATTTACCCGACGCTTATTGTGTTCAAAAAAGCGATCGCCATCTGACTTTATCATCGGTTCAGTGCCGTCTGTCCGATGCAGTATCTCTTCAAGGCGATGCTTGTTCTTGGGTGGAAGGTTGAGAATATTCCAGTCGAACGCAACCGAACTACGGAATCCGACAATAAGAATCCTCTCCCTGTGCTGCGGCACGAAGTGCGCGGCGTCCAGGACTTTGTAGTGCACGCTATAACCGAGGTCCTGCTCCAGCGAGCGCCGGATTACCTCGAATGTTCGACCCTTATCGTGTGATTGAAGGTTCTTGACGTTCTCGAGTACAAACGCCCGCGGCTGCTTCCTCTTGAGTATTCTTTTCACGTCGAAGAAGAGCGTGCCCTGCGTCTCATCTTTGAAGCCGTGCGCCCGGCCCAAGGCGTTCTTCTTTGACACGCCGGCGATCGAGAACGGCTGGCAAGGAAAACCTGCAAGCAGAACCTGGTGATCCGGAATCTCGCCTTCGTTGATTCGGGTTATGTCGCCGCTTACTTCATGCCCTGTCGGAAAATTTGCGACGTAGGTGCGCTGCGCATACGTGTCCCATTCGCTGGTAAATACGCAGCGTCCGCCAGTTTCCTCAAAAGGAATCCGGAGGCCACCGATCCCGGCGAACAAGTCCACGAAATCAAACGCGGCGTCGTGCGCGAGGGGAAGCTGCAACGGAAGAAGCGCCTGCAGCGCGTGTACGGCGTACGCAGGAGGCTCAGTCTGTCTGGCTTCCCACCGTCTGATTGTCCGGACTGCAACTTGGAGATGTTGGGCAATGGCCGCCTGTGAATGGTGCTTCCTAGCCGCCCTCAGATAGGCCCACGCGCTGTCCGACCCTGTGCTGTCGAAATCCACCAAATTTTCCTCTGGGAATTTATGCGGACATTATGGCAGCACAACTTCCCAGTCAAGACCATGTCAGCATCATTTTGATTTTGCGGGATTTATTTGACGTGGGGCATGCAGGATGGCGTCGGACCGAGGGGAATTTTGTCCGTGTGCGTGCCCGACAGCGTAGGGGCGCGTTCCGCGCGGCCACGCTGTATGGAACCCGCTCCATCTCGGCCCACAAGTCTGCCGTTCACTTTGTAATTCTGGTCTAGCCCTGACACCGCCGCGTAGGGCGACCGCGCTTAGTGCACTGTAGATAGGGCGTCGAAGCTGGGCTATCTGACGGGGCCTGCGGGCTCCTGTCATCCCCGGCATCTTCGGGGGCAACTTAGTAGCAAAGCTGCACAAGTAGCAGGGCACCCAAAAAAAGCGGGCGCCCGTGGGCGCCCGCCAGGGTTGGACGATTGGATCTCCAGGAATTATCGGCGCCGCTCGCGTGCGAGTTGCCACTCAAGGATCGCCTGCGACACCGTGTTGTAGCTCATACGCCAGGCGATCGAGTTACGGCCGACATACTCCGGGCGGGCGTTCTCCTGCTCGTGAACGTCTCTGATGCCGAGCACGAGACGGTCAACGCATGAGTTCACCAGTTCGTCAATCGGCACGATCCAGCTGAATGAGCCTTTCGGCATATTCCAGTTCACGTTCGCACGGAAGCCCGCCAGCATGGGCATGACCCACCCGAGGGGAATCTTGCCATTCACCGTCTCGTTCAGGAACACGAGGTTGTTGTCGCGGTGCGACTCGCTGCGGACCCTAGCGGTCTTCCCAGCCTTGTACCGTCCGATAGGCATGTCCAGCGCGCGCTTCTCGATCACGTCCCGCAACTTCAGGATCTCGGGCGCCTTCGTGATCAGCATGCGAAACGAATCGCCGACGTCCTTGTCTGCGGCCTGCTCTGCAAAGCGGCGAACAATGCCCTCTTTCCTACCAAAGAGTGCGACCGGATGGCGTTTCTCGTCGTACTCGCTGCAGTCGAATACAGCCAGGTAGTACAAGACTTCTCTGACATCCACCGGCTTCGGATCGTTCATCTTATAGGCAATCTGATCGGCGTAACTTTCGCCAGAAAGCACCTTCTGCAGCTCGGCGAAATGCTCGCGGAGGTTCTCAAGACTCTTGAGATCGACCTGCTGGCTCGTGTTGAGGCCACCGGCAATCTCTGCGATCTGATCACCTTCAACGCCCACAATTGCTTTGACGAATACGTAGGCAGGCCAGCCGTCTTCAGGCGCTTGGATCTGAGCCTCGAGGATGGCGTCAAGCGTGTGGGCGCCGTCGACGACTCCGTGGACCTTCACGTCGTCGAGATGGAGCACCGCCTCCTTGCGCTTGTCGTCGAAGGTGAGGTCCTTAGCGACAATCGTGATGCCTCTATTGCGCTCGTGAAAGCGCGCAGGTTCTTGGGTCAGCGTCTGCATGATCTGACGGTAGACAGAGCTGCGGCGATTCACCTCTCTGGGATTCACCTCGCGCCAGTCCCAGAGCTCGCGCGGGACGGTGGCCGCCTTGGTGTAGAAAAGGCCTACGCGCGCATCACCAACAGGCGCTTGGATAGAACGGAACTGATGAGTGGGAAAACGAAGGGACGACATTGAGATCTCCTTATTGTGTGGGGTCAAGGGAGCGAAGCGGATGAGCGAACCCCCAAGGGCGCATCCCTGCGTTGGTCCGGGACGTTCCACTCCGTGGCGAAACGGTTGATCCGCTGCCACTGCGCCGCCGTGGGTCTCCAGCTAGCAGGCGCAAGCAGCGCCTGCTAGCCGTTGACCCTCACGCCGCGGCCGCCAACTCCCTCATACCCAAGCTCTTCGCTAGCGCCCTCAGCAACCCCGCCCCATTCCCCCGCCAAGCACTCCCATGCATGCACGCGAGCACCTGCGGCTGTAGACGGGCCAGCTTCTCCAGCACCGCCGCGGTATGCGGCGCGTGCGCGTAGTAGTCCATCGGCGCGCGGAACGCTTCGCTCGGCCCGAGGATGTCGGACTCGGTGATCGGCGTCGCGCCGCTCCCGCCCTGGGTGAAGAGGTCCCCGCACAGGAGCGTGCGCGTGGCGGTCTCCATCATGAAGCCGTTCTCCCAGCCGTGCGGCACGTGCGGGGCGTCCACCCAGCGCAGGGCGTGCCGGCCCAGGTCCAGGACCTCCCCGTCGGCCAGCGCCCGCGCGGGGCGGTCGGCGAGGTCGTTCACCGACACCATGACCGCGGTCTGGCTGGCCACCGCCACCGCGCGCGGCGCGGTGGCGAGGAACTGGTTCAGGCTCCCCATCTCGTCCGCCTCGACGTGGGCGAAGCCGATGTAGCGCAGGCTCTCGAGCGGCAGCACCTTGCCGATCGCCTCGGCGACCAGCGGGAACATGCCGCGCGGGCCGGTGTGGAAGAGGAGCGGCGCCTCGTCCGCGATCAGGTACTGGTTGAAGCTGAAGGCGCCGCCGGGAAGCTCGGCCGGGGTGCTGATCCGGTAGATGCCCGGGGCGATCTCGTGGAGGTTGGTGCCGCTGGCTGCGTTGGTGATCATGGCGATGCTCCTTTCGGTAAGAGTTGAATTGCCCCCGGTTGTGTAACGAAACGCCGGCGCGTTACACATCCCCAGGAAAGGACCGTTATGCTCCGGGCATGCCCCTGGAAGGACTGGAGGACGCCGAGCTCGCGCGCCGCATTGCGGCGGCGGGCGAGCGCATCGACTCGGCCGCCGAATCGGAGCTCTACCGGCGCCTTGCGCCGCGCGTGCGCCTCTACGGCCTGCGCCACCTGCGCGACCCGCACGCGGCGCACGACCTCGTGCAGCAGGTGCTCCTCACGACGCTGGAGCGCCTGCGCGCGGGCAAAGTGCGCGAGCCGGAGAGAATCGCCTCGTACGTGCTGGGCATGTGCCGCATGACTGTGCTCGAGATCCGGCGCGGGACCTGGCGGCGCGAGCAGCTCCTCGAGACCTACGGCGGCACGGAAGGCTACGACGCGCCCGAGCCGGTCGCGCTCGACGGGGAGCGCCTGGCGAAGTGCCTCGAAGCGCTCGCCGAGCGCGAGCGCTCGGTCGTGTCGCTCAGCTTCTTCGCCGAGCAGGCGGGCGACGAGGTGGCCAAGGCGCTCGGCCTCTCCGCGGGCAACGTGCGCGTCATCCGCCACCGCGCCATCGGCAAGCTGCGCGAGTGCATGGGGGAGGCGCAATGAGCACTTGCGCGAAGCCGATCGAGCTCGAGGCGCTCATCGCGTACTGGCTGGGCGAGCTGGGCGAATCCGCCGAGGCGCCGCTCGAGGAGCACCTCTTCGATTGCGCCCACTGCACGCGGCGGCTGGAGTGGCTCGCCGCCTGCGCCGGGGGCGTGCGCGCCGCGGTGCGCGAGGGCACGATCGCCCTCGCGCTCACGCCGCGCTTCCTCGAGCACATGAAGCGGCAGGGCATGCGCATCCGCGAATACCCCGCGGCGCCGGGCGAGACGATCAACTGCACCCTCCGCGCCGAGGACGACGCGGTGGTCAGCCGCCTGCAGGCGCCGCTCGCGGGCGCAAGCCGCGTGGACGCGCTGCACAGCGTCGACTCGGGCGGCGGGCGCATCGCGCGCTGGCGCATGGACGACGTGCCCTTCGATCCGCAGGCGGGCGAAGTGCTCTTCACGCCCGCGGCCGCGGCGCTGAGGAAGATGCCGGCCCACACCAGGCGCGTGCAGCTCCTCGCGGTGGAGGCGGCGGGCGAGCGCCCGCTCGGCGAATACACCTTCGCGCATACGCCGGGGTGAGCGGTCCGTGGGTCCGACGCTGTATGGCACTTGTGAACCCACTGTCGGCCCCGGACGACAAGCTCATGCGGCTCAACGTCTGGAATAATCGGGGGGTCGCGCATCCGAGTGAGGCCGGTCCGAACATGCAAAGCGCAGGGCGTTGGATTGCAGCACTGCTGGGTGCCGCCGCGCTGGCGGCGCCGCCCGCGTTCGCCGACGGGCCGGGCTGGTGGCAGCGCACGCGCAACCACCTGGCCGACGTCTGGCAGACCGGTTCGGGCGACATCTACGTGCCGTTCCGCACCCATCACCTGCGCTCGGCCTATTCGCAGGAGCAGATCGATCATTACGAGGAGGCGCCGTTCGGGCTCGGCTACGGCCGCAGCAAGTTCGACAGCGACGGCGACTGGCAGGGCCTGTATGCGATGGTCTACCAGGATTCGCACTTCAAGCCGAATTACGCGGCCGGCTACGCCTACCAGACCTTCTGGCGCCCGGCGCGCGACTGGCGCATCGGCATCGGCGCCACGGCGTTCCTCATGACGCGCCCCGACATCCTGCATTACACGCCGTTTCCCGTCGTGTTGCCGATCGGCTCGGTCGCCTACCGCAATTTCGCCCTCGAAGCGACCTACGTTCCCGGCGCGGGCGGCGCCGGCAACGTGGTGTTCGTCTGGGGCCGGTTTCATCTCGATTAGCATGCGCGCGGCGGCGCTCCTGATTGCGTTGACGGTGCTCGGCACGGCGCGCGCCGCGGAGCTGCCGGTGTTCGACGCCCACGTGCACTACTCGCACGACGCCTGGGAGTCGCTGCCGCCGAAGGAAGCGATCGTGCTGTTGCGCAAGGCGGGCCTGAAGCGCGCGCTCGTATCCAGCTCGGGCGACGACGGCCAGCAGCGGCTCTACGCGGAGGCGCCCGAACTCGTGCTGCCGTCGCTGCGCCCCTACCGTTCGCGCGGCGAAATCTCGACCTGGGTGCGCGACGACTCGGTGCCGTCCTACCTCGAAGAGCGGCTGAAGAAATTCCGCTACGTCGCGCTCGGCGAGTTCCACCTCTACGGTGCCGATGCCGACCTTGCGGTGCCGCGGCGGCTGGTGCAGCTGGCGAAGCAGCACGCCCTGTTCCTGCACGCGCATTCCGACATCGACGCCGTCGAGCGCATCTTCCGGCAGGACCCCGGCGCCCGCGTCCTCTGGGCACATGCCGGCTTCGAGCGCCCGGAGAAGGTGCGCGAGATGCTCCGCAAGCATCGCAACCTGTGGTGCGACCTCGCGTTTCGCAGCGAGCACGGCTCCGGCGGCAAGGTGCCGGCGGAGTGGCGCGCCGCGTTCCTCGAGTTCCCCGACCGCTTCATGGTCGGCACCGACACCTTCACCCCGGAGCGCTGGCACTACATCGTAGAACACGCGCAATGGTCGCGGCAGTGGCTCGCCGACCTGCCCGCGGAGGTCGCGGAGCGCATCGCATGGAAGAACGGCGAAACGCTCTTTGGCAGCTTGCTGCGGCGCTGATCGGGGCCGTCGCGCTGTGCGGCGCGGCCGGCGCCTGCGAGCTGCCCGCCGGCACGCGGGCCGAGTCGGCGGGTTTCGTCCTGAGCTATCGGACGCTGCCCGCGGCGATCGCGCTCGGCGAGCATTTTTCCATCGAATACGCGCTCTGCCCGAAGTCCGGTGCAGCCATGCCCGCCATGGTGAGCGTGGACGCGTGGATGCCCGAGCACCGCCACGGCATGAACTACAAGGCGAGCGTGACGGCGCTCGGCGGCGGGCGTTTTCGCGCGCAGGGCCTGCTCTTTCACATGCCGGGACGCTGGGAACTGGTGTTCGAGGCACGCGGCGAGCGCCTGGCCCACAGCCTGCGGCTCGAGTGATCGCGCGCACGGCGGTCCTGGCACTGCTGCTCGCGACGGGCGTTGCAGCCGCGCAGGGGCTCGACTGGAGCGCGGACGAAGTGCGCGCCGTGCTGCGGCACGGGCCGTGGCCGCCGCCGATGCGGCCCGATCCCTCGAACCGCGTCTCCGGCAAGCGCGACGCCATCGCGCTGGGCGAAAAGCTCTTCTTCGAGCCGCGGCTGTCGCGGGACGGCCGCTTGCTCTGCGCGAGCTGCCACGTGCCCTACCGCGGCTGGCAGGACGGGCGCGCGCGCGCGCTCGGGCTCGCAGAGGTCGATCGCAATACGCCGAGCGTGCTGAACGTGCGCATGCAGCGCTGGTTCGGCTGGGACGGCGCGGGCGATTCGCTCTGGGCGCAGAGCCTGCGGCCGATCCTCGATGCGCGCGAGATGGGTGCGAGCGCGGCGCAGGCCGCCGCGCTCGTGCGCGGCGACGCGGAATACGGCTGCCGCTACCGCAGGAGCTTCGGCATGGCACCGGAAGCGGACGACGAGGCCGTGCTGGTCGGTGTCGCCAAGGCGCTGGCGGCGTTCCAGGAAACCCTCGTCAGCGGCCGCAGCGCGTTCGACGATTTCAGGGATGCGCTCGCGCGCGGCGACGCCGCCGCGGCCGCGCGCTATCCGCGCGCCGCGCAGCGCGGGCTGCGCCTCTTCGTAGGCAAGGGCGCGTGCAACGCCTGCCACCTCGGGCCGGCGTTCAGCAACGGCGAATTCCACGACACCGGCGTGCCGTTCTTCATCCGCGGCGGCGTCGACCCCGGGCGTCACGGCGGCATTCGCCGCCTGCAGGCGAGCGCGTACAACCTGCTCGGCCGCTACAACGACGACCGCTCGGGCGCAGCGGCGACCCGGACGCGGCACGTCGCGCTCGAGCACCGCAATTTCGGCGAGTTCAAGGTGCCCGGCCTGCGCAACGCAGCGCTCACCGCGCCGTACATGCATAACGGCAGCCTGGCGACGCTCGCCGACGTGGTGCGCCACTATTCCGAGCTCGACGTCGAGCGGCTGCACGCCGACGGCGAGGCGATCCTGAAGCCGTTGCGGCTGACGCCGCAGGATTCGGCCGACCTGGTGGCGTTTCTCGAATCGCTCACCGAGCGCGAAAGCGCGCTCGGTGAGCGGCAAGCGGCCCTGCCCTGCAGTCCCTGAGGCTGCGGCTCAGCGCTGCGCGCGAATCTCCTCGATCGCTTCCGGATTGACGAGCGAGGACAGGTCGCCCGGGTTCTCGCCGAGGTAGGCGGCACGGATCACGCGACGCATGATCTTGAGGTTGCGCGTCTTGGGGAGGTCGCGCACCAGCAGCACGGCTTTCGGTTTGAAAGGCGTGCCCAGACCATGCGTGACCGCGCGCGCCAGTGCCTCGCGCAACGCGGCGTTCGCATCGACGTCGGGCTTTGGCACGCAGACCAGGACCAGTGCCGAACCCTTGATCGGATCCGGCACGCCGATGGCCGCGGCTTCCGCGAGCTGACCGGTTTCCATCACGAGCGCCTCGATCTCCGCAGGGCCGGTGCGTTTGCCGGCGATCTTGAGCGTGTCGTCCGAGCGGCCGTGGATGTACCAGTGGCCGTCGCCATCGCGGCTCGCGAAGTCGCCGTGGTGCCAGACGTTCTCCCAGGTGCTCCAGTAGTTTGCGAGGTAGCGCGCGTCGTCCTGCCACAGGCTGCGCGTCAGTCCCATCACCGGGCGGCGCATCACCAGTTCGCCCACCGCGCCCGGCGGCACCGTGTGGCCCGCATCGTCGACGACGTCGGCGCCGGTGCCGGGCACCGGCGTGTTGAAGGCGCAGGGTTTGAGCGGCCGCAGCAGGCAGCAGGCGAGGATGCCCATCATCTCGGTGCCGCCCGAGAAATTGAGCAGCGGCACGCGCCGCGCGCCGACGCGCTCGAACAGCCACCACCAGGCTTCCGGCGTCCAGGGCTCGCCGCTCGAGGCCATGACGCGCAGCGCCGAGAGGTCGTACTTCTTCCAGGGTTCGCTGCCCTGCGCGATGAAGGTGCGCGCCGTGGTCGGCGCGATCCCGAGATAGCTCACCCGGTGCTCGGCAACCAGGCGCCACATGCGATCGGGGTCGGGGTAGTTGGGCGCGCCTTCTGCGAGGACCAGCGTGCCGCCCACGATCGGCGTCGCGTAGACGATGAGCGGACCGACCACCCAGCCCATGTCCGACATCCACAGCAGCCGGTCGCTCGGCTTGAAATCCATGACCAGCGCAAGATCCATCACGATCTTCGCCGGGAATCCCGTGTGCCCGTGCACCACGCCCTTGGGCTTTCCGGTCGTTCCCGAGGTGAACACGAGCAGGTAGGGCGCATCCGCGTCCAGCTCCTCGGTCGGCGCGCTCTCGGGTTGCGGTGCGAGCAGTTCGTGCCACCAGTGGTCGCGCCCCTCGGTCCACGCGATCGCGTTGCCCGCGCGCCGGCACACGATCACGTGCCGCAACGAGGGCGCCTGCGCCGCCGCCTCGTCGACGATCGCCTTGGCGTCGACCGGCTTGCCGCGGCGCGAGGTGCCGTCCACCGTGACGAGCGCCTTGGCGCCGCCCAGCTCGAGGCGCGCGAGCATCGCATCGGCGCCGAAACCGGAAAACAGCGGCATCGCGATGGCGCCGATCTTGCTGATCGCGAGCATCGCGATCATCGCCTCGGGCACGTTCGGCAGGTACAGGGCGATGACGTCGCCGCGCGCCAGGCCGAGCGCGCGCAGCGCCCCCGCGCAGCGGCAGACTTCGGCGTCGAGCGCGCGGTAGCTGTAGTCGCGGCGCAGGCCGTCTTCGCCTTCCCAGACGAGGGCGGTCTTGTCCCAGGTGGGCGTGCCGCGCCAGCGGTCGAGCGCGTTGAGCACGATATTGGTGGTGCCGCCGACGCACCAGCGCGCCCACGGCGCGCCGCGCGATTCGTCGAGCACGCGCTCGTAGGGGCGATAGAAGCGGTAGTCGAGGAATTTCAGCAGCGCATCGAAGAACCACTGCGGCTCGGCGTCGGCGCGCGCGAGCAGCTCGTCGTAGCCCGCAACGCCCGTGGCGTGCAGGAACGCCGTCAGGTTCGCCTGCGCGATCGTTGCCGCGTCAGGCGACCACGCGAAGTCCTCGCCGCTCACAAGCCCATGCAGACGTACTTGACCTCGACGAACTCGTCGATGCCGTACTTCGAACCCTCGCGGCCGAGCCCGGATTGCTTGACGCCGCCAAACGGCGCCACCTCGGTGGTGATCAGCCCGCTGTTGACGCCCACCATGCCGTAATCGAGCGCTTCGGCCACTTTCCAGACGCGGCCGATGTCGCGGCTGTAGAAGTACGCCGCGAGCCCGTACTCGGTGTCGTTCGCCATCGCGACCACCTCGTCGTCGGTCCTGAAGCGAAACAGCGGCGCCACCGGGCCGAAAGTCTCCTCGCGGAAGATCTTCATCGAGGGCGCGACGTCGGCGAGCACCGTAGGCTCGTAGAACGTGCCGCCGCGCGCGTGGCGCCTGCCGCCCGTGAGCACGCGCGCGCCGCCCGCGGTGGCGTCCGCCACGTGCGACTCGACCTTGGCAAGCGCCTGCGGGTCGATCAGCGGTCCCTGCTGCACGCCGGCCTCCGTTCCCGCGCCGACCTTGAGCGACTTCACCTTTTCGGTCAGCTTCGCCGCGAATCTTTCGTAGACGCCGTCCTGTACGAAGAGCCGGTTGGCGCAGACGCAGGTCTGGCCCGAGTTGCGGTATTTTGAGACCATCGCGCCCTCGACCGCGGCGTCGAGGTCGGCGTCGTCGAACACGATGAAGGGCGCGTTGCCCCCGAGCTCGAGCGAGATTCTCTTCACCGTGGGCGCGACCTGCTTCATGAGGAGCCGTCCGACTTCGGTCGAGCCGGTGAACGAGAGCTTGCGCACCGCCGGGTTGGCGCACAGCTCGCCGCCGATGGCGGGCGCGTCCCCGGTGATGATGTTGAGCACCCCTTTCGGGAAGCCGGCGCGCGCGGCGAGCTCGGCAAGCGCGAGCGCGCACAACGGCGTCTGTTCCGCGGGCTTGAGCACCACGGTGCAGCCCGCGGCGAGCGCGGGCGCGACCTTGCGCGTGATCATCGAGTGCGGGAAGTTCCACGGCGTGATC
>SCUF01000266.1 GCA_004298325.1 Betaproteobacteria bacterium | reverse complement strand
CGTGCAGGCCGCAGCGGCCCTTGAAGCCGTTGCCGCCGCACTTGTCGCAGCCCACGGTCTTGTAGAGCGTCAGCTGGCCGCGCTCGTTGCCGTAGTTCTTCAGCCAATCCTTGTAGACGCCTTCCATCGCCGCCTTCGGATCCCGCTTGAAGGTCTCGGTGTTCTGCAGCTCCTCGCAGTATTCGTTGAGCAGCGACTTCACCTCGACGGGCTCGGGCGTATAGGGCTGCTTGCACGAGCACAGGCGCCTGGCGAGGCGTTGCGCGAGGATGCCCAGCAGCGCGTCGGCGAAGTTGAACGGATCCATCCCCATGTCGAGCAGCCGGATGATCGACTCGGGCGCCGAATTCGTGTGCAGGGTGGCGAACACGAGGTGGCCGGTGAGCGAGGCCTCGATGCCGGTGCTGGTGGTCTCCTTGTCGCGCATCTCGCCGACCATGATGATGTCCGGGTCGGCGCGCAGGAACGCGCGCATCACGGCGGCGAAATCGAGCCCGGCCTTCTTGTTCACCTGCACCTGGCGCAGTCCCTTCTGCGTGATCTCGACCGGGTCTTCCGCGGTCCAGATCTTGGTGTCCGGCGTGTTGAGGTACTTGAGCACCGAGTGCAGCGTCGTGGTCTTGCCCGATCCGGTCGGCCCGCAGACGAAAAACAGGCCGTAGGGCTTTTCCACGGTCTTCTTCAGGTTCTGCTCGTTCAGCTTCGTCAGACCGAGCTTTTCGAGCGGGATCGGTTCGCCCGCGGCCAGCACCCGCATCACGATGTCCTCGACGCCGCCCTGCGTCGGGATGGTCGCCACGCGCAGCTCGATGTCGAGCGGCCCGAATTTCCTGAACTTGATCTTGCCGTCCTGGGGCTTGCGCTTCTCCGAGATGTCGAGGTCGCACATGATCTTGATGCGCGCCACGATCGCGTTGCGGTAGCTCGCCGGCACTTCGATGTACGGTCCCAGCGCGCCGTCCTTGCGGAAGCGGATTTCGGTCTTCGCCTTGCCGGGGTAGGGCTCGATGTGAATGTCGGTGGCGCCCTGGTTGTAGGCGTCGATGATCACCTTGTTGACCAGCTTGACCAGCTCGTTGTCGGCCGCCGCGGAGACCTCGTCCGCCGTCATGCTGTCCACGACCTCGCCGGACTCGTCGTCGAGACCCGAGAGGATGTCGCCGATGTCGCCCGTGTCCACGGACTCCGCGCCGTAGAACTGGTTGACCGTCTCGCGGAATTCCTTCTGCGTCGTCACCCGGTACACGATCTTGGCCTTGGGGAACACGTTGGCGGCGATGCGCGAGCTGCGGATCCGCTCGGGATCGAGGCACAGCACCACCAGGCCCTCCTTGGCGTCGTCGATCGGCAGCCACTGGTTCTGCTCGACGTATTCGCGCTTCAGGTTCTTGAGCAGGTCGAGCGGCTTGATGCGTTCGGGCTTGAACGGCTCGTACGGCACGCCGAAGAACTTCGACAGCGCCTGGCCGAGCGCCGGGATCCGGACCTGGAACTCCTCGATCAGGATCTGCTCGATGTCGAGCGCCTTCTTGCGCGCCTGGCGTGCCGCCAGTTCGTACTCGCCCGCCGAGAGCACCGCGTCGCTGATGAGGAACGCGTACTTGGTGCGCACCGCCTGCGGGCGCTGGCGCTGCTTGAAGGCGATGGCGAGCGTCTGCGCGAGCTCGGCGACGCCCTCCTCGGTGATGTGCCCGAACGGCATGCCGGCCTTGTTGTTGATCAGCTGGATGACGCCGACCAGTTCCTGCGCCTGCACGTCCATGATCGGCGCCACCAGCATCTGCTTGGTGCGGTAGCCGGTGCGCTTGTCGACCTCCTGCAGGAAGCGCAGGTTCGGGTTGATCGACTTCAGCTCGGTGTCGTCGTAGACGTCGCGGATGTTGACCATCTTGCGCGACAGCGCGACGTAGCCCGCGATCGAGTGCTCCGCCACCGGCAGCTTGAGGTCCTTGAACGAGTTGAGCCCGGTCTTCAGTTTCGAGACGATCGACTGCTTGTCCTCGGCGAGCGAATAGATCGTCAGCCGGTCGGCATTGAACAGAATGCAGATTTCCGCGCTCAGCTCCAGCATGATCTCGTCGATGTTGCTGGTGGCGTGGATCTTGTTGGTGACGACCTGCAGCTGCTTCTGCGACGCCAGCCGCGCGGTGACGTCGGGCTGCGTGCTGGACGGCTGGCTGAGTACGGCGCTCATTACGCTCCTCCGGACCCGGGGCTCGCCCCGGGGATGGGACAGTTTATCCTAGACTCGGGCGCGCAAGGATTCAACCGCGCCGACGCGGCACGCGCCCTGCGGGCGTCGCTTCAGCGCGCACCGGCGCGCTGCGCCGCCCACAGGCCGCCCTCGAGCAGCCAGACCTTGAAACCGCGCTGCGCGAACAGGAACGTGGCCGCCGAGCTGCGCCGCCCGCTCTGGCAATAGACGACGTACTCCGCGCCCGGATCGAGCACCGTGAAACTGTTGCGCACTTCGCTCAGCGGAACGTTGATCGCGCCGGCCAGCCGGTCGTGCTGGTACTCGGACGGATATCGCACGTCGAGCCACAGCGCGCCGGCCGCCACCTTGTCGCAGGCCGCGGCCCAACCGACGCGGTGCAACAGCGGTTCGGCCAGCAGTTGCGTGAAATCGCCCTTGGCGAGGCGCAGCAGTTCGCCGTCGGCGAGCATCGTCACGCTGGCGTTGCGTTTGGCCTGCGACACCAGCGCCTCCTCGCCGAAGGTGTCGCCGCTGCGCAGCTCCGCAACCGCGACCCGGACGCCGCCCACCATGCGCTCGACCTGGCATTTCCCGGACTCGATGACGTAGAACCAGTCGCCCTCCTCGCCTTCCCGGATCAGCATCTCGCCGCGCCGCGCCGTGACGCGCTCGAATCGCCGCAACAGCTCCTCGATGCGCGCCGCCGGCAGCTGCGCGAACACCCCGTGCCGCAGGTTCTCGAGCGAGAATGCGCCGGAGCCGACGCGCGCATCGCTGCGCACGGCTTCGCGGATCGCCCCGGCCGGGGCACCGCCGCCGGCCGCGACCTGGTCCCAGGTGACGGCGATGTCCAGCGCATCGTCGTCGATCAGCAGCAACTCCAGATCGGTGATGGCTTTCGAGCGCACCACTGTCGCCTGGCGGCGATTGAGCGGATGCAGGCCGTCGCCGCTGCCGCCGACCACCACCAGCGAGCCGCCGCCCGCAAAAAACAGCAGGATCTCGCCGCGCAGCAGGAACACGGCGTGCTCGTTCGAGCCGTGCTCGGCGAGCGGATCGCTGCCGCGCGCCGAGCGCGCCGAGCGCGTCGCGGCCGCCAGCTCCGCCAGTCGCGCCGGCGACAGCGCGGCGAGCGGCGCGAGGCGCGCCAGCCGCGTGTCGTCCGCCGCCGGGTCCCGGCTCGCGCTGGCGGAATTCACGTCAGAACTCGATGACCTGTCCATTCTGCAGCATGCGCGGGCTGAATTCGGCCACGCACTCCTCGATTTCCTGCATCGTGAGCTCGATTTCACCCGGCTTGAGATGCGTCACCCAGATCTCGGCGTCGCGCTCGAGCTTGCGCAGCTCGTCGGCCAGCATCGACGGGCACAGGTGCTTGGACACCTCGGCCAGCTGCCGCTCCTTGTTGGAGAACGCGGTCTCGATGATCAGCGCCCGCAGGTTGCCGATGCGGTTGACGATGCGCCACAGGTTGTCGTTGGGCCCGGTGTCGCCGGTGAACACCAGGCTGCCCTTGCCGCTGTCCAGGTGGTAGCCGACCGCCGGCACCGTATGGTTCGCCGGCAGCGGCGTGAAGGCGCGCCCGGACAGGGTCACCGTGCGTGCGGTCTCGATCTCCTCGTAGCGCATGAACGGCGCCTGCGGCGTGGGAATCTCGCTGAAATCGGGCCAGATCGACCAGTTGAAGATGTGGTTCTTCAGGATCTCGATGGTCGCGGCGCTCGCGTGCACCGTGATCGGCTTCGCGCGCATGCCGCCGACGGTATCGACGAGGAACGGGATCGAGGTGACGTGGTCAAGGTGCGAATGGGTCACGAAAACGTGATCGATCCGCGTCAGCTCCGCGAGCGACAGGTCGCCGACGCCCGAACCGGCGTCCAGCAGGATGTCGCCGTCGATCAGGAACGAGGTGGTGCGCAGCTGGCGCCCGCCGATTCCGCCCGAACACCCCAGCACGCGCAGGCGCATGTCGGCCGCCTACTTCTCGTCGAACGCCGTGACGCCGGCCCAGCCGGCGGGCGGCGGGGTGCGGCGGAATGCGGCGACCCGCTCGCCGTAGAGCTGGTAGAGCTCGCAGTCGGGGCTCATGCGCTGCAGGTTGAGCAGGTTCAGCTCGACCGCGTCCCATTGCTGCGCACGGTAGGCGCGCAGCGTCTGGTGCCAGAGCTTCAGCTCCTCGAGGCGGCCGCGCTCGACCTCGGTCTCGAGGCCGAGCGGCTCGAAAATCGTGATCGCCATGTCCTTGCCTTTGACCTTGATGCGATCGACCTCGCGGAACAGCATGTCCTTGATCGCGTTGCGCGTCGCTTCGCCGACCAGGATGCCGACGCCATAGTACTTGGTGCGCCCCTCCAGGCGCGAGGCCACGTTCACCGCATCGCCCATCACGGTGTAGGCGCGCCGGATCTGCGAGCCCATGTCGCCGACGCGCACGCTGCCGCTGTTCAGGCCCACCCCGATCTTGAGCTTCGGCCAGCCGCGCGCCGCGAATTTTTCGTTCAGCGCCTTGCACTCCTTCTGCATGGCGAGTCCGGCGAGCACGCCGTTGCGCGCGTGCTGCGCGTCGTCCACCGGCGCGCCCCAGAACGCCATGATGGCGTCGCCGATGTACTTGTCGAGCGTGCCGTGATGGCCGGCGCGGATGATCTGGCTCATCGTGGTGAGGTACTCGTTGATGTATTCGCGCAGGTCCTCGGGCTTGAGCGCCTCGGAGATGCTGGTGAATCCGCGCACGTCGGAAAACAGGATCGTGAGTTCGGCCGCGCGCGGCTCCATGTTGTACTTGCCGGGGTCGGCCGCCATCTTGTCCACCAGCTCGGGCGGCACGTACTGCCCGAACAGTTCGGTGAACTGGCGCTTGGAGCGCGATTCGACGAAGTAGCCGTAGGCCATGTTGACGGTGTAGAGCGTGCCGATCATCAGCACCGCGGTGGCGAGCGGCAGCACCGTGTGAACCTCGGTCCACATCGCGATGCTCAGCCCGACGTTGGCGGCCAGCGCCCCCACGGCGGCCGCCGACGCCCAGAGGGCGGAGAGCATCGGCACCAGGAACGCGAGCGTCGCGCCGGTCAGCAGCAGCAGCATCACTTCCGCGCCCAGCATGTACGGCGGTTTCTTCTTGATGCTGCCGTCCAGCATCCCCGAGATGACGTTGGCGTGCACTTCGACCCCGGGGTAGACGCTCGCCACCGGCGTCGAGCGCAGGTCCTGCAGGCCCGAGGCGGTGGTGCCGACCAGCGCGATGCGCCCCTTGAGCTTTTCCGGCGGCACGCGCCCGGCGACCACGTCGGCGAGCGAAACGTAGGGGAAGCTGAACTTGTTGCCGCGGTAGGGCACCAGCGCGCTCACCGTGTCGTCGACCGGAATTTCCAGCGGGCCGACCTTGATCCATTCCAGGCCCGCGTAGCCCCGGTGCACGAAGCGCTCGGGCGGAAAACCCGGCTCGACCTTGGGAAAACCGAGCAGCGTGCGCATCATCGCCAGCGACAGCGACTCGTAATAGGCGCCATCGAACTCGACCAGCATCGGCACCCGCCGCACGATGCCGTCGGGGTCGGTGTAAGGGTTGAAATGTCCGGCGCTCGCCGCGCTCTTCAGCAGCTCCGGCAGGTTGCCGCCGTAGCCGTCCCACGAGGTGAAGCCGATGTTGCGCCCCGTGAAGGTGCCCTTCGGCAGCACCGGATCCGGAATCGCGGCGATGCGCTTGGCGCCGGCCTCCGCGTTCAGGTAGTAGCCCAGCACCACCGGCCGCCCCTTCATGCTCTTGGCGAACAGCCCGTCGTAGTCGAGCTGCGGGCGCATCTTCTGGAACGCCTGCACGAAACCCGGGGCTTCCTTCAGGTCCTTCTGCGCGAACTGGTCGAGCGTGCGGATGCCGGAGGAATAATCGGCCTCGGCGAATACGACGTCGAAACCGAGGATGGCGATGCCGTACTTGTCGAACAGCGTGTCGATGAGGCGTGCCATGAGATCGCGCGGCCACGGCCAGTGGCCCAGCTCCTGCAGGCTCTTTTCGTCGATGTCGAGCACCACGATGCGCTCGTCGACCGTGCGCGGCATGGTGACGACCAGCCGCGCGTCGTAAATGATGTTGTCGACCTGGGTGATGAAGCCGATGTTGTAGAGCTGGCTCGCGTGCCCGAGGAAGAACAGCGCAATGGCCAGCCCGAGCGCAATCCGGACGATGTGCTGTTTCACGCGGACAGGCGCGGCGGGACGAGCGCGGCCGGAGGCAGGGCGCGCAGGGCGCTCAGCCCTTGAGGAAGAATTCCAACTTGATGCCGGCGATCTCGATCAGGTCGTGATCCTTGAGCGCATGCGGCGCGGCGCCGATCGCCTGGCCATTCACCGCCGGTTGCTGCGCGCCCTCGACGTGGGTGATGAAATAGCCCTGCGGCCGGCGTGTCAGCACCGCCACCTGGACGCCGGGCCGGCCGAGCGTGGTGAGCGGTTTCGACAGCTCGAGTTCCTTGCCGGCGTTCGCACCCGACAGCAGCTTGATCGAGGCCGCCAGCGGCTTCGGGGGCCCACTGGGCGCCGGGGCTGCCGGGGCTGCTGCCGGCGCTGCCGGCGCTGCCGGTGCTGCCGGTGCAACCGATACCGCCGCTGCCGCTGACGGCGCAGTCTGAGCGGGAGCGGCCGACGCGGCCGGTTGCACTGCGGGTTTCGCCGGCGCCAGGGTTCCCGCCGGGGCAGCGGTCTGTGCGGACGGTGCCGCCCGGGTTTCCCGATCCGCCATTGCGCTCGCCGCCGCGGTCGCGGCGGCTTGCCTGACTGCGGCGGCGCGCATCGCGTCGGCCGATGCCGCGGGCGCGCCCGCCGCCGCCATCGCCTTGGCCTGCTCCGCCGCGGCGCGCATCGCCGACGGCCGCAGCACCATGGTCTTTTCGAAATCGGCCTTCTCTACGGCCGGCGCGGCCGCCGGCGCCGGCACCGTTTCCTGCACGTACTTCAGCTTGTACTTGCCGAGCTCGATGAGGTCGTTGTGCTGCAGGAAGTGCTTCTTCACCGCCTGGCCGTTGACCTGCGTGCCATTGGTGCTGCCCAGGTCCTCGAGAAAGCAGTCGTCGTGCAGCAAAACGATCGCCGCATGCTCGCCGCTGACCGCGAGATTGTCGATCTGGATGTCGTTGTGCGGTTTGCGGCCGATGGTCGTGCGCTCCTTGGAGAGCTGGATCTCCTTGAGCACCTGTCCCTCCATGCTGAGTATCAGT
>SCUF01000265.1 GCA_004298325.1 Betaproteobacteria bacterium | reverse complement strand
GCTGCGCGAGCGCCGCGCGCTCGGCCTGCAGGGGCTGCTGCCGCCCTGCGTCAGCACGCAGGACGGGCAGGTGCGCAGGATCCTCGAGCACCTGCGCGGCCTGCCGAACGATCTCGAGAAGTACGTCGATCTCAACGCCCTGCACGACCGCAACGAGGCGCTGTTCTTTCGCGTCGTGGCGGAGCACCCGGACGAGATCATGCCGCTGATCTACACGCCCACGGTGGGCACGGCGTGCCAGCGCTTCGGGCACATCTACCAGCGTCCGCGCGGGCTGTTCATCAGCGCCAAGGACCGCGGCCGGATCGCCGCGGTGCTGCGCAACTGGCCGCACCGCGACGTCGGCATCATCGTGGTGACCGACGGCGAGCGCATCCTCGGCCTGGGCGACCTGGGCGCGAACGGCATGGGCATCCCGGTCGGCAAGCTCTCGCTGTACACCGGCTGCGCCGGCGTGCCGCCCGAGCGCTGCCTGCCGGTGCTGCTCGACGCCGGCACCGACAACGTCGCGCTGCGGAACGATCCCTTCTACATCGGCCTCAAGCGCAAGCGCCTGCGCGGCAAGGCCTACGACGCGCTGGTGGAAGAATTCGTGATGGCGGTGCAGAAGGTGTTCCCGGGCGCGCTCATCCAGTTCGAGGATTTCGCCAACACCAACGCCTTCCGCCTGCTGCACGAATACCGCGACCGCGTCTGCACTTTCAACGACGACATCCAGGGCACCGCCGCCGTGGCGCTCGCCGGCATCTACTCGGCGCTGCGCATCACCGGCGGCACGCTCGGCGCGCAGCGCGTGCTTTGCCTGGGCGCGGGCGAAGCCGCGACCGGGATCTGCGACCTGATCGTCACGGCGATGCAGACCGAGGGCCTGGCGGCGGCCGAGGCGCGCCGCCGCTGCTGGCTGTTCGACTCGCGCGGCCTGGTGGTCGCGAGCCGCCTCGGCCTGGCGGCGCACAAGCTGCCCTACGCGCACCGGCACGCGCAGATCGCGGACTTCGTCGCCGCGGTGGAAGTGCTCAAGCCCACCGCGATCATCGGCGTGGCCGCGGTCGGCGGCACGTTCACGCAGGGCGTGCTCGAAGCGATGGCGCGCCTCAACGCCCGCCCGATCGTGTTCGCGCTGTCCAACCCGACGGCGAAAGCGGAATGCAGCGCCGAGCAGGCCTACCGCTGGAGCGGCGGACGCGCGGTGTTCGCCTGCGGCAGCCCGTTCGATCCGGTGACGCAGGACGGGCGCAGCTTCGTGCCGCGGCAGGGCAACAACTCGTACATCTTCCCCGGCGTGGGACTGGGGGTGGTGGCGAGCGGCACGCGGCGCGTCACGGAGGAGATGTTCCTCGCCGCGGCGCGCGCGCTCGCGCAGCAGGTGTCGAAGCAGGATCTCGACCAGGGCAGCATCTACCCGCCGCTCGCGCGCATCCGCGAGGTCTCGGCGCACATCGCTGCGGCGGTGGCCGGCGTCGCCTTCGCTCGCGGACTCGCGTCGAAACCGCGGCCGCGGCGCCTGTTCGCGCACATCCGCGCGCAGATGTACGAGCCGCGGTATCGGAGTTACATCTAGAACCCGGCGCATCGGTGCGGACACCGGTGCGAATCTGAATTTCCCCGTTCTCGGCTTTTCGGCATGAATCACTCCGAAAAGCCGAGATCGATGAACGGCAAATTCGCGCCGACGCGTGACTCGGGCTCAGCGCTTCCCGCCCACGGTCAGGCTGCCATCGAACACGGTTCCCGGCGCAAAGCCGAAGATGCGCTCCAGTTCCAGCTCGCGGATCAGCTGGTCGACGGCCGCCTGGCCGTGCTCGCGGCTGACCTCGGCGAGGATGAGTTTCGCGCCGTTGGCGTTGTAGAAGCCGCCGAAGTCGGCCTGGACCTTGAGCAGCTGCCTCGCCTTGTCGAGCGTCACGGCGCTTCTTTCCCGCTGGCCAGATCGAGCGCCGTCTTCCCCGATTCCACGCCGAGCCGCTGCTTCTCGTGGTCGGCCTGCGCGCGCAGCACCGTGGTGACGCACTCGGCCAGGTCGTCGAACTCGGACCGCCCGGTGCCGTACTGCTCGCCGTCCGGTTCCGCGGGATAGAAGAACATGCTGCGCCAGCGGCCCTCGCCCGCCTTGACGATGACGAAGGCGGCGCCGCGCTCTTCCCAGTAGAGCGTCGGGCACGCGGTCAATTGCGCATCGCCCGGCGCCAGCTGCAGTTCCACGTCCGCCGCCTGCGTCGTGACGTTCCTGCCGTAGCGCTCCTTGAGGCAGGACTCGACCAGCCAGCGCTCGCCGCGCTCGAAATCGGGGATCGGGTTCACGGCTCGCCGCCCGGCGCCTTGTCCTCGTCGAGCAGCGCTTCGTAGAGCTCGTCCTGGCGCCGGGCGCGCTCCGCGTCCGAAAGCACCGCCATCGCCGCGAGCCGCTCGCGCTGGCGCGCCGCGCGCGCGGCCGCGACCTGCGGCCGCACCGCGATCGACTGTTCGCCGTACAGCGCCTGCTTCAGGTAGCGGAACGCGAACTGCAGCAGCGCCTCTTCATCGCTCAGCAGCCGCGCGTACTCTTCGGCCGGCAGCTCGAAGGTCTGGCGGAAGTTCTCGCTCGCGACGAAGGCGCGAAAGCCGTCCAGGTCGTAGGCTGCGAGGAAGAACAGCTCGAAGCTGCGCTGCGACGGGCGCCCCACCGCCGGCCCCGAGGAGCGCTTCTTCAGGACGATGCGGCGCCATTCGCGGTTGGCCGCGTCGTAGCGGTCGACGCCCTGCTCGATGCGGTACTCGCGGATGCTCTGCTCCTGCGGCTCCTCGTGCCCCAGGCAGTGCGCCTCCTTGACGACGAAATACGACTCTTCGTCGGTCGGCGAATCCTTCCTGCGCAGCGCCATGTGGCCGAGCGCGTAGTAGCGGCAGGCCGCCGGCCGGTCGGAATACACGCCGCAGCCCTCGGGCGTCAGGAACACGCACGCCGTCGAGCGCTCGCGATGGCCGAGCTTCAGCCCGGGCATGCCGTGGCTGTCGAGCTCGCAGTCGCGCGTGTAGCGGTCGATGAACTCGCGGCTCGACAGGTCGAGCCGGTTCTTCAGCCGCAGCAGGTCGTACGGCGTGA
>SCUF01000264.1 GCA_004298325.1 Betaproteobacteria bacterium | reverse complement strand
CGGCCTGTACCTCGCAGGCATGTTCTACACCACCAATATCTCGCTCGACCAGTTCTGGTGGTGGTGGGTGATCCATCTCTGGGTCGAGGCGACCTGGGAAGTGCTGGTCGGCGCCATCATTGCCTACGCCCTGATCAAGACCCTCGGCGCACGCCGGCAGATCGTGGAAACGTGGCTCTACATCGAGGTCGCGCTGATGTTCGGCTCGGGCATCCTCGGGCTCGGACACCACTACTTCTGGATCGGAACACCGGAATACTGGCTCAGCATCGGCGGATTTTTCTCGGCGCTGGAACCGATTCCGCTCGTCGCCATGATCGTGCACGCCGTCTACGACTCGGGTGTGCACAAATTGAAGAACAGCAACCACCCGGCGTTCGCGTGGCTGATTGCCGGCGCCTTCGGCAACTTTCTGGGCGCGGGCGTCTGGGGCTTCATGCACACGCTGCCGCAGATCAACCTGTTCACGCACGGCACCCAATGGACCGCCTCGCACGGCCACCTGGCTTTCTTCGGCGCGTTTGCGACGATCGTGATCGCCTTTTTCTACCTCGCGGTGCAGAAGCTGAGGGGCGACGTCTGGATGAGCGCCGCGCTGCCCGACCGGGGCCTGAAGTGGAAATGGTCGTTCGCGCTGCTCAACGTCGGGATGCTCGGCATGACAGTCGCGCTGCTCGTTTCGGGCTACGTCCAGTCCCAGCTGGAGCGCGCCATCGGCGGGTCGACCTGGTCGGCCTACTTCGAGGCGCAGGCCCACCCCTGGTTCCTGCAGGGGATCTGGTGGCGCGAGATCTTCGGCGTGCTCATGCTGATCGGGTTCGTTTTCCTGGTCTGGGATCTGCTGACCGCGGGCAAACGCGAGACGCGGGCCATGCAAGTGCTCGAGCCCGCGTAGCCTCGTCGAAAGCAGCCAGCGGGCAGCGGCAAACCCGCGGTCGTCGCGCGACGATCGCGGCGGAGCCGGTCGCCGCTTGTAGGACAAATTGGGACAGGGACCGCCCCGGGCATCCGACATACGATCTTCCTGCGCCTGCGTACGATGCCGGCATACCCGCGCCGATCCAGCCCTGCGGGTGGGCATATTAGAGGAGCAAGCGCATGAAGACCCTGCAACCCGAAATGCAGACGCGGCGCCAAATGCTGCGTACGGCCTTCGCGGCGGCGCTCACCGGCGCACTCCTGGCTGCGTGCGCAGGCTCGCCGACCAAGGAGAGTACGGGCGAGCTGATCGATGACAGCGTCATCACGTCCAAGGTCAAGGCCGCAATGCTCGCGGACAAGAACGTCAGCGCGGCCGACGTCAGCGTCGATACCTTCAAGGGCCGGGTGCAGCTCTCCGGTTTCGTGAAGAGCGCCGACGAACGCCAGCGCGCCGAACTCCTGGCGCGCTCGGTCAAGGGCGTGAAGGAAGTCAGCAACCAGATCGAGATACGCTGAAGCGCGGGCGGGCCGCGGCACGACTGCGGCCCGCCGCAGGCGGAGCAGGCAGATGCGCATCGCGATCGTGTGCACGACCTGCGGGTGGCTGCAGCGCTTGCCGGCGCTTGAAACCGGCGACGCCGCCGACTGCGGCCGCTGCGGGTCGCCGCTCCGCGCACGGGCGCAGGGCAGCCTCGAGCGCACCACGGCGCTGACGCTCGCGGCGCTGATCCTGTTCGTTCCGGCCAACGCCTATCCGATCCTGCGCATGCAGTTCCACGGTGCGTACTCCGAAAGCACCGTCTGGGACGGCTGCGTCAAGCTGATGCAGCAGGGACAGTGGTTCGTGGCGGCGATCGTGTTTCTGGCCAGCATCGCGATCCCGCTGGTGAAGCTGCTCGGACTGTTCTATCTGGTCGTGAGCGCCCGGCTCGGCAGCACGCGCCATCTCCCCGAGAAGACCTGGTTCTACCGGCTCATCGAGGTCATCGGCCCCTGGGCGATGCTCGACGTGTTCCTGCTGGCAGTGCTGGTCGCACTGGTCAAGCTCGACCAGATCGCCACCATCCTGCCGGGACCGGGGCTGCTCGCTTTCACGGCGGTGGTGCTGCTGACCATTCTCGCGAGTACCGCGTTCGACCCGAAGCTGCTGTGGCAGAAAGCGGGCGCGGCGTGAACGCCCCGCGGCCACCCCTGGAGTCGCTGCCCGAAGCGCGCGTGAGCCGGCGCCGCCGCCTGCCGTCGGTGGTCTGGATCGTGCCGCTGCTCGCCGCGGTCGTTGCGGGCTACCTGGTCTACGAAAGGATCCAGGAGTTCGGCCCGAAGATCACGATCCGGTTCCAGGACGGCAGCGGCATCCGCACCGGCCAGACGCCGATCAAGTACCGCGGCGTGCCGATCGGCGAAGTGACCGCCGTGGAGCTGAGCCCGGATCAGAAGCACGTGCTGGTACGCGCGCGCCTGGAACGCTCGGCGGCGTCGGTCGCGCGCGAGGGCTCGGCGTTCTGGATCGTGCGCCCCGAGGTGGGGATCGGCAGCGTCACCGGACTGGGCACCGTCATCAGCGGCCCCGAGATCCAGGTGCTGCCGGGAAGCGGCGCCGCGAAGTCCGAGTTCGTGGGCATGGACCGCGCGCCGGTGGCCTACGAAGGCAAGGGCCTGAGGATCGTGCTGCGCGCCGTCAATCCGGAGTCGTTGCGGCGCAATTCGCCCGTCTACTACCGTGGCGTCGAAGTCGGGGTCGTGCACGATGTCGCGCTCGGGACCGACGCCGCCGTGACGGAGATCCATGTGCTCGTGCGCGAGCGTTACGCGAACCTGGTCCGCGCCGATTCGGTGTTCTGGAACGTGAGCGGCGCGCGCGTCAGCGCGGGCATCTTCAAGGGCATCGACATCCGCGTCGAATCGCTGCGCGCGCTGATCGCCGGCGGGATCGCCTTTGCGACGCCGCAGCGCCCGGCGGCCCCGGCAAAGGACGGCGCGGTATTCTCGCTGCACGCCGGCCCCAGAGGCGAATGGCTGCACTGGGCGCCGCGCATTGCGCTCCCGGCGAAGGACGAGCCAGAGAGGCCGGCCTAGCGCATTGACCCTGGCCGGATTGTGGCGGAAGCTCCGGCGCGTGACCCATCGCCGCTTCGTCCTTGCGCGCGTGCCCGCCGGCGCGCTCACCGAGGATTGCTTCAGGCTGGAAGAGGCGCCCGCCGCCGAGCCGAAGGAAGGCGAGGTGCTGCTGCGCTCGCTCTACGTCTCGCTCGACGCCGCCAACCGCGCCTGGATGCAGGGCGCGACCTATCGCGCCGCAGTGGAGCCCGGCGGCGTGATGGCGGGCGGCGCGCTGGGCGAGGTCGTCGCCTCGCGTCACCCGGCTTTCGAGCCGGGCGATCTCGCCAGCGGCGACCTGGGCTGGCAGGAATATGCGGTCATTCCCGGCAAGGCGCTGATGAAGGAGACGCGCTCGGAGCCGCTTTCGCACCTGCTCAGCATCTACGGCATCACCGGGCTGACGGCGTATTTCGGGCTGCTGGAGGTGGGGCAACCGACGGCCGGAGAAACACTGGTCGTGTCCGCCGCGGCTGGCGCAGTAGGCAACGTCGTGGGGCAGATCGGCAAGATCCTCGGCTGTCGCGTCGTGGGCGTCGCCGGCGGCCCGGAGAAGTGCCGCTGGCTGACCGATGAGCTGGGCTTCGCCGCCGCAGTGGATTACAAGGCGGGTTCCCTGTTCAAGAGCCTGCGCGCCGCCTGTCCGCAGGGAATCGACGTCTATTTCGACAACGTCGGCGGTGACGTCTTCGAGGCGGCGCTCTTCCAGATGAACCTGCGCGGACGCATCGCCTGCTGCGGTGCCGTTTCAGGCTACGACAGCGCGCCGCCGGCGCACGGGCCGCGCGGCGTGCCGGGAATGATCGTCGTCAAGCGCCTGAGCGTGCGCGGTTTCATCGTGATGGATTTTTTCGCGCGGCGCGCACAAGCCCTGGCGCAATTGCAGGCGTGGGTGAGCGAAGGAAAGATCAAGGTCGTCGAAGACGTGATCGACGGCTTCGCGAAGCTGCCCGCGGCGCTCGTCGGGCTGCTGCACGGCGAGAACCGCGGCAAACGAATGGTGCGGGTCGCCTAGCCGGACAGCAGGTGCGTCGCGATGCGGGCAAAGGTCCAGCCCATGATCCCCAGCCCGGACACGATCAGCACGGCCCACACCAGAATCTCGACCACACCCACCGAGCTGTCCGAGTTCTTGCGATCCAACTTGACGGCCGTCATGTCGCCTCCTTCCGATGGCTGCCGTCTATCCTGCGCCGCGCCACCAGCGCTTTCGAGCGCCGGCATTGACAGCCGATAACAGCCCTGCACAAAGCCCTCCGGGAGCCGTCCCGCGGCGCCTTCGACTAGAATCGCGGCCTCGACATGCACGCCGAGATCCTCAGCGAGACACCGATCGTGGCGCGGACAAGGCCGTGAGCGACGAGTCCTGGATGCGCCGCGCGCTCGAGTTGGCGCGACGGGCGGGCGATGCGGGCGAAGTGCCCGTGGGGGCGCTCGTGGTGCAGGACG
This sequence comes from Betaproteobacteria bacterium, assembly GCA_004298325.1. Classification (GTDB taxonomy): domain Bacteria; phylum Pseudomonadota; class Gammaproteobacteria; order Burkholderiales; family SG8-39; genus 2-02-FULL-66-14. The sequence continues at coordinate 11,219 of SCUF01000264.1, read as the reverse complement.
AGCGCATCCTCGGCGAAGGCTGGAACCGCCCGATCGCGGCGGCGGACGCCACTTCGCACGCCGAGACCGAGGCCATCCGCGCCGCCTGCCGCGCGGCGAACAACTACCGCCTCGCGGGCGCCACGCTCTACGTCACGCTCGAGCCGTGCCTGATGTGCGTAGGCGCGATCTTCCATGCGCGAATCGCGCGCGTGGTCTACGGCGCGCAGGACCCGAAGACCGGCGTCGCCGGCAGCGTGTGCGACCTGTTCGCCTCGCCGCTCAACCACCACGCCAGCGTGCAGGGCGGCGTGCTGGCCGGCGAATGCGGCGCGTTGCTGAAGGAATTCTTCGCCGCCCGCCGATGAAGCGCATCGAAATTTCGATCCCGCGGCAGTCGCTCGCACTGCTCGAGGGCGGGCGCGTGCTCGGGCGCTATCCGGTATCCACGGCGAAGAACGGGCCCGGCGAGCAGAACGGAAGCCTCTGCACCCCGCGGGGGCGCCACGTCGTGCGCGCGAAGATCGGTGCCGGGCAACCTCCCGGCGCGGTGTTCGTGCGCCGCCGCCCCACGGGCGAAATCTGGACGCCGGCGCTGCACGCGCAGTATCCGGGGCGCGACTGGATCCTGACGCGCATCCTGTGGCTCTCGGGCTGCGAGCCGGGCCGCAACCGCCTCGGCCAGGTCGACACGATGCGCCGCTACATCTACATCCACGGCTCGCCGGACACCGCGGCAATGGGGCAGCCAGGCTCGATCGGCTGCATCCGCATGCGCAACGCCGACGTGGTCGAGCTATTCGAGCTCGTGCCGCCCTACACGCCGGTCGACATCAGCGCCTGAACGCGCGCCCGGTCGGGCTGCAGGATCACGCCCCGCTCGCAGATGAGCGCCGACACCAGCGCCGCGGGCGTGACATCGAACGCGGGATTGCGCACCGCGATCCCCGGCGGCGCCCAGCGCACGCCGCGATAGCCCGTGACTTCCTCCGGCGGGCGCTCCTCGATCGGGATCTGCGAACCGTCGGCAAGGTGCAGATCGAACGTCGACAGCGGCGCGGCGACATAAAAGGGCAGCTGGTGGCGCCGCGCGAGCACCGCGAGCGCGTAGGTGCCGATCTTGTTGGCGACGTCGCCGTTCGCCGCGACGCGGTCCGCGCCCACGATCAGCAGGTCCACCTCGCCGCGGCTCATGAGATGGCCCGCCATGCCGTCGGTGATGAGCGTCGCGGGGATATTCTCCTGCACCAGTTCCCAGGCCGTGAGTCGCGCACCCTGCAGGTAGGGGCGCGTTTCGTTGACGATCACGGAGACGCGCCTGCCGGAATCGCGCACCGCGCGGATCACGCCGAGCGCGGTGCCGTAGCCCGCGGTGGCGAGCGCGCCCGCATTGCAGTGGGTCATGACGCGCGCGCCGTCGGGCACGAGCGGCGCGCCGTGCGCGCCCAGCGCGCGGTTGGCGGCGATGTCCTCGGCGAGGATGGCGCGCGCCTCGGCCTCGAGATCTGCGGCCTTGCGCATGCGCGCGAGCGCCCAGAAAAGGTTCACCGCGGTGGGCCGGCTCTGCGCCAGCAGCGCGTAGGCGTTTTCCTCGCCTTTGCCGAGCACGACGCCGAAGGCGGCCGCGCAGCCGATCGCGGGCGCGCCGCGCACCACCATGTCGCGGATCGCGGCCGCGACCGCGGCGGCGCTCGTGCAGCGCAGGTAAGCGGTTTCCTCGGGAAGCCGGCGCTGGTCGAGCAGTTCGAGCGCGTCGCCGCGCCAGCGCAGCGGCTCGATCGCCATGCTAGAGCACCCGCTCGTGACCGCCGTCGACCGGAACCTGCGCGGCGGTGGTCCTGGCAAAGAGCGGCCCGCACATTTCGGCGGCGAGTTCCGCCACGTCGCGCGAGGTCACTTCGGTCCCGAGCAGGTTGCGCTTCCTGTACTGCTCCACGCTGAGCGCGTAAGCCTTGGCGCGCGAGGCGAGCAGCGCGTCGGTCCAGAGCGCGGTGTCGTACACCGCGTCCGGATGGATGGAGTTGACGCGGATGCCGTCCTTCGCCCACTCGAGCGCTGCGACGCGCGCGAGCTGATTGAGCGCGGCCTTCGAGGCCGAATAGGCAGCGGCGCCGGGACCCGGTGCCGCGACGTTGCGCGAGCCGATCACGACCACGCTGCCGCCGCGGAGCGCAAGTTTGAGGAGCGGATGACAGGCCTGCAGGAGGTGCAGGTTCGCCTCGGCGTTGACGCCCATCGCGCTGCGCCAGGCGTCGGCCGAGACTTCCGTGAGCGGCGCCGAAGCCGGGAACAGCCCCGCGTTCAACACCAGCATGTCCATGCCGCCGAAGGCATCCACCGCGCGGTCGAGGCACGCGTTCACCGCGGCCGCGTCGGTGACGTCGCAGGTCAATCCGATCACCTCCGGTCGCTGCCACAGCGTCTCGATCGCCGCATTGCGATCGAGCGCCACGACCGCCGCGCCGCGCCGCAGGAACGCTTCGACGCAGGCCTTGCCGATGCCCGAGGCGGCGCCGGTCACGAGCGCCACTTCGCCCGCGTACACGGGCGGCGCGCCGGCCTGCTTCAGCTTCGCCTGCTCGAGGTCCCAGTACTCGACGTCGAACAGGTCGCGCTCGGCGACCGCGCCCCAGCCGCCGAGGCCTTCGGCACCGAGGATCACGTCGATGGTGTGGTCGTAGAGCTGCTCCACGATCGCCGCGTCCCGGGCGCTGCGCCCGAGCGCCGCAAAGCCGAACCCGGGGTCGAGCACCATGCGCGGCGCGGCATCGAGCATCGTCTTCTTCTCTTTGGCGTTCGGCGCATGCCGCTCGAAATAGCCGCGGTAGCGGCGCGCGTAGGCGGCGACGTCGCGGCCGAGCATCGGCAGCGGCTTGGTGCGGATGACATGGTCCGGCGTCGCCGGCCCGCGCTGCGAAAGCTGCGCGACGTCGGCGCGGCGCGCGAAGGCGAGGAACTTCTCGGCAGCGCTGATGCGCAGCAGCAGCGGAAATCCGGCGCATTCGCCGATCGCGCGCCGCAGGGCGGCCACCTCGTCGCGCCGGACACCCGTCCGGGGCTGCGGCGCCGGCGCGGCGCTCCAGGTCTTGCGCGAGGCCAGATAGTCCTCGGCGGCGCTCACCAGCTCGATCATGCGCTCGTAGGATTCGCGCGCCTCGGCGCCGAACGAAAACACGCCGTGCGACATCAGCACCAGGCCGATCGTGTCCGCGCCGGACTGACGCGCGAATTCGCGCGCGCAGTAGGCCGCGAGATCGAAGCCCGGCATGAGGTAGGGAATGACGACGACGCGGCTGCCGTAGATCTCGCGCACGCGCTGCACACCCTGCGGCGCGTTGGAAACGGCGAGCACTGCATCGGCGTGCGTGTGATCGACGTAGGCGTGCGGCAGGATCGCGTGCAGGAGCGACTCGACCGACGGCGCGGGCGCGGCAGCGCGCAGCTTGTGCGTCGCGAGCTCGTTCACCATCTGCGAGTCGGAGAGTGCCGGCAGGCCGGCGAGCCGCCGCACGGCGTCGAGCGCGAGCGGCGTGAAGCCGGGCGCTTCGATGGTCTCGAGATCCCAGCCGCTGCCCTTGACGTAGAGGACGTCCCGCGCCTCGCCGAAAAGGTCGGACTCGCTCAGCTTGACCGAAGTGTTGCCGCCGCCGTGCAGCACCAGCGACGGGTCGCGCCCGAGCAGGCGCGAGCTGTAGACGCGCGGCCCGAGCGGGCCGGTAAACCCGGCCGCTTCGGCGTCGTTCCACAGGCTCTTCATCGTGGCAAATTATACTTTCCGGCCATGCGCATCGAACTGATGGATTGGGAACCGGCGCGCGAGGCGGCGAGCCGCATCCGTTTCGTGGTGTTCGTCCAGGAGCAGCACGTGCCGCGCGAGATGGAGCTCGACGCCCTCGATCCGCAGTGCCTGCACGCGCTTGCCTACGCGCCCGGCGGCGAAGCGGTGGCGACCGGGCGGCTGCTGCCGGATGCGCACATCGGCCGCATGGCGGTACTGAAGGCCTGGCGCGGGCAGGGGGTGGGCGGTGCGATCCTCGAGCGGCTGGTGGCCGCGGCGCGCGCGCGCGGCGAGCGCGAAGTGGCGCTTTCGGCGCAGACGCACGCGCTCGCGTTCTATCGCCGGCACGGCTTCAGCGCCGAGGGCGAAACCTATCTCGACGCCGGCATCCCGCACCAGATGATGCGCCGGCCGCTCTAAGCGGCCGCGGGCGCCGCGAATTCGAACTGCACGGTGGCGAGTTCCTGCCCCTCGGCGCCGAAGGCGCGTTCGGCGAAGCGCCAGCGGCCCTCCGACCCGGCGACGATCGCCGTGGAGCAGCGCGTGCCGTAAGGGCCGTTGACGATGCGCGCGGGCGCAAGCGCCGCGAACAGCGAATCGATCGCGGGCGAAGGCGAGAGCGTCTGCGCCAGCCGCCGCTTGGCTGCGCCGACGTCGGCGCTGTCGAGCAGTTCGTTGCCCAGGCCGTAGACGCCCGGCCCGAGGCGGCGCGGCGCGCCGGCGCGGTTGGAATGCCACCACAGCTCCTCGCCGTCGGCGGCGAGCAGGTTGTAGCCGCTGTACGCGGCACCTTTCGCCGCCACCGCAGCGATGTAGTCGCGCGCCGCCTCGCCGTTCTGCAGGAAGCGCGTCGTCAGCAGGCCGCGCGATTCGAGCGCCTTCGGATCGCGGCCGCCGCGATAATTGGTCACCGCGGCGAAGCGGCCGCTGCGCGTCACGCCGAGCCAGGTGCCGAGCCCCTCGAGATCGCGTCCGGCGAGCACCTGCGCGGTGTCGCTCCAGAACGCGGCGGCCGCGCTCGGCCGCGCGTGGTATTCGTCGCGGTTGGCGGCGACCACCAGCGGATGGCGCGCGTCGCAGCGCCAGGCCAGCAGGATCAGGCACATACGAAGCGCTCCACGTGCCGCTCGAGCCCGAGCGTCGCGCTCTCGCGCTCGAGCAGTGCCTCGAAGGCGCGTTCGTCCGCCACGCCCTCGTAGACCTCCATGAAGGTCGTGGCCTCGTCGCGGCGGCGCATCCAGCGGCCGCGTACGCCCGTGTCGCGCTCGATCAGCGCCAGCAACCGCGCGATGGCAGCGCGCAGTTCCTCGAGCCGTACCGGATCGACGCGGTAATAGACGTAGTAATGGGTCACGCGGCGTAGGGCAGGGGCAGTACTTCGAGCGCTTCGCCGCCCGCCTGCGCGCGCACCGCCGCCCCGTGCTCGAGCGTGGCGAGCGGGATGACGGCGAGCGCCTCGCCGCGCGCCGCGTTGACCACGGTGCCGCTCGGCTGGCCGGCAGTGTCGTCGCTGTAGAGGTCCTGCCCCGCGCGCAAGGTCTGCGGCGCGCGCAGGCGCACCATGCGGCGCTTCAGCTGGCCGCGGTATTGCGTGCGCGCGACCACTTCCTGCCCCGGGTAGCAACCCTTGCGGAAATCGACGCCGCCGAGCAGCTCGAAATTCACCATCTGCGGCACGAACAGGTCCTGCGTCGCCTGTACCACGTGCGGGCGGCCGGCGCGGATCTCCTCGAGCGCCCAGTCCGAGGCATCGCCCTGCGGCAGGCGCGACTGCGTCTCGGCGCGCAGCGCCGCTGACGCAAACAGCAGGTAGTGCCGCGCCGAGAGCCGGATCGTGAACCGGTCGTGCGCGCGCGCGATGCCGAGGTCCTGCGTGGGCGCCGCGATCCCGAGCCTGCCGAGCGCTGCGTCGGCCCCGTCGCCCCAGACGCCGAACTGCGCCCACTCGGCGCTGGCGTCCGAGAGTTTCACTTTCGAGCGCAACACGAACAGCTGCAGCCGCTTGAGGATCGCGGGCGCAAGTTCGTGCGCCACCTGCAGCACGAAGCCGTCGCCGTGTGACGCGACCAGAAAAGTCGCGAGCAAACGGCCCTTCGCAGAGCACCAGCCGGCAAGGCACGCCGCCTGCGGCGGCAGGTGCTCGATGTCGTTGGTGAGCTGCGTGTGGAGAAACGCGCGCGCGTCGCCCCCGGACACGGCGATGGCGCCGTATTCGGTGAGCTCGGCTGCGCAGCAGGAACCCGGAGCGTCCATCGTAGAATGCCTATTTTAGCGTCTTGCCTTGCTTCGCTCCCTCAAGTCACTGTTCGCCGCGGCCCTGGTCGCGACGCTCGCCGGCGCCGGCTACGTCACCTGGTACGCCTCGACCCCGGTGACCGTGGCTGCGCTGCCGGCGGAGTTCGAGATCGCCGCGGGATCCCGCTTTCGGGTCGCCGCGCAGGACATCGAGAATGCCGGAATCGCCGTGGGCGCCTGGCGCTTCGAGCTGCTGGCGCGCGCGCTCGAGCGCGCCGGCGACATCAAGGCGGGCAGTTACGAACTGACGGCGGCGCCGACGCCGCTCGAGCTCCTGGACAAGCTGACGCGCGGCGACGTGACGCAGACCGAGCTGAAGGTGATCGAGGGCTGGACCTTCCGCCAGATGCGCGCCGCGCTCGACGCGCACCCCGCGGTGCGCCACGACACGCTCGGCCTGCCGGTGGATGCGCTGCTGCAGAGACTCGGCATCGCCGAAACGCACCCCGAAGGACTGTTCTTTCCCGACACCTATCTCTTTTCCAAGGGCGCGAGCGACCTGCGCGTGCTGCGCCGCGCGCACGCCGCGATGCGCCGCCACCTCGAAGCCGAATGGCAGCAGCGCGCGGCTAATCTTCCCTACCGCACGCCCTACGAAGCGCTCGTCATGGCGTCGATCGTGGAAAAGGAAACCGGCCGCGCCACCGAGCGCGAGAAGATCGGGGGCGTGCTGGTCAACCGGCTGCGCCGCGGCATGCTGCTGCAGGTCGATCCGAGCGTGATCTACGGGTTGGGAGAGGCCTTCGACGGCAATCTGAAGAGGGTCCACCTGCTCGCCGACGGTCCGTACAACACCTATACGCGCGCCGGATTGCCGCCGACGCCGATCGCGCTCCCGGGGCTCGCGGCGCTGCGCGCCGCGCTGCGTCCGGCCGCCACCGATGCGCTCTATTACGTCGCGCGCGGCGACGGCACGAGCGAGTTCTCGCGCACGCTCGAGGCGCACAACCGCGCCGTGCGAAAATATCAGCTGAATGGCGCACGCTGAGGGCCGGGGTCGTTTCATCACGCTCGAAGGCGTCGACGGCGCCGGCAAGTCGACGCATGTCGAAGCCCTCGCCGGACGCCTGCGCAGCGCCGGGCACGAGGTGCTCGTGACGCGCGAACCGGGCGGCACGCCGCTCGCCGAGAAATTGCGCGCGCTGCTGCTCGCCGACGCGATCGACGCATTGGCCGAGACGCTCCTCATGTTCGCGGCACGCGCGGATCACGTCGCGCGGGTCATCCGCCCCGCGCTCGCGGCGGGAAAATGGGTGGTCTGCGACCGCTTTACCGACGCGACGCTCGCCTACCAGGGCGGCGGCAAGGGGGTGGCGAGACCGGCAATCGAGCAGCTCGCGCAGATGACGCACCCGGACCTCAGGCCCGACCTGACGCTGGTATTCGACTGCTCCTACGAAGTGAGCCGCGGCCGGCTCTCCGGCGCCGGGCGCAAGCTCGATCGCTTCGAGCGCGAGGATCGAGCGTTCTTCGAGCGGGTGCGCGGCGCCTACCTCGATCTCGGGCGCTCCGAGCCTGCCCGGATCCGCGTCATCGACGGCAGCCGGCCGCTGCATGAAATCAAGAAACTGCTTGATGAAATAGTCTCATCTCTATGATGGACAAAGATTTAATCATTCAGGAAAAGACCTACCACCGGCTCGCCGGCCAGCTCGAGCGGCTGCCGCATGCCTTGCTCCTGCACGGTCCCCGGGGGATCGGCAAACTGCAGCTCGCCGAGCGCTTCGCGCGCTTCCTGCTGTGCGAGGCACGCGGCTCCGACCTGGATCCCTGCGAGCGCTGCGATGGCTGCCGCTGGAGCCTTGCGGGCAACCACCCTGACCTGCGCATCGTGGAGCCCGATGCGATGTCGCGGATGCCGGCGCCGGAGGAGGGCGACGAAGAACCGAAAAAGGGCGGCAAGGCAAAGGCCAAGCCGAGCCTGGAAATCCGCATCGAGCAGGTGCGCGCGCTGGATGACTTCGTGCACGTCGGTTCGCATCGCGGCGCGCGCCGCGTGATCATCATCCACCCGGCGGAGAACATGAACCTGCCGACTGCGAACGCGCTCCTCAAGAATCTCGAGGAGCCGCCCCCGGCCGCGGTGTTCCTGCTGGTCGCGCACCGGCCGGCGCGCCTGCTGCCGACCATCCGCAGCCGCTGCGTCCAGGTGGCGGTTCCATTGCCCGAGGCGGCGGCGGCAGTGCATTGGCTCGAGACGCAGGGCGTCAAGGACGCCGCGGGCTGGCTCGCATTCGCGGGCGGGGCACCTTTGCGCGCGCTGCTCTGCGCGAGCGACGAGCGCGGCGCGCGCATCGGCGCCTGGCGCCGGGCGTTGGAGAGCGGAACGCCGGATGCCATCGAACCGGGGGGCGATCGCGAGGAGATGGAATTCCTGGTCGATTTCCTGCAGAAACATGCGCTCGACGCCGCGCTCGCGAGTGCCGGGCTCGCGCCGAAATACGGCAGCCGCGCGCCGCGGACGGGCGGGGCGAGCCTGCGCCAATGGCTCGCCTATGCGCGGGAGCTTGGGCGCCACCGGGCACTCGCACGTCACCCGCTCAATCCACGGCTGTTTACCGCCGATGTGCTTGGACAGTTTCCAGGTCCCCGGAGCTAGTTCATTATGAATCTTAGAACAACATCGTATCTATTTGTAGTTACGGCATTAATCATATTTTCAAAGCTGGCATGGGCACAGGCCTACGAAACCGTGATCGAGGCCGCCCGGAATGGGGATACCAAGGCTGTCCAGGGTCTGCTGGACCGCGGCATCGACCCGGACACGGCCGATCCGGCGGGCTACACGCTCCTCATGATCGCTGCCCGGCAAGGGCATCTCGATCTCGCCAGGCTGCTTCTGCAGCGCAAGGCTGGCGTTCGCCGGCGCAGCCCGCATGGCGACAGTGCACTCATGATGGCGGCCATCGGCGGCAAGCTGCCGATCGCCGAGCTGCTGCTCGAGCGCGGCGCGGAAATCAATCATTCCGGCTGGGCACCCTTGCATTACGCGGCGTTCGAGGGTCACGCAGAGGTGGCGCGGATGCTTCTCAAGCGTGGTGCCGACAAGGACGCGCTCGCGCCCAACGGCTACAGCGCGCTGATGCTCGCGGCGCGTGGCGGGCACGTGGACGCGGCACGCGTGCTGCTGGCCGCGGACGCGGAATTCAGGATTCAGGGGCCCAATGGCGAGACCGCGCTCAGCATCGCGGCGGGACGTGGCCATGTCGAGCTGGGGGAGCTGTTGAAACGGGCGGGGGCGGTGCGCTAGAGGCCGGTGCGAGGAAGCGGAGAGTCAAACCTAGCGTAATTTAACATAATACACATTCTAGCTAAATCGATCCCTCGACGGCATGGGGATCCGCAGGACCGGGATGCCTTCGTCCACCAGCTCCGCATGCTGCTCGGGGGTCGCCTCGCCGCGGATGGCGCGCGCCGGAGCTTCCTCGTAATGAATGCGGCGCGCCTCGTCCGGAAACGCCTTGCCGACATCCTCGGAACTGGAAAGCATCTGGTCGACCAGGCGCGCGTAGAGAATCTGCGCGATCGCCATCGGGTCCTTTCCCTGCGGCGCCTGCGCCGCAGGCACGGCCGGCACGTTCTCCGCCGCGCCGCTGTTGAAGCGCGTCGCCGAAGGCACGCGCTCGATTTCGGCCGCGCCGCAGCTCGGGCAGCTCAGCAGCCCGCGCGCGCTCTGCGAAGCGAAATCCTCGCCCGAGCCGAACCAGCCCTCGAAGCGGTGGCCGGCGGCGCAAGTGAGGTCAAATACAATCATCGCGTCTGGATTCTAGCCGATCGCCCCGCATGACCTCGCTGGTATTCCTGCACGGGCTGGGCGGCGGACACCACAGCTGGGACGACCAGCTGCCGGTTTTCGCCGCGCAGGGCTTCGGCGCGCACGCCTGGGACCAGCCCGGCTACGGCAACAGCGCCGCCGTGGAACCGTACGACCTCGAACAGATCGCGGCGGCGCTCGCACGCCTGATCGTGTCGCTCGACGACGGCCCCGTGGTGCTCGTGGGCCACAGCATGGGCGGTTTCGTGGCGCAGGAAACCTGCGCCCGCCATCCCGAGCTCGTGCGGGGCCTCGCCCTGTGCTTCACCAGCGCCGCCTTCGGCGGCGGCAGCGGCGAGTTCGCGCGCAACTTCATCGCCTCGCGCCTCGAGCCGCTCGAGCGCGGCCAGTCGATGACGGAACTCGCGGCGAGCGTCCTGCCCGCGATGCGCGGCTCGCGTTCGGATCCCGCCGCGCTCGCGCGGGCCGAGCGCATCATGGCCGCGGTCCCCGCCGATACCTATCGCAAGGCCGTGACGCTGCTCACGACTTTCGACCGCCGCGCCGACCTGCCGCGCATCGGCGTGCCGACGCTGCTCGTCGCCGGCAGCGACGACACGGTGGCACCGGCCGCCGTCATGCAAAGCATGGCGAAGAAGATTCCCGCTTCGAACTGGGTGCTGCTGGAGGGCTGCGGGCATCTCGGCCAGCTCGACCAGCCCGCGCCGTTCAACGCCGCGCTGCTCGCCTTCCTCAGGGCGCAGCGCCTCTAGCGCCGCGCTCAGTCGACGTCGAGTTCCACCGCGCCGAGCCCGTCGAGCTCGAAGCGCAACTGGTCGCCGGCCTGCGGCCGCTCGCTGGTGACGAGGCTGCCGGTGATCACCACGTCGCTGCGCCACAGGCCCAGGCCCCGTGCGGCGAGATTGTTCGCCACCCAGGCGAGCGCCTCGAGCGGATGACCCATGACGTCGCTGCCGCTGCCCTCGCCCACCACGAGGCCGTTCACGCTCGCTACGCCGCGCACCGCGGCGAGATCGAGGCTGCGCCAATCGCGCACCGGCGCGCCGAGCACCGCGCCCTCATTCCAGGCGTTTTCGGCGATCAGCATCAGCGGGTGCGCGCGCAGCAGCGCCAGGTCGGCTTCCCGGTCATCGATCAGCTCGAACGCCGGCATGACGGCGGCGACCGCCTGCGCCACGCGCTCGCGCGTGTACGGCGCCTGCACCGCCGGCAGGTCCTCGCCCATTTCCACCGCGATCTCGAACTCGACCAGCAGCCGCCGGTAATCAGCGGTGCGCACGCGCGCCGGGCTGCGATGCAGGCTCTTTTCCAGCAGGTCGCCCGCCACCGGATCGGCGATGCCCACCATCGAGCGCATCGCCGGCGTGGTGAGCGCGATCTTGTAGCCGGCCA
>SCUF01000005.1 GCA_004298325.1 Betaproteobacteria bacterium | reverse complement strand
GCTTGGGGACGAAGAAGGCCTTCTCCACCTTCGCGTCCTTGTAGCGGTTGGCGAAGCGGTACTCCCGCTCCGAACCCGAAGCGGCGATGTTCACCGGATCCTGCTGGCTGTCGATGCGCGCGCGCTCCTCGCCCTCGAGATACACGTAGCGCTCCACCCAGGTGCGGAAATGGTGCGCATCACCGGGCACGCTGTTCTCGCGCTTGCAGGCTTCGACGCAGCGCAGGCAACCGATGCATTTCGTCGCATCCACACCGAAGCCCCAGCGGTGCTTGCGCCAGTCGTAGCCGGGCACCGGGCTGGCGTCGGCATCCTCCGCCCTGGCTTCGACGCCCTGCGCCGCGCCGAGCGCACCTGCGCCCGCCAATGCGCCGGTGCACGCTGCCGCGGCGCCGCCGCCCAGCCGCCGCAGGAACTCGCGTCGCGCCTTGCCTGAAGGATCGGATGGGTCGGTCATGGAGTGCCCTTTCCTTTCGCCACGGGCTCGCATTTCTGCGCCGCAAAGTAGGCCGCGAGGTTTGCGATGTCCGTATCGCTCAGTCCGCGCACGACACCGCCCATCATCGGGTCCTTGCGCAGACCGGCCCGGAACGCCTTGAGGGCGTTGACCAGGTATTCCGGCGCCTGTCCGGCGATGTTCGGCCAGGCGGGATTGCTGCCGATGCCGGCGTCGCCATGGCAGGCGGCGCAGTTTTGCGACAGCGCCTTGCCGGCGACGGCGTCGCCGACGCGCGCCTTGCGCGGCGCGGCCTCGCAGCGCAATCCGGCGTAGTAAGTGGCGAGGTTCTGGATCTCGGCGTCGTTCAGTGTCTGCGCGACGGGCGACATCATGACGTCGGTCTGGGCTCCGGACTTGTACGCGGCGAGAATGCCGACGAGATACGCGGCGTGCTGCCCGGCGAGATTCGGCCAGGTGTCGTTCGGGCTGATCCCGTCCTTGCCATGGCAGCTGGCGCAACGCGCCGCGTGCGTCCTGGCGCCTGCTGCCGCGTCGCCCGCCACCTTGGCCACGACACCGGCCAGCTTGGGCGCGTGGGGGTTGTGACAGACGATGCACTGCTGGCCGGACGAGTGCTGGGCCAGATCCACCTGCGGCTGCGTGGCCGGCCGGCCCGGCATGCGCTCATGACACAGGGTGCACAGTTTTCGGGTATCGGCGGGAATCGGCAGCTTGCCGTTTTCCGGATGTCCCTGCGCCGCGCCGTGACAGATCTCGCAACTCACGCTCTTGTGGTTGTTCGCCGACCACTGCGCGTGGCGCTCCTCGTGGCAGGTCTCGCAATAGCGCCCGGTCTGATAGACCGGTTCCTGCGCGGCGATTTCAGTGACCGATTGGCCCCGGTAATGGCCGAACTGGTAGAACGAGTCGGCGGTGAAATACCATTTTGCAGCCAGCGCAGCGGCGAAAAAGAGCGCCAGCAGCAGGAGCAGCCGCGCGATGTGCTTGGGCATGCGCGGCTATGCCTCGAGCCGGGCCATCGCCCGCGCTGCGGGCGACAACATGCATGCGCCGGGCCCGCGCCCGGATGCGTTTGCCTCGTCCACGTTCCCTGCCTCCTGTGAGCGGCCGGCCGATACGGTGCCGGTCGCACCAAACTAGCAGCGAGGTCTCGGGGTCCGCTTGACCTACATCAACCCGCTGGCGCAGCTGAATCCGCCCGATCGCTCAATCCACGGGCGCGGGTCGCTCAGTGCATCAGGCTGCCGAACCATCCGGTGACCACCAGCACCAGCAGGACGAGGCCGATGCCGATCAGCGTGAAGCCGAGGATCCTGGAGCCGAGGGTCAGCGGATTCGAGGGCGCGTCCACCAGGTACTTGCGCAATTCGCCGCTCGCCGCGAGGCGGTTGTATTCCAGCGTGTGCTCGCGCCGGAATTCCTCCAGCGGCACGCGGCCCGTGAACATCACGATGTCGAGCGGGAACTTGTCCGGGCGGAAATGATTGTTGAAGAAATGCACCGTGAACAGGAACACCGCCGCGAGGATCGCTTCCTCGCCGTGGAAGATGGTCGCGACATTGAACACCCAGCCGGGCAGGAACGACGCCGTGAGCGTCGGGAACCACAGCACCAGTCCGCTGCCGCCGATCACGCCGACGCCCCAGAACACGGCCCAGTAGTCGAACTTCTCCCAGTAGGTCCAGCGGTCGAATACCGGGCGCGGTCCCTGGCCGAAGAACCACTTGAACATCGCCGCGATGTCCTTCAGGTCCTGCAGGTTCGGCACCATCGACGTGGGCCCGAAAATATCGAACGGCTTGCCGCTGCGGCTCATGCGGATCGTGAGGTAGACGAGGTGCCACAGGAACAGCGCCATGAACAGGCTCGCCGCCACGCGGTGCATGAGTGCGGCGACCCTGGGGCTGCCGAGGTTCTCCATCACCACCGGCGCCCAGTCGGTGTCGGCGAACAGCACCGAGGTTCCGGTCAGCACCAGCGTCATGACGCTCAGCAGCAGCAGCAGATGGGCGATGCGCCAGGGCAGCGCGAAGCGCTCGAACTGCTTGCCCTTGAATTCCTCGGGCAGGGCGTCGATCACCACGTGCGGCCGCGCCAGGCGTGCCTTGCGGTCCTTGTGCTCGCGATACAGCCACAGCGCCATGTGCGACCAGAAGAAGGTGAACACGCCGGCCAGCAAGGCGATCATGAACACCGACGTCGTCCACAGCACGGGATAGCTCTTGCGGTCGGTCGGGTCGCCGTGCGGCTGGAACGAAACGAATCCGGCACTCGCGTCGCGGTGGCATTGCCGGCAGGTGTTCAGCCGCTTGTCCGGATGCACTTTCGAGGCCGGATCGGCGACCCGCTGGATGCCGTGGCTGCCATGGCAGTCGAAGCACTTCGCGGTGTAGGCGAATCCCAGCTTGTTGACCTGGCCGTGATAGGTCTGGCTGTAGGTGGTG
>SCUF01000263.1 GCA_004298325.1 Betaproteobacteria bacterium | reverse complement strand
CTCGCCGGGCGGCGCGGCCAGCGCGGCGAATCAGGGTTTCGATGCCTTCCTGCCGCTGGCGGACTCGGGCATCTCGGCCTACGTCTGGAGCAGCCGGAAATTCGTCTCGATCCTCCTCTACACCTGCAAGGGCTTTGATGCCGCCGCGGCAATCGACTACACGCGGCGTCATTTCGCGATCGAAGGCGAGATCGCTTCAGAGCCGATCTAAGTATTGGGTAGTCAGAAGATTGTTCTGAATATCATGAAATCTCATGGAAAGAAATCTATGTATCAAGCAATAGTAGAGAATCAGAAAGTTTGCAATTGATTGCAAAGCTTGATTTTTTTGAATGCGGGCGGCAGGATTCGAACCTGTACGGACTACCCGGGTCCCCTTCAAAGTTCCCAGGGTGATTGTCCACTGGCTCGCTAAGCCAGCGCGTCTGCCAATTTCGCCACGCCCGCGTAGTGCGTGGATACACGGTCCTTGCAGGGTGGGAGGGCCGCGAAACCTATAGAGTGACCGGCCCTCCCTTTACACGCGTCCCTGTGGGCGCGTACCGCGTGGTTCCATTAGCTACCCCCCCCTGCCTTGGCTACGGCTTCCATTGCTTGGGCAAATTTCGGCCCCTGCTTCCATTCCCGGTCGCCTTTATCATTTCTGGCGTTGGTGTAGACATCGTGCGGCTCAAAACCAAGGCCTTTGAGAAGTCTATTGATGTTCTTCCCTCTATTTCCGAACGCCCTTGGACTTTCGATGCCGACAGCACGCATGATCTTCCCGGTGTTTACGCCACGTTCACCACCCCCATGAATTGCGTTCAAGAAACCGCGCACCATCGTGACGTTGGATTGTCTGGGTTCCGTACTGATTCGGCCACCGACCCTAATGGGTTGTGCCTGCGGTACGACGAGGACCTTATTGAGCAGGAACGCTTCCGCGTCCGCCTTGGAAGGGAACTCAATCAGTCTACCGTCAATCTTCAGGGGATATCCCATGACTCAAGGATATCTGAGAAATTCCGATTTGTCTATCGTTCTGTTTTTGTGAGAATCAAAGATGCGGTAAAGTACACTCATGGGCGTGTGCGGGCTGGTGAGCGGGTCAACGTTGACGTCCGCCACGTGCGGTTAGCATGACCTTGGTGATCATTGGGGCTAGCCGCTAGACGAGTCAGATGGCGTAGGAGGAGCTAGACGGACGTCGACATAACTTGTTATAAATTAACGCTTTACTGCCAACATTGATGCCTTAGGTATTGCAGATCTAAAGCAGAATGGGCTACGCCATTACGCTCAGTCAACTTGAGTCCCACCTGTGGGAAGCCGCCAACATCCTGCGCGGCCCCGTGGATGCGGCGGATTTCAAGACTTACGTATTTCCGCTGCTGTTCTTCAAGCGCATCTCTGACGTGCACGACGAGGAGCGCGAGGCGGCTCTGGTCGAGTCCAGTGGGGACGAGGAATACGCGCTCTTCCCGCAGAACTACTGCTTCCAGATCCCCGAAGCCTGCCACTGGCGCGACGTGCGGGCCGCCGCGACGAACGTTGGCCAGGCGCTGCAACGGGCGATGCGCGGCATCGAGAAGGTTAACCCCGAAACGCTCTACGGCATCTTCGGCGATGCGCAGTGGACCAACAAGGAACGCCTGTCCGATGCGCTGCTGCGCGACCTCGTCGAGCACTTTTCGCGCATCAGTCTCGGCAACACGACTGCGCAGACCGATATCCTCGGTCAGTCCTATGAGTACCTGATCAAGAAGTTCGCCGACGCGACCAATAAGAAGGCGGGCGAGTTCTATACCCCGCGCTCCGTGGTGCGATTGATGGTGAACATCCTCGACCCGAAGGAAGGCGAGTCGATCTACGACCCCGCCTGCGGGACGGGCGGCATGTTGCTGGAGGCGATCCAGCACGTGAAGGAAAACCACGGCGACGACCGAACGCTCTGGGGCAAGCTCTTCGGACAGGAAAAGAACCTCACCACGTCGGCGATCGCGCGCATGAACCTGTTTCTGCACGGCGCGGCCGACTTCCAGGTCGTGCGGGCCGACACGCTGCGCAATCCGGCCTTCTTCAGCGGCGACAGTCTCGCGACATTCGACTGCGTCATTGCCAATCCGCCTTTCTCGCTGGAGAAGTGGGGCGAGGAGGTCTGGGCCAGCGATCCGTTCGGGCGCAACTTCGCCGGCATGCCTCCGGCGAAGAGCGGCGACTACGCCTGGGTGCAGCACATGCTCCGGTCGATGGCGCCGAAGTCCGGTCGCATGGCGGTGGTGCTGCCGCACGGCGCGCTGTTTCGCATGGGCGCGGAGGGCAGGATCCGGCAGAAGATCCTCGGCATGGATCTGCTCGAAGCCGTGATTGGCCTGGGGCCCAATCTGTTCTACGGGACTGGCCTCGCCGCGTGCATTCTCGTGTTCCGGCAGCGCAAGGCGAAAGAGCGCCGGAGCAAGGTGCTCATTCTGGATGCGTCCAGGGAGTTCAAGAGTGGCCGCGCGCAGAATGAACTGTTGCCTGAACACGTCGCGCACATCCATGGCTGGTATCGGGAGTACCGAGACGTCGAGTGCGTGGCCAAGGTGGTCACGCTGGAGGAGATTGCCGCCAACGATTACAACCTCAACATTCCGCGCTATGTGGAGCCCAGGATCGAGGGCGAGGTCGTGACGGTGGACGAGGCGATGCGGCGGTTGCGGGAGAGTGCCGACGCTGCGTTCGCTGCCGAGGGTCGGCTGATCGCGCTGCTCAAGCGCGAAGGCATACTCCGGTGAGCGGCCGAATCACGCAGCAGCAGCTCGAGTCCTATCTCTGGGGCGCCGCCACGCTGCTACGCGGTACCATCGATGCGGGCGACTACAAGCAGTTCATCTTTCCGCTGCTGTTCTACAAGCGCCTGTGTGACGTGTTCGACGAGGAAACGCAAGCCGCGCTCGCCGAGTCGGGTTGTGACCGGAAATTCGCGGCTTACCCGGAGAACCACCGCTTCCAGATCCCGCCGCAGGCGCACTGGCGCGAGGTGCGCAAGGCGGCGAAAAACGTCGGGCGTGCGCTGCAGAATGCCCTGCGTGCTATCGAGACCGCGAATCCCGACAAGCTCTACGGCATCTTCGGCGATGCGCAGTGGACCAACAAGGAGCGGCTCTCGGACGCGATGCTGCGTGACTTGGTGGAGCACTTCAGCTCGCTCGAACTGACCGTCGCCAACCTGCCTGAGGACGAGCTGGGGCAGGGTTACGAATACCTGATCAAGAAGTTCGCCGACGACTCCGGCCACACCGCGGCCGAGTTCTACACCAACCGCACCGTCGTGCATCTGATGACCGAGATGCTGCGGCCGCAGCCCGGCGAGAGCATCTACGACCCGACCTGCGGCTCCGGCGGCATGCTGCTTTCGTGCATCGCCCATCTGCGGCGGCAGGGCAAGGAGTGGAGGAACGTGCGCCTCTACGGGCAGGAACGCAATCTGATGACGTCGTCGATTGCTCGGATGAACTGTTTCCTGCACGGCATCGAGGATTTCCGCATCGAGCGCGGCGATACGCTTGCGGAGCCCAAGTTCGTTGAACGGGACCGGCTGATGCGGTTCGACATGGTGCTCGCCAATCCGCCGTACTCGATCAAGCAGTGGGACCGCGAGGCGTTCGCATCGGACCCTTGGGGCCGAAACGCCTACGGCACGCCGCCGCAGGGGCGCGCCGACTACGCCTTCTGGCAGCACATTCTCTTGAGCCTTGCGCCGAAGAGTGGCCGCTGCGCCATTCTCTTTCCGCACGGTGTGCTGTTCCGCCAGGAGGAGGCCGAGATGCGCAAGAAGCTCATCGAGGCTGACCTGATCGAATGCGTCCTCGGCCTGGGGCCGAACCTTTTCTACAACTCGCCGATGGAAGCCTGCATTGTCGTCTGCCGTACGGCCAAGTCGAAGACGCGGCGCAAGAGAATCCTGTTTATCAACGCGTTGAATGAAGTGACGCGTGAGCGCGCCCAGAGCTTTCTCACCGACGATCACATCCAGCGCATCGTTAGAGCCTACGAAGCGTTCAAGGATGAACCCGCTTTCGCGCGCGTTGCTACGCTGGAAGACATCCGCGCCAAGGACGGGAACCTCAGCATCCCGCTCTACGTGACTGCCGCCGCGACGAGGGTGGAGCAGGAGCGGGCGATCTACGGGGGGAATGGTCTGGACTCGGCGCTGTCTGATTGGCTTGAGAGTTCGAGGAAGGTTCGGGAGTCGCTGAAGGGGCTGCTCGGCGGTTGAGTGTGGGGGTGTTGGCTGGATCGAGTTGTTGGCACCAACAGGTCAGGCTGTGTTTTGGGCAGCAATTCCAGGATTACTTTCTGTTGAAAAAACGCTATACTTTTTGCAACATGAAGGCAGCCAAGAAAACTAGACAAGTTATTGAATACAAAGTACTTTCTATGATATATGGGCATGGTAAGGGGTGGGTCTTCACGCCTAACGCTTTCGCGACCGTGGGTGACGCCCGCTCGGTCGGGATGGCCCTGACCCGGCTGAGCCGCAAAGGCACCGTCCGCCAGCTCGCCCGCGGCCTCTACGAGTACCCCCAGCGGAGCAAGCAGTTCGGCCTGCTTCCTCCCGCCACCGAGGAAATCGCCAAGGCCTTGCAGGGGCGCCACGCCACGCGGCTTCAGCTCTCGGGGGCGCATGCGGCTCATGCCTTGGGCCTGACCGAGCAGGTGCCGGTACGAACCGTCTATCTCACCGATGGGCGCGGTAGGCGCGTCAAGATCGGTCGCCGTGAAATCGTCCTCAAGCCCACCACGCCGCGCAACATGGCGACCGCGGGCCGTACGAGCGGGCTCGTGATCCAGGCGCTGCGGTGGCTGGGGCAGCGCCATATTGACGAGGCGGTCCTCGCGAAGCTGCGCCGCAACCTGAAGCCCGAGGACCGGGCGCAGTTGGTGAAAGACGCCATCTACGCCCCGGCGTGGATCGGCACGATCCTGCACCGGCTTGCGGCCGAGGGCGAATAGCGTGGACGCCTTTCTGCGGCTTTCAGCTGAGGAAAGGCGTGAGGCTTGCCGTATCGCAGAGGAGCGCATCTCCCTGCGTGCGGCCAGCATCGAAAAGGATTTCTGGATCTGCTGGACGCTGCGCGAACTCTTTGCGCTGCCGGGCATCGGTAAGCACCTCACCTTCAAGGGCGGCACGTCGCTCTCCAAAGGCTGGAAGCTCATCGAGCGGTTTTCGGAAGATCTCGATGTCACTGTGGATCGCGTTCACCTGGGTTTCGGCGGCGACCGATCCCCGGAAGCGGCTCCGAGCGCGAACCAGCAGAAGAAGCGGCTGGATGCATTGCAGGATGCATGCGTTGAGTTCACCCACGACACGCTTGCCCAGGCGCTCGCCCGGCGCATCGCGGATCGCGTACCCGACGGTCGGCTGACGCCGGACCCTGACGATCCGCTCAGCCTGCTTTTCGAGTACCCGTCAGTACTTCCACCGGACCCATACCTTCGGCGCAATGTGAAGATCGAACTCGGCGCACGCTCCGATATCGACCCTTCAGAAACGCCTGAAATCCGTCCCTACCTCGCGGAGGTCGTGCCTGAGGCGGTTGGGCACAGTGCCTTCAACGTCCGCGCGCTCTCGCCCCGGCGAACTTTCTGGGAAAAGGCGATGCTGCTACACGAAGAAACCTATCGCCTCGAGGGCCCCAGGGCGCGCCTTGCGCGTCACTATTACGACCTCTGGTGCCTTATCCGGGCCGGTGTTGCCGATGATGCCGCCGCCGACGGTGATCTCTTCGACCGCGTCGCCGCGCACCGTAGTCTCTACTTCCGCAAAGGGGGCGAAGCCCAGAAGATGCTTCGCCGCGGCACGCTGCGCCTTATGCCGACGCGCGAGAATTACCCGCTCTGGCAACGCGACTACGACGCCATGCGCGAAGCCATGTTCTTCGGCGAAACACCCGAGTTCATCGAAATCCTTGGGTCCGTCGAAGAGTTCGAGGGCAGATTCAACAAGGCATGAACGCGCCAATCAGCACGCTTGCTGAGCTTCGCGTCAACCCTGACTGGGCGAAGCTGCCGCTGTTCGACCGCACCAAATGGCAACGCGTCCGCTTTGGGGATGTGGTCGAGAACCTGAATGAAACCTGCGATTCTAGGGAAGCTGGGATAGAGCGCTACATCGGACTTGAGCACTTAGAACCCGGTTCCCTCCACACTCGGAAGTGGGGGAACGTAGCGGACGGCACGACTTTTACCCGCCGCGCCAGCTCCGGGCAAGTGCTCTTCGGTAAACGCCGTGCGTACCAACGCAAGGTCGCAATCGCCGGGTTTGATTCTGTTGTGTCCGGTGACATCTACGTGCTTGCGCCAAAGAGCGATCGTCTGGTGCCGGATTTGCTTCCCTTTCTTTGTCAATCGGACAGATTCTTTCGGCACGCAGTCGGTACGTCAGCAGGTTCGCTTTCTCCTCGTACCAACTGGAGTAGCCTGGGAAGCTTCGAATTCGATCTCCCGCCGCTCGATCAGCAGCGGCGGATTGCTCAACTGCTTTGCGCGATCGAAACATTGCAAAGTGCGACCGAAAGCACGCTCGCTGAATCTAGAGCCTACCGCGATAGTTACTTAAGTCACTCGCTAGAGGAACTGGCGGCTTCTATATTGCGTTATCGATCAATTCGTGAACTCGTAGACGCGAGCGTCATTGACCCCCCGCAAGACGGGAATCACGGGGAGCTCCACCCAACGTCTAAGGACTACGTTAATGATGGGGTTCCATTTGTAATGGCAAATGATTTGCGTGACGGGAAACTCCAGCTCGAAACCTGCAAGCGCATTCCAGCGTCAGTAGCTCGTGGCCTACGAATCGGTTTTGCGCGACCAGGAGACATATTGCTCTCCCACAAAGGGACGATCGGGCTGGTAGCGGTGGTCCCTGACAGCGTTAGCGAATTCGTAATGCTGACGCCGCAGGTTACGTATTACAGGATAACTGATTCATCCAAGTTACTAAGGGAGTTCATGGTGGCAATGTTTTCGTCATCCAAATTTCAGAGGATCCTAAAGACGAGGGCCAAGCAATCTACGCGAGACTACATCGGTGTTACGGCGCAGCGGGAACTACCCGTCCAAATTCCAAAGCGAGATGATCAGGTGCGGATTGTGGGTGAACTGCGAGCGATCGATACGGCTATTGCGCACCTAGAGCATGAATCCATATCTATCGCGACTATTATGTTGACGTTTGCCAATCGCCTAAGTTGATTCATGATCTTCACTGAGGCGAACACTATCGAGCAAATGATCGTGGATGCCGCCGCCGGTATCGCTGGTGTGCCATGGCGAGCGGCACAGCAGGAGTTGCCGATGTACCGGCGGGAAGCAGTCGCCGGGGCAGGGTGGCGGTATGTGGCGCGCGAAGATGTACCTCGACAGCTCACGGAGGTAATGGTTGAGGTGTGGGTGAGGGAGGCGCTGGTCAAGCTCAACCCAGAGATCGCTGCCCAACCGGACCGTGCGGACGAGGTGATCTACAACCTCCGCGCCTGCATTCTCTCGGTGCAGGGTGACGGTCTGGTGCGGGCGAACGAGAACTTCATGGCGTGGGTGCGCGGCGAGAAGACGATGCCGTTTGGCAAGAACGGCGAGCACGTGCCGGTGCGGCTGGTGGACGCGACGGAACTCGGCAATAACCGGCTGACAGTAACTAACCAGTGGACCTTCCAGGCAGGCACGATTGAGAAGCGCTTCGACGTAGTGTTCGTGGTGAACGGCCTGCCGCTGGTGATCGGTGAGGCGAAGACACCAACGCGCAGCGCAGTTACCTGGTTCGACGGCGCATTTCAGATCAACCAGATCTATGAGCGCGAAGTGCCGGCGATGTTCGTGCCCAACGTCTTCTCGTTCGCCACTGAAGGCAAGGCATTCCGCTACGGTTCGATCCGCATGCCGATCGAAATGTGGGGCCCCTGGCGTGACGACGACAACCAGGACGAGGGTCAGCTCCACCACGTCAAGGCCACGGTGCAGAGCATGCTGCGCCCTGAAGTAGTGCTCGACATCCTGCAGAGTTTCACGCTCTTTGCCACCGACAAGAAGCATCGCCGCATCAAGGTGATCTGCCGTTACCAGCAGTACGAGACGGCGAACAGGATGGTGACCCGAGTCGTGGCGGGTTATCCGAAGAAGGGCCTGATCTGGCATTTCCAGGGCAGCGGCAAATCGCTTCTCATGGTGTTTGCGGCGCAGAAACTGCGCCTGCACCCGCGTCTCGGCAATCCCACCGTGATCATCGTGGTGGACCGCATTGACCTCGACACCCAGATCACCGCCACCTTCAACGCCGCTGACGTGCCGAACATGGTCGGCGTGGCGACGCGCAAGGAACTTCAGGAATTGCTCGCGCAGGACGTGCGCAAGGTGCTGATCACCACCATCCACAAGTTCGGCGAGGCGGGCGGCAGGCTCAACGACCGCTCGAACATCATCGTCATGGTGGACGAAGCGCACCGCACGCAGGAAGGCGACCTCGGACGCCGGATGCGTGATGCATTGCCAAATGCATTTCTCTTCGGTCTCACCGGCACGCCGATCAACCGCGCCGACCGCAATACCTTCTGGGCCTTCGGCGCAGACGAGGACGAGCGCGGCTACATGAGCCGCTACTCCTTCCAGGATTCGATCCGCGACAAGGCGACCCTGCCGCTGCACTTCGAGGCGCCGGAAGGGCGCCTCAAGATCGACCGCGCCGCGATCGACGAAGCCTTCAGCCAGATCACCGGGGCGCTCTCCGAGCAGGACCGCGACGACCTCGCAAAGCGCGCCGCCAAGATGGCGGTGCTGGTGAAGAACCCGGAGCGCGTCCGCGCAGTGGTGCAGCATATCGTCACGCACTTCCAGACCAAGGTGGAGCCGAACGGCTTCAAGGCGCAGGTGGTCGTATTCGACCGCGAATGCTGCGTACTCTACAAGCAGGCGATGGACGAACTGATCGGCCCGGAGGCGAGTGCCATCGTGATGCACGCCGCGCCCGGCGATCCGAAGGCGTGGAAGGTCCATTCCCGGAGCAAGGATGAGGAGGAAAAGCTCCTCGACCGTTTCCGCGACCCGGCCGATCCGTTGCAGTTCGTGATCGTCACCTCGAAGCTCCTGACGGGGTTCGATGCGCCGATCCTGCAGGTGATGTACCTCGACAAGCCGATGAAGGACCACAACCTGCTCCAGGCGATCTGCCGCACCAACCGCACCTTCGGACAGGAGAAGACGCACGGCCTGATCGTGGACTACATCGGCATCTTCGACGACGTGGCGCGGGCTCTCGATTTCGACGAAAAAGCAGTGCAACAGGTCATGAGCAACATCGAAGAGCTGCGTAAGGCACTACCGCTGCAGGTTCAGAAGTGCGTCGCCTTCTTCGACGGTGTGGACCGCACGGTCGGTGGCTACGAAGGGCTGAGCGCCGCGCAGCAGTGCCTGCCGAACAACGAAACGCGAGACCGCTTTGCTGCCGACTACTCGGTGCTCGGCACGATCTGGGAGGCGCTCTCGCCCGACCCCTCCCTGGGCCCGTGGCAGACCGACTACAAGTGGCTTACCCAGGTGTACGAATCGGTGAAGCCGCCGAGCGGCAATGGCAAGCTCTTATGGCACGCGCTCGGTGCGAAGACGGTCGAACTGATCAATGAGAACGTCCACCTGGAGTCGGTGCGCGACGACGTCGAAACCCTGGTGCTCGATGCGCAGGTGCTGGAGGAAATCCTGCGGGACGCCGATCCCGGAAAGCGCGCGCGCGAAGTCGAGATCCGGCTGGTCGCGCGGCTGCGGCGGCACTTGGGCAATCCGAAGTTCACTGCGCTCGGCGAACGGCTGGAACGCATTCGCGAGCGGCACGAACAGGGCTTTCTCACGAGCCTGGAATTCCTGAAGCAGATCCTCGAGATCGCCAAGGAAGTCGTGGAGGCGGAAAAACAGACCGATCCGGCGGAAGAACGCGATCGCGCCAAGGAAGCGCTGACGGAACTTTTCAGCGAGGCAAAAAGCCGCAACACGCACATCATCGTCGAACGGATCGTCGCCGACATCGACGACATCGTGAAAAAGGTGCGCTTTCCGGACTGGCAGCGCACTTCCCAAGGCGAGCGGCTGGTGCAGCGGGAGCTGCGCAAGACGCTCCTCAAGTACAAGCTGCACACCGACCAGGATCTGTTCGACAAGGCCTACGGCTACATCCGGCAATATTACTGACCTATCGCGCGAGCTTCAGCGCGATCTCCGCAAGGCGCTTGCCTTGCGCGATGCACAGCAGCCGCTCTTCCCCGGTCAGCGGCAGGTCGTCGGCGACGCCGGCGAAATGGCTCGGGCCGTAGGGCGTGCCGCCGCTGCGGGTAGCGTTCAGTTCCGCCTGCGTGTAGGGCAGGCCCACGATCAGCATGCCGTGGTGCAGCAGCGGCAGCATCATCGACACGAGCGCCGTCTCCTGGCCGCCGTGCAAGCTGGCGGAGGCGGTGAACGCGCAAGCGGGCTTGCCCGCGAGCGCGCCCTTCAGCCACAGCGGCGTGGTGGTGTCGAGAAACGCCTTCAGCGGCGCCGCCATGTTGCCGAAGCGCGCCGGACTGCCGAGCGCGAGCCCGGCGCAGCGCTCGAGGTCGCGCAATTCGCAGTAGGGCGCGCCCGCGGCCGGAATCTGCGGCTCGGCGATGGCGGTCACCGCCGCGACGCGCGGCACCGTGCGCAGGCGCGCCTCGGCGCCCGGCACGCGCTCGACGCCTTCGGCGACGAATTCCGCCATGCGCCGTATCGAGCCGCCCGAGCTGTAGTACAGGACCAGGATCTCGCTCACGCTGCGGTTATCATACCGGCCGTGGGGCATCGATGAGCGCCATTGCGCGCAAGGACCGGCTGATCGTCGCCCTCGACCTGCCCGCGGCGATGGAGGCGCGGGCGCTGGTCGAGCGGCTGGGCGATGCGGTGTCGTTCTACAAGATCGGGCTGGAGCTGTTCACCGCCGGCGGCTATTTCGAGCTGCTGCGCTGGCTGGCGGGGGGCGGCTACCGGGTGTTCGCCGATCTCAAGTTCTACGACATTCCGGAGACGGTGCGGCGCGCGGTCGCCAACCTGCGCGGCCGCGGCGTGAGCTTCGCCACGGTGCACGGCGATCGCGCCATCCTGCAGGCGGCGGC
>SCUF01000262.1 GCA_004298325.1 Betaproteobacteria bacterium | reverse complement strand
GCCGGCGTTGCGGCGCCGGCGACCGGGGGCCTGCTCGGCCTCATCCGGCTGCGCGCCGAAACGACGCGCCAGTACAGCCGATGAGGCACCGGCTTTGCGTGGCGCCGATGATGGACTGGACCGATCGGCACTGCCGGTACTTCCTGCGCCAGGTCTCGCCGCAGGCATTCCTCTACACCGAGATGATCACCACCGGCGCGCTGCTGCACGGCGATCGCGAGCGGCATCTCGCGTTCAATGCGGCGGAGCATCCGGTCGCGGTGCAGCTGGGCGGCAGCGAGCCGGCCGAACTCGCGGCCTGCGCGCAGCTCGCCGCGGCGCGCGGCTACGACGAGATCAACCTCAACCTCGGCTGTCCGAGCGAGCGCGTGCAGCGCGGCGCGTTCGGCGCCTGCCTGATGGCCGAACCGCAGCTGGTGGCCGACTGCGTGCGCGCGATCCGAGCCGCCGTGGCGACTCCGGTGAGCGTCAAGCACCGGCTCGGCATCGACGACACCGATTCCTACGCCTTCGTGCGCGATTTCGTCGGCACGCTCGCCGACGCCGGCTGCACAACCTTCATCGTGCACGCGCGCAACGCGATTCTGAAGGGGCTTTCGCCGAAAGAGAACCGCGAAGTGCCGCCGCTGCGCTACGAACGCGTTTACCGCCTGAAGCGCGATTTTCCGCAGCTCGAAATCGTGCTGAACGGCGGCATCGCCTCATGGCCCGAGATCGAGTCGCATCTCGCCCATGTCGACGGCGTGATGCTGGGTCGCGCGGCCTATCACGACCCCTGGCTGCTGGCGTCGCCCGGCTTGCAGCGCGCCGACGTGGTGCGCGCGATGTACCGCTATGCCGAGCGCGAGGTGGCGTCGGGCGTCGCGCTGCGTCACATCGCGCGGCACCTGCTGGGCCTGTACCACGGCGAGCCGCGCGCGCGGCTCTGGCGCCGCATGATGTCCGACGCGGAGCGCCTCGCGCGCAACGACCCGGCGCTGCTGCTCGAGGCGCTGGAGGTCGCGGAGGGTAGGTGCCAGGCGGCGCGCGCCGCCTGAGTCCGCTTCAGCCTGCCCGTCTTGTCTTGTCGGCCTGCCAGGCCGCGAGCACACCGCGCGCGCCGTTGGCGACCGGGTCCATCGCGCGATCGTGGTTCGCCCGCTTCGCGGTCAACTCGATCACATAGCCGTTCGGGTCGCGGAAGTAGATCGAATCGATGAAACCATGGTCCGAAATGCCGCGCGTCTCGATTCCGGCTGCCTTGCCCTTGTCGAACATGCGGTGCAGATCCTCTTGGCTTACCTCGAGCGCGATGTGCAGGTCGTAGTCGTGCTGCGCCTTGAACTCGAACGGCATGTCCGGCGCCTCGAAGAATGCGAGGCACGAGCCGTCGTCCAAGCGGTAGAACGTGTGCAGCACGTCAGTCGCGCGCCCGCTCTTGGTTTCGCGGATGCGGAACGCGTTCGCGAGTGGCAGGCCGAGGAAATCCTCGTAGAAGCGTCGCGTCTCCTCGGCGTCGCGGCAGCGGTAGGCGTTGTGGTGCAGGCCCTTGATCATCGTTTCCCCTGTGCGCCGCGTCGCCCTCAGAGCGCGCTGAACGCCTGGTCCTTCACCGACGCCTTGTAGCCCTCGAACACCTCGTTCACCTTCGGCCAGCTCTTCAAGCGCTTGACGTTGCCGAGCCAGCGCTGCACGTTCGGATAGGGCGAAAAATCGCAGCGCACGACCTCGCCCAGCGTGACGAACGCCGCGCCGAGGTAATCGGCGATGGTGATCCGGTCTCCGCAAAGGAACTGCCGGTCGGGTCCGATCCAATGGTCGTTGAGCACCTGGAGCCAGCCCTTGGCGCGCTCCTTGCCCCACTCCAGGGTCGCCTGCTGCACTTCGTCGCTCGGCCGTTTCATGTGCGGGAAGAGCTGCGGGTAGATCAGGTTATAGGCGTACTCGCGGTAGAAATTCGTGTTCAGCCAGTCCATCATTTCGTTGACCCTGGCGCGCTGCTTCAGGTCCCGCGGATAAGCGGGCGATCCGATCTTGTCGGCGAGATACTTCAGGATCGCCGAGCTTTCGGTGAGCCGGAAATCGCCGTCTTCCAGCACGGGTACCAGCCGGTTCGGGTTGATCGTGGCGAACGGTTCCTGGTAGTGCTCGCCGGTGAAGAGGTCGACCACCTGCTCGTCGACCTCGATGCCGTTCTCCGCGATGAACAGCCGCACCGGGCGGCTGGTCATCGACACGGGGTGCATGTAGAGCTTCACGGCCGAATCCTCCTCAGGTCTCCGAAGCCGTGAATATAATGCATTCTCATTTCCCCGGCTCACCCGCATCGCACCGCCTGGAGGGAGACCATGAAACCGCGTCTATCGATCGTCGCGACCCTTGCGGCTGCAATGGCTTTGGTCGCAAGCGGTGCGATTCTTGCGCAGCAGCAGAAACCCGGGAAATCGGCCCGTA
Organism: Betaproteobacteria bacterium; assembly: GCA_004298325.1. Taxonomy (GTDB): domain Bacteria; phylum Pseudomonadota; class Gammaproteobacteria; order Burkholderiales; family SG8-39; genus 2-02-FULL-66-14. The sequence goes on along the minus strand of SCUF01000262.1, from coordinate 27,924 downwards.
AGGAAGCGCCGAGATCCCTGTCGCAGGCGGCGAAGCACGGCAAGTACCTGGTCCAGATCGGCGGCTGCAACGATTGCCACACACCCGGCTACATCCAGAGCAACGGCAAGGTCGACGAGGCGAACTGGCTCATCGGCGACACGCTGGGCTGGCGCGGACCGTGGGGCACGACCTATCCCCCCAACCTGCGGCTCGCGGCGCAGAGCATGACCGAAGCGCAGTTCATGGCGCGCGCGCGCAGCGAGCTGCGCCCGCCGATGCCCTGGTTCAACCTGCGCGCGATGAGCGACGGCGACCTGAAGGCGATCTACGCCTACCTGAAGCATCTCGGGCCGGCCGGCGTTGCGGCGCCCGCGTACTTGCCGCCCGACAAGGCGCCGACGCTGCCGTTCGTGCAGTTCCCTTCGCCGCCGGCCGCAAGAACGAAGTAGGCGCGGCGATCAGCGGGACGCGCGTCCCGGCAGCTGCAGCACGGTCAGGATCGTGAGGGCCATCGCGATCACCACGGCGTGGAACACCGCGGCGGCCTGCCCCCGATCGAGCAGCCAGCCAAACAGGATCGGCGTCAGCATCGATCCGACATCGAGACCCGAGTAGACGAAGCCGTACACCTTGCCGGTCGCGCCGGGCGGGGTGGTCGCGCGCACGATCAGGTCGCGCGAAGGATTGGTGACGCCGCTCGCGAATCCCGTCGCCGCAAGCAGCGGCGCGAGCAGCGTCACCGGCAGCCAGGCCGAGGCGAGCACGAACATCAGCGCTGCGCTCACGAGCATGCCCGTGATGGCCACCAGATCGTGGCGCTGGAAGCGCGCGGCGACGAAACCGCCGCTGAAGATTCCAGCCGCCGCGCCGATCAGGTAGGCGGTGAGCGCCGCCGAGGCGAGCGCGGCGCTGGCGCCGTAGAGCGCGATCAGGGTGGCGACGCCGAAGGTCTGGATGGCAATGAACCCGACCGCGATGAACAAGAAATAGCCGAAGCACATCAGCACGGGTGCCGACGCGAGCACGCGCAGATCGGCCGCCAGTCCGCCCTCGCCCGCGCGCCGTCGCGCGTCGGCCGGTTCGACGTAGAGGGCGGCGCGCTGCGCCATCACGAAGGCGATCACGACCGCTCCGAGGCCGGCTGCGGCGAGCAATGCGACGCGCCAGCCGAAACTGCTCGCCATGGCGGTGCAGAACACGGGCGCCGCCGCGTAACCGAGGAACCCGGCGATGCCGTGCCAGCTGAAGGCGTAGCCGAGGCGGTCCGGATTGACGCGCGCGTTGAGGATCGCGAAATCCGACGGGTGGAACACGCTGTTGCCCAGGCCGGCGACCAGCGCCGCAACGATCAGCGTTTGGTAGCTGCGCGCCGTCCCGGCGAGCAGGGCTCCGGCGACGCACAGCAGCAGGCCGCCGAACAGGACGCGCCGCGCGCCGAACCGGTCGACCGCGAAGCCCGCGAGCGTCTGGCAGACCCCGGACACGACGTAGTAGAGCGCGATGGTCGCGCCGAGCGCCGCGTAGGACACGCCGAGATCCTCGCGAATCAGGGGAAACAGCACGGCGGTGGCGATCTGGTAGAAGTGCGACAGGCCGTGGGCGAGCGCCACCAGCCCGATGACTCTCACGTCCTGCCGCAGCGCGTGGCTGATCATCTCAGGCGAGCGTCCCGATGAAGCGCGTCACGGCGGCGAGCACCGCTTCCGTCTGGTCGCGGTGCGGCGAATGGCCGCAGTGCGGCAGTGCCAGCAATTCGCAGCGGCCGGCGACCTGCCGCGCGATCGCCTCGAGCTGCCGCAGCGTGCCGTACTCGTCGTCCTCGCCCTGGATCGCGAGCAGCGGCGCGCGAATTCCCGGCAGGCAGGGCTCGATGTTCCAGCGCCGGAAATCCGGATCGAGCCAGACGTCGTTCCAAAGATAGAAGGTCTTCGCCGGATCGCGGTGGTACCTGGCGAGACGATCGCGGATGTCGCTGCTTTCGAAAGTGCGCTTCGCCCGAACGATGCTCTCGATGCAGAGATCCTCGACGAACACGTGCGGCGCCATCAGCACCAGGCCGCGCAGCCGATGGCCAGACCCGGCGCAGATCAGCGCAATCGAGGCGCCGTCCGAGTGGCCGACCAGGACCGGCGCTTCGATCTGCAGCGCGGCGAGCACCTGCGGCAGCGCGACCAGCGCCTCGTCGTGCATGAAGCGCACGCCGACGCGCGGCTCGGCGAGCACGTCGGACTGGCCGTAGCCATAGCGGTTGTAGAGCAACGCGCGGCAACCGGTGGCCTGCACCACGCGCGTCGGAAAGTCGCGCCACTGCCGGATCGAGCCCAGCCCCTCGTGCAGGAACACCAGGGTCGGCTCGTGGCCGGCGAGCCATTCATATTCCAGCGAGCGGCCGGCAGCGGTGACAAACGGCATCGCGGCAGATTAGCACGCAGGCGATAATCGCCCGCCATGCGTTTCACGGCCTACCTGGTGCTGCTCGCCACGCTCGTGCTCTGGTCCGGCAACTGGATCGTGGCGCGCGCGGTGCGCGACGAAATCGCGCCGGGCATCGCCACGGCCGGACGTCTCGTGATCGTGATCGCGCTGCTGGCGCCGTTGTGCTGGCGCGGCCTCGCGGTGCAGCTCGCGCGCTTCACGCGCCGCGACTGGCGGGTGCTCGCCGCGCTCGGTTTCACCGGCGGCGGACTGCACCTCGCCTGCCAGTGGCTCGGCCTGCACTACACCACCGCGACCAGCGCGGTGCTCTATCTGTCGACGGCCCCGGTCTTCATTCTGCTGCTGGCGCGACCGCTGCTGGGCGAGCGCATCGCGCCGCGGCAATGGGCCGGAGTGGCGATCTCGTTCGTCGGCGTCGCGCTGATCGGCATGCAGGGCAAGCTGATCACGCCGTCGTTCAATCTCGGCGACCTCCTCGCGCTCGCCTCGATGGCGATGTGGGGGTCCTACACCGTGGTGCTGCGGTTGCGGCGCGACGCGCTCGACACGCCGCAGTACCTCACGTTGCTGTGCGCCGCAGGTCTTGTCTTCATGCTGCCATGGGTCGCGTGGGAGCTCGCTGCAGGGACAAGAATGACGCTCACTCCGATGGGCGCGCTGGGCGTGCTCTATTCGGCGCTCGGCTCTCTGCTGCTCGCCTACGCCGGCTGGAGCTACGTCGTGACGCGGCTGGGCGCGGCGCGCGCCGGCGCCACCATGCATTTGATGCCGGCCATCGGGGTGGGGCTCGCGGCACTGTTCCTCGGCGAGTACCCGCGCTGGTACCACTTTGCCGGCATTGCGCTCATCCTCAGCGGCGTCGCGCTGTCGACCTTCAGAGTTGCAGCGGTTTCCAGTAGCCGGTGAGCTCGAGATAGCCGCGCCCCGTCTCGCGGCCGGGGGCATCGGGCTGCAGGGCGCGCACGGCGCCTTCCCAGTAGATCGTTCCGCTGCTGGCACGCGCATCGAGCTCCTGGTCATCCATGAGCGGTGCCAGCGTCCAGTGCTCTTCGCCCGCGCTGACGCGCATCGCCACCGGATATTCGACCGCCGTGCGCGGCGAGCGCCAGCGCCGCACCGGCGCGAAGACGATCTCCTGCGGTCCGAAGGTGCGTCTCCGGCCATCGGGCCAGAGCCGCGTGCCGCCGGCGTAATACGCCGCGCCCTGCCGGTCGCGCATGCGAAACGCCATCAGCGCGCCGCCGTCGGCCAGCTCGATGCCCGTCCAATCCCATCCGCTCGCCTCGGGCGCCATCGAGGTGCTGGACCACTCATGATCCAGCCAGGCGCTGCCGCTCACGGTCTCGCGGCCCCGTCCGCGTTCAACGGTGCCGCGCACCGCGAGGCGCGGCCGGCTGTAGTAATAGCTCGCCTCGGACACGCGCCGTCCCTTGCGGCTGAATCCCGCCTCTCCCTGAGCGAGCGGCGCTGCGCCGGCCGCCAGCTCCAGCTCGAGCGCGAAATCCCGCCCGGCGATCCGCGTCGCGTAGCGCTGGCCTTCGAGCGCAAGGCGCCAGTCGTCGATCCAGACCGTGGTGGTCTGCTCGCTGATGCCGGCAAGTCCGAGTCCCGCGCGCGCGGCGCGCTGGTCGTGCCGCAGGCGTCCCAGCCCGGGGTCGGCAAGCGCCGCATGCGCGAGCAGGATCTGGCGCGGCGCGAAACGGCTCGGATTGGCGCTGTCGAACGGCGGCCGGCCGCGAAAGAACGTGATCTGAAAGCCGAGTGCCTCGCCGTCTGCGCTGCGCAGCCACCCGGTGAGATACCACCATTCGATGCGGTAATCCGGATGCGCGCCGTGATCGCGCGGGAATGCGAGTGCGCGTTGCGGTGCCACCGCCGGATAGCGCACCTCGATCGCCGCTGCCGCGAGCGCGGCGAGGAACTCGCGCCGCCTCACCAGTCGTCCTTGACTGCACGCACCGGCGCCATGCCGGTCGCCTCGCGCCCCGACACGTAGGCCGTGAGCAAGGCGAGCGCCACCAGCAGCAGCGACAGGCCCGACAGCAACCCGTAGGGCAGGTGCAGCTCCATGCCCCAGTTGAACGATTGCCGGTTGACGACATAGACCAGCACCAGGCTGATGAGCGCTCCCAGTGCGAGCCCGGCGGCGACGCCGAGCAGCGCCAGCAATCCGCCCTCCGCGGCCAGCATCGAACTGATCTGCGCGCGCGTCATGCCGAGGTGGCGCAGCATGCCGAACTCGCGGCGCCGCGACAGCACGATCGCGGCGACGCTCGAGGAAAGGCCGAACAGGCCCACCAGCACGGCCACCGCCTCGAGCGCGTAGGTCACCGCAAAGGTGCGATCGAAGATCCGCAGCGATGCGTCGCGGATCTCGCCCGGCGCCGCCATTTCGAGCAGATCGCCGCCCGGCAATGCGCGCAGCGCCTGCATCGCGCCGGCGGCACTCGCGCCGGGAGCGAGCCAGAGCGTGGCATCGTTCGTGCGCCGGTCGCCGGTCAGCGCGACGTAGCGTGCGCGCTCGATCACGATGGCGCCGTGCTGCCGCAGGTAATCGCGCCAGACGCCGGCGACGACGAAAGCATGATGCGCGCCGCCCAGCGGCAATTCGAACCGCTGACCCGGTGCGTAGCCATAGAGATCGGCGACCGCCTCCGATATCCATGCCGGCGGGGGGTCGTGCGCCTGGCGCTCGTAGGCGCGCCCCACCAGGGGAAAGATGAGGGCCGTGCCGTCGCGTGCGAGATCGCGCGCGATGAGCGCGACGGGCGGGCGTCGCGGATCGAGCGTCATGCGGCCGCTGCGGAAAAACTCCGCGCGCCGCACCTGAGGCAGCGCGCGCACCTGCGCCTCGAAGGCCGGCTCGAGCCAGCCCGTCTCGCCGGCGTAAGTGGTGCGGAAATAGAGGTCCGCGGGAAGCACGGCATCCAGCCAGCCGGCCACCGAGCTGCGCAGCGAAGCCACCATGATCGCCATCGCGACCATGAGCGAGAAGCTCGCCACGATGGCGGCGAGGCTGACCATCGCCTGCCCCGGCGCGCCGCGCAGCTGCGCCAGCGCAAGCGCATACGGGGCGTGCGAAGTGAACGCAATGCGCGCCAGCGCGGCCTGGGAAAACCACGGCATGAGGAGGATCCCGCCGATCAGCAGGCAGGCGATCGAGAGGTAGCCGAACACGGGAATCCCGCCCACCGCGGGAGCCTGTGCCAGCGCGGCAGCCGCGCCGAGCAGTGCCATGCCCGGCCAGAACCAGGCCGCGCGCGCGAACATGCGCTGCTCGTCCCCCGCCTTGAGTGCCTGCGCGGGCGCCGCGCGTGCCGCATCGCGCGCCGGCAACCACGCGCCGGCGAGCGCGATCGCCATTCCGGCGGCAAAATAGGCGAGTGCAGCGGCGACCGGGAATTCCAGCGCGGGTGCGACGCCGCGGAACATGCCGGCGCCGAGATCGGCGCCCGCGAGGCGCAGCGCCGTACCCGCCAGCGCGTAGCCGAGCGCCAGCCCGGCGGCGCTGCCGATCGCACCGATGGCCGCCGCTTCTACGAGCACCAGTTGCGCCACGCCGCGCCGCTCTAGCCCCAGCACCCGGAGCAGCGCGTGCTCGCCCCGTCGTCGCGTCACTTCCAGGGCCTGCGCGGAAAAAACCAGGAAGCCGCCGGTGAACAATGCCACCAGCGCCAGCACATTCAGGTTGACGCGGTAGGCGCGGGACAGCGCCGCACCGCTGTCTTGTGCCGTCTCGACGGTGCCCACCTGCACGCCCGCCGGCAGCAGTGCGGCAATGCGGGCGCGCAGGTTCTCGCGATCGACGCCCGGCCGCAGGCGCAGGTCGACGCGGTTGAGTTCTCCGATGCGCCCGAGCCGCCACTGCGCCGTGGCGACGTCGGTAAGCGCGGCCACGCCGCGCAGTGCGGACGCGGGCAGCACGCCGGCAACCTCCAGTTCCACGACCTCCAGGCCGGCCACGAGGCGCAGCCGGCCGCCGGCAGCCAGCTGCAACTGTTCGGCCGCCGCCGCGGAGAGCAACACCGCGTCGGGGCGCAACAACTCGATGCGCCGCGCCGGATCGTCGGCGAACAGCGCCGGCTGCATCTGCGCGGCGCGCAGCGAATCGATGCCGACCAGCCGGATCGTGCGCTCGCTTCTCGCAATCCCCGCTTCCGCTTCGAGCACGGGACTTGCCGCGGCCACGCCTTCGAGGCGCGCGAGCTGCACGTAGAGGGCCTCGTCGAAACCGGTCCGGCCGCCGCGCACCACCAGGTCGGCCTCGCCGGCGAGCGAGCGCACACCCGCGGCGAGCTCGTCGACCGCGGCGCGGTTGATCAGGTTGACCGCAAAGCCCAACGCCACGCCGAGCGCGATCCCCGCGACCGAAAGCGCAGTGCGGCCGCGCTGGTGCGCGAAGCGCGCATTGAGGCTGACGAAGAGCCGGAGCAATGGAGGTTGCGCCGCGCTCAGGCACTAATGAATGACGCGATCGGCGCGTCTCAGGATCGACTGCGGCAGTGTCAATCCGAGCGCCGCCGCGACCCGTCGGTTCACCACCAGCTCGAAACTGCGCGACTGCACGACCGCAACCGCCGCCGGTAACGATCCCTTCAGCAGCCGGTCCGCGACCCCGGCGGCGCGCCGCAGCGAATCGGCGATGTCGGCGCCATAGGTCAGCAGCGCACCGGCCTCGGCCCACTCCACCCGGTGCGCGACGAGCGCCAGTTCGCTGCGCGCCGCCAGCTGACCGATGTCGCGCCGCCGCGCGAACAACGTGAACGACGAGCCCAGCGCCACGGTTGCGATGCCCTCGCGCCGGAAGTCGGCGAGAATCTTGGCGACGGCCTCGTAGTTGGTGAATTCCGCCACGGCCAGCTCCAGGTCCGCGCGGCGCGCCGCGTCCTGATGAGCTCTTTTCTGGCTCTCGTATTCGGCCGACTTGCGATCGAGCAGGTAACCGATCCGCTTCGTCGCCGGCAGCGCTTGGCGCAGCAAGACGAGGCGCCTGGCCACCACGTCGCCGGGAACGTGGTACACGCCCGTGGCATTGCCACCGGGCCTGGCGAGCGAGGCCACCAGCCCGCCCGCGACCGGATCCGACGCCGTAGAGAACAGGATGGGCACCGTCGCGGTCGCCTTGACTGCCGCGAGCGCAATGGTCGTCGTGGTTGCATAGATGAGGTCGGGTGCCAGCGCGGCGGCGGAAGAAGCCAGCCGCTCCATGTACTCCCGCATGCCACGCCCGGACAAGCGCTCGAACACGACGTTGGTGCCTTCCACCCAGCCCCGACGGCGCATTTCCTCGAAGAACGGCCGCGCCGCGGCCTCGTCGTCTTCCGCGTCGCCGGCGAACAGCACCACCACCTGCATCGGGCGCGCCACCTGCGCCCAGGCCAGGTGCGGCGCCGCGAGGCCGGCGCCCAGCGCGCCCAGCAGTCTCCTTCGCGTCGTCATGCGCGGCACCGTTTCGACCTGCGGCCCCGGCGCAGGAACCTCGAGATCGAGCAGCGCTTCGGGATGCTCGATCGGCAGGTCACGGTACCGCCCGACGGCTTTCATCGCAGGCTCCGCAGCGGGGTCAGAGTAAAATCGCGAAGAATCATAGCGCTCATTCTAAATGTCCAGCCGATCCCGGATTTCGCAGCCGCCATCCAGCTCCAATTTCATCCGTCAGATCATCGAGACCGACCTGGCCTCGGGCAAGCACCAGGGCATCCGCACGCGCTTTCCGCCCGAACCGAACGGTTATCTGCATTTCGGCCACGCCAAGAGCATCTGCCTGAACTTCGGGCTGGCGGCGGAGTACGGCGGCCGCTGCAACCTGCGTTTTGACGACACCAACCCGGAGAAGGAGGAGCAGGCGTACGTCGATTCGATCATCGACGCGGTGCGCTGGCTGGGGTTCGATTTCGGACCGCAGGCGCTTTTCGCCAGCGATTACTTCGATTTCATGTACCGCTGCGCCGAGTACCTCGTCGAGTCCGGACACGCCTACGTCGACAGCCAGTCGGCGGACGACATGCGGCACCACCGCGGCAGCTTCACCGCACCCGGCCGCAACAGCCCTTACCGCGACCGCTCGCCGGCCGAGAATCTGGCGCTGCTGCGCGAGATGCGCGACGGCAGGCATGCCGACGGCGCGCACGTGCTGCGGGCCAAGATCGACATGGCCTCGCCCAACATCAATCTGCGCGACCCCGCGATCTACCGCATCAAGCAGGCGGCGCACCACCGTACCGGAGACGCCTGGTGCCTGTACCCGATGTACACCTTTGCGCACCCGATCGAGGATGCGGTGGAGGGCATCACGCACTCGATCTGCACGCTGGAATTCGAGGATCAGCGGCCGTTCTACGACTGGCTGCTCGAGCGCCTGGCCGAGGGCGGACTGCTCGAGCGCCCGCTGCCGCAGCAGATCGAGTTCGCGCGCCTCAACCTGACCTACGTGGTGCTGTCGAAGCGCAAGCTGGCGCAGCTGGTGCAGGAAGGCCACGTCGACGGCTGGGACGATCCGCGCATGCCGACGCTGATGGGCGCGCGCCGCCGCGGCTACACGCCGGAGGGCCTGCGCCGCTTCGCGGAGCGCATCGGGGTGTCGAAGGCGAACCAGCGGATCGACTTCGCCATCCTCGAGGATTGCATGCGCGAACACCTCAACGAGGTTGCGCCGCGGCGCATGGCGGTGCTCGATCCGGTCAGGCTGGTGATCGAAAACTATCCCGAGGGTCGCGAGGAATTCTGCGACGTCCCCAACCACCCGCAGAGGGCGGATTGGGGGACGCGACCGGTGCCGTTTTCGCGCGAGCTGTGGATCGAGCGCGAGGACTTCACGGCAACGCCGCCGAAAGGCTATTTCCGCCTCTATCCGGGGAACCGGGTGCGGCTGCGCTACGCCTACGTCGTGGAGTGCACCGGCTACGACCAGGCGACGGATAGCGTTCGCTGCCGGGTCTTCGAGGATTCCAGATCAGGCACGCCGGGCGCGGCTGCGTACAAAGTGAAGGGAAACATCCACTGGGCGAGCGTCGCGCACGCTTACGCCGCATCGGTGCGGCTCTACGATCGGCTGTTCACGGTGCCGAATCCCGGCGCCGGCGAGCGCGACTTCCGGCTCGAACTCAATCCGGCGTCGAAGGAAGTCGTGACCGCTCAGCTGGAGCCCGAGCTGCGCGCCACGAAGGCGCTGCAACCGGTCCAGTTCGAGCGGCACGGTTATTTCAATCCCGATGCCGCCCTGGGCGGGTTCAATCGCACCGTGACCCTGAGGGATTCCTGGGCCAAGTCCTGACTGGACGAAAGCTGCCGCCAGTTTCCTGCGCAGCTGCAGTCAGTGCATTTCCGCCGGGCGTCGCCTGTGGAACGGATTCTGCGCCGCCTGCGCGCCGCTCGCCACGAGCGTGTCGCGCACATAGCGCAGCACTTTCTCGTCGGTGATGAAGCTCGCCGAACTCTGTGCCGCGAGCACCGCGTCCGGATCCTGCGCACGCGCGATGGCGAAGCCCTGCACGTAGTCCACCCCCACCTCGGCGAGCGACTCCACGGTGGCGCAGTCCTCGGCCCACTCGGCGATCGACTTCATGCCGAGATTGCGCGCCAGCTCGACGATCGCCTCGACGATGGCGAGGTTGGCCGGATGGGCATTGACGTTGACGATCAGGCTGCCGTCGATCTTGAGCGCATCGGCGGGCAGCTCGCGCAGGTAGGAAAACGAGGTGTAGCCGGCGCCGAAATCGTCGAGCGCCACCTTGGCGCCGTACTTGCGCACGCCGTCGATGAAGCGGCGCGTGTTGTCGAGGTCGTGCAGCGCGACGCCCTCGGTAATCTCGATGCACAGCCGGTCGGCGGCGCGCGGCGAGCCGGCGAGCATCGCAAAAGCGTCCTGGATGAAGCGTTCGTCGTTGAGCGAGGCGCCCGACAGGTTCATGGTGACGAAGTGCGTCGCCGCGAGCGCCGCATGGTGGCGGTCCAGCCAGGCGAGCGCGTTTGACAGCACCCAACGATCGATCACCGAGGCGCGGCCGTTGTTCTCCGCGGTCGCGACGATCACGCCGCCGGGCGTGATCGTGCCGTCGGGCTCGCGCATGCGCACCAGCACTTCGAAGTTGAGCGAGTCATACGGCGCGCGCAGCGACATGATCGGCTGCATCATGAGGAACAGGCCCTCGGGCGCCGTGCCCGAGCCGAGGCGCTCGACCAGCTTGCGCTCCTCCGCCCACTCGCGGAATACGCTCGCACCGCGGTCGTAGACCACGAGCCCGTCGTGCCCGCCGGCCTTGGCGGCGCGGCAGGCGCGGTCGGCCACGGCGATCGCATCCTTCACCGGAAGCCGGTCGGCGACCTCGACCAGGCCGATCGAAGCCTTGACCTGGAACGCCTTGTCGCCCGCCTGGAAGGGCGTCGCGTCGATCGCCTCGACGATGCCGCGGCAGATCGCGGCCGCGGCGTAAATGGCGGCGACGCGGAACACGACGATGAACTCGTCGCCGCCGATCCGCCCCAGCGTATTGCCTTCGCCGAGCACCGCCTCGATGCGCCGGCACACCTGCCGCAGGACTTCGTCGCCGGCCACATGGCCGAACAGGTCGTTGATGAGCTTGAAACGGTCGAGGTCGAGGTAGGCCACCGCCAGCGGCTTGCCCTCGGCCGCGCGCTGCGTCGCGTCCTCGATGATCGTTTCGATGCCACGGCGGTTGAGCACGCCGGTGAGCGGGTCGTTTTCGGCCAGGAACTTCAGCTTCTCGGTGGCTTCGTGACGGCTGGTGATGTCCTGCAGCGAGCCCTCGATCGTGTCCCCGGCCGGCACCATCCGGACATGGAACCAGCGCGTTTCGCCGCCGGGACGGGCGGCGCGGATCTCGAGCTCGCCGCCCCTGCGCAGCAGCCATTGGTCGCGCAGCCAGTGCCACGAACTGGCCTCGAAGTGGTCGCGCCAGTAGTGCCGCTCTCCGGCCCGGGGCTCGATCCCCAGCATCGCGGCGAGCGCCGGGTTGAGGCGCTCGAACGAACCGTCGCGCGCGAGCGTGAACAGGCCGATCGGCAGCGCGTCGTAGGTGGTCTTCAGCGCGGCTTCTGCGCGCAGCCGCTCCACGTGCTCGATGCGCATCCGCTCGGCGATCGCAAAGGCCGCCAGCAGGCTCGAGGAGAGCGCCGCGGTGACGTGGTTCAGGGTGCCGATCAGTTCCTTGATGCCGAGCGCGGCGGCCATGACCTCGTAGAATCCCGCAAACATGACGACGCCCAGCGACGCGGCGTACCACATCGCCACCCGGGAACGGGTCAGCAGCACGATGCGCAGCAGGTAGTAGGCCAGCACCAGGGTCCCCGCGCCCACCGTGAGCCACAGCACCGGAAGGAAGCGCGCGAACGGCAGCACGCAGGCCGCCGCCAGCACCACCACGCAGGACCAGCGCGCCAGCGTCAGCGGCCAGCCGGCACCGATGCGCTTGAGATCGTCGCGGAACAGGCGCGCGAACAGCGCATAGGTCAGCACGAAGTACACCGCAATGGTGAGCTTGCGCACCACGAAGATCCACTCCGGCGGAATGTTGCGCCCGAACCACTGCAGGTCCCAGCCCGCGGAGATGGCGCCCAGGCGCAGGCTCGCCACCAGCCAGGCCGCAAACAGGACGTACTGCCAGTCCCGGTTGATGAACGCGGCGACGAGAACGAAGATCGCCAGCACCGCCAGGCCCCCCTCGAGCAGCCCGGCGTTGCGGTGGAACTCCAGCGCCGAAACGGCAAGCTGTGCACCTGGCCACTGCAGCGCCGTGATGCGTGCCGGTCCGGCGAAGGCGCCGCGACAGAGCACCTGCAGCGGTGCGTCCAGCTGCCCCAGCCGGATGGCGAAGCCCGCCTTCACGGCGCGAATGGCGCCGGAGGTGCCCGAGCGGTCGCCACGTCCCAGCGGCTGCAGGGACGCTGCATTCCAGCACTCGACCTGGACCGCGTGACGCGACGGCAATTCGACATCGCCGTCGGCCGCAGCCGCGGCGAACGCGAACCAGAACGGCGCTTCCGTCAGTTCGGTGTCATGGTGCGTGACCGGTGGCACCCGTCGCAGCCGCGCCGCGGCCTGCGCCGGCCCGAGCGCAGCGCCGCGATCCTCGATGACGGCCAGCGACAGCCGCTGGTAGTTGCCGGACTCGAACTGGCGGTCCCAGGCCATTGCGGCGACGAGCATCATCATGCCGATCAGCATCGGCACGCCGTACACCGACAGCGCGTAAATCAGCGCATCGATGATGGAGCCGAACCCGTACCGTCGCGCAATCGCCGATGCCGATGGAGGCGACATCTGGTCTCCGTCGGCGTAGGACGCCCTGCCCGGTTTCCGCGCTAGGCAGCGATCCCCGCCGCAACTTGCGCCTGTTTCATCCCGAACCCGAACCTGAAGCCCGTCTCCCGGATGTCGATGTCAGGATGGCGCGTATTTACGTACAGATCGTACATCGGATGTCGCGCCGCGCGCCAGCGCGCGTCCGCCGTATCGATTTCGAGCGCGAGGATGCGGTGCGGAATGTCGCTCGCGTGCTTCAGCGGGAAGTACGGCTGGCCGGGGAAGACGTCGGTGAACAGCAATCCCTCGTACATTCGGTCGAGCGGCGCGCGCGCGCCGATCACCATCCATTCGATGCCCTGCTCGACGCAATACAGGTACAGCGCCTTGAACAGCATCGTCTTCACGACGCGGCCGACGCGGCCCACGGCCACGCCCAGGCGCGTGGCCTCCGCCAGGCTGCATCCGGCGAACGACGCCGGCAGCGGGACTGAAGCCTCGATCGCCAGAGGCGCATAGCGGTTGGTCTGGATGCGCATCGTGCCGAGCGGCTCGCCGTCCAGTTTCGACTCTGCCAGCAGCACCACGCAGCCCGGTTCGTTGTCTTTCGCCTCCGGCTGGCGCAGCAGCTCGCCCAGCGCCGGCACATGGCGGCCGTAGGCCCGATGCCGCAGGCTGACGGCCTTGCCCAGCTGCCGCTCGCTCGTCGCCACCCGCACCGTGAACGGCAACCGTTCCTCGTGCCGCGCCAAGGCCGGCGTGAACAGATTCGCGGGCAGGCCCGCACCCAGTTCCCCTATCGTCACTCGCGCATTCATGTTGAAATTTCCTTTTCTAAAGTGAGTGATCCCCCTGCCGCGGGATTGCGGCATCGAACTCCGAACATGGATCCCCCGCGTAGATTCGAGGCTCGAAAGTGAAAAAATTCCTTGCTCGACATCAAGTCGGGGTGGAAATCGCCCGATGAAATTCTTGTCCGTGCCGCTGTGGCAGAGCTGTGCGGTTTGTCTCCCGCCGGCCGCGCCGACCGGTGAGGGGCTGCCAATTACTGCACGAAGGCTGTGAGGAAGACGGGCCAGGGCGTGAATATTTCTCGAAAAATCATGAAGACAGATTCCGGACTTCACGCACTGGTCGAACTTTCACCGGAGGTCGAATGGCGGATGTTTCCCGGCCCGGGCGCCTGAACGGACGCACGGCACTGGTCACCGGCGCCAGCCGCGGGATCGGCCGGGCAATCGCCTTGCGCTACGCGCAGGAGGGCGCCGACCTGCTGCTCACGGCGACCAACCGCGCGAAGCTGGAAGAAACGTCCGCGCTGGCGCAGGCGCACGGCGGGAGGGTTGGGCTGTACGTCGCCGATGTGAGCGATCGGGCAGCCGTGCTCGCACTGGTCGATGCGGCGGTGGCGACGCTCGGCCACATCGACGTGCTGGTCAACAACGCGGGCGTCTACAAGGCCGCACGGCTGGTCGATTACGCCCCGGAGGACTTCGACCGCGTGATGCAGGTGAACGTCTACGGTGCCTTTCACGTCATGCAACTCGTCCTGCGGCACATGCAGGCGCGCGGGCGCGGCAAAGTGATCAACATCGCTTCCACCGCCGGCAAGTGGGGCTCGATGAACCAGAGCGCGTACAACGCTTCCAAGCACGCGCTGGTCGGGCTGACGCGCTGCGCCGGCCTCGAAATGGGACCGCATGGCATCAACGTCAACGCCATCTGCCCGGGATTCGTCGAGACCGACATGCTCGAGGCGTTCCGCGCGCACGGCACCATCCTCGGCGTGCCCTTCGACAAGGTGAAGGAAGCTGCGCTCGCGCGCGTGCCGCTGCGGCGCTTCCTCAAACCGGAGGAGATCGCCGAACTCGCGGTCTACCTCGGCGCGTCGGAGTCCGACGGGATGACGGGTCAGTCCCTGCTGCTCGACGGCGGCATGCTGCTGGTGTAGCCGCGGGCGATCGCGTGAAATGGAAGCTCGCGGCCTGACGGACCCGCCGATCCGGGTGGCGGTGCTGGGCGCCGGCGCCGTCGGCTGCTACTTCGGCGGCATGCTGGCGCGCGCAGGACACGATGTCACCCTGATCGGCCGCGCCCTCCACGTCGACGCGATCCGCAGGGGCGGCCTGCATTTCGAAGGGCTTGCCTTCGACGAGCACGTCCGGCTTGCCGCGAGCACCGATCCGGCGGCGGCGCGAGCGGCGCAGCTACTGCTGTTCTGCGTCAAGTCGACAGACACCGACGCGGCGGCGGCCCAGGTCGCACCCTGGCTCGACGCCGACAGCATCGTGCTGAGCCTGCAGAACGGCGTCGACAACATCGAGCGCATCCAGGCCGCCGTTTCGCAGCCCGTGATCCCCGCGGTAGTCTACGTCGCTACGGAGATGGCCGGACCCGGCCATCTCAGGCACCACGGCCGTGGCGATCTGGTGATCGGCGCCCCTGGCAGGCCGGTGCCGGCTGCGCTCGCCGGGGCACTGCAGCGCGTACAACTCTGGTTTTCGCAGGCCGGCGTCCCGGTCGTGATTTCGGCGAACATCCTTGGCGAGCTGTGGACCAAGCTGGTGGTGAACTGCGCCTACAACGCCATTTCCGCGATCACGCAGCTGCCCTACGGCGCCGCGATCGGCGGCCGTGGCATTCGCGAAGTGATGCGCGACGTGGTCGGCGAGGCGCTCGCCATCGCCGCGGCGCGCGGCGTGCAGCTCCCAGAGGACCTGCTGGCCAGGGTCTACCGCATCGCCGAGGCGATGCCGAAGCAGTATTCATCCACTGCGCAGGACCTGGCGCGCGGCCGCGCGACCGAGATCGACCACCTCAACGGCTATCTGGCGAGCCAGGGCGATGCGCTCGGCTTGCCGGTGCCGGCCAACCGCGCGCTGCACGCGCTGGTGAAACTGATCGAGTCGAAGCCCGGCGCGAGCGCCTGAAGCGCTGCCTTCAGACAGCGAAGCGCCACACGCTGCCGTCGCGCACGATGCGCCCGGCAGTCGGCGTCGCGAAATGCGTGCCGAAGACCAGCACCGGCCGGTCGGCCTGCCGTTCCAGGAACGCGCGCCGCGTGCGGCGCGCGGCGGCCGCGTCGACGTCGAAGCGGTTGGCCCAATCGGGTTCGGCGCATTGCACCGGGTGGTGCATCAGGTCTCCCGTGATGACGGCCTGCTCGCCGCGCGAGACGATGCGCACGCTGACGTGCCCCGGCGTGTGGCCGGGCGTGGCCTCGAGATGCACCTCGGTGGTGATGCGGTGGTCCGTGGCGACCAGTTCGGCTAGCCCCGCGTCGAGCACCGGACGCACCGAATCGTCGCGCGCCAGCCGGTCGGGCCCGGGCGGTTCCCGCGACCAGTGCTCCCATTCCGCCCTGCCGAACAGGTAGCGCGCGTTGGGAAACGTCGGCACCCAGCGGTCGTTCGCAAGCATCGTGTTCCAGCCGACATGGTCGACGTGCAGGTGCGTGCACAGCACCGTGTCGACGCTCGCGCGCGGGAAGCCCGCCTCCGCCAGGTCCTCCAGGAAGCGCCCCTGGCGCAGATTCCATTGCGCGACGCTGCGCGGCTTGTCGTTGCCGACGCAGGTATCCACGACGATCCTGCGGCCCTCCGATTCGACGATGAAGGCATGAATCGCGCCGATGCTGCGTCCGTCATCGGCGAGAAAATGCGGCTTCAGCCAGGCATGCTGCAGCAGGCGCTCCGGGGTCGCCTCGGCGAACAGGAACGTACCGGGCGACGGGCCTTCGATTTCCACGACGCGCGTCATGCGCACGGCACCGATCTGCCAGCGGCCGACCGGGTAGGTGGTGGTCATTTCGCCGGCAGATCCGCGTACGTCGGCGTCGTGCCGCCCTTCGCGACGGCCACCGAACGCCGGATGTCCTCGATGCTGAAAACGCCGGGCTGCAACGCGTTGAGATATTCGAAGCTCTCGGCGACCGAATGGTCGCGCGCATAGGCGATCATGCGCTTGGTCGCCGCAATCGCCACGGGCGCCTTGGAGGCAATGCGGCTGGCGACTTCGAGCGCACCTGCGACGAGCGCTGCGTGGCTCTCGAACAGTCCGTTCACGAACCCGAGGCGCTCGGCGCGCTCGGCCGACAGGCGCTCGCCGGTGTAGCCGAGTTCACGCACCACGGCCTCGGGCAGCTGCTTCGGCAGCCGGTTGAAGGTACCGACGTCGGCCATCATGCCGAGGTTGATTTCCTGGATCACGAAGTAGGCATCGCGCGTCGCATAGCGCAGGCAGCACGCCGTCACCAGGTCGACGCCGCCGCCGATGCACCCTCCCTGCACCGCGGCGATGACCGGAAAGCGCGCCCGCGCCAGTGCATCGAAGCTCTGCTGCAGCTCCTCGAGCTTGGCACGAAAGCGCGCACGCTCGTCGACCGTCGCAGTGCCGAGCGCCGCGTCCTGAAACACCGCGAGGTCCATGCCGGCGGTGAAGTGCGGCCCGCTCGAACTGATCACGAGCGCGCGCACGCCGCCGCGCGCGTCGAGCTCGCGCACGGCCTGCGGCAGCTCGCGCCAGAACGCCGTTGTCATGGCATTGCGCCGCTCCGGGCGCGACAGCCGCAGCTGCGCGACCGGACCGTCGAGCGAGACTTCGAAACACTCGTAGCTCATGGCGTCTCCGACTTTCTCCCGGGGCAGGCGAACCCGGTCCGCGGATGATAAAGTGAGATCGATCGATGAACGAAGCGAAACCTGCGACGCCGTCCGACTCCGGCCTGCGCACCCTGTCCGAGCTGATTCGCGGCCACGCACAGCGCCAGCCGCGGCACACGGCGCTGGTGCAGGACGGGCGCGCGCTCAGCTACGCCGAACTCGATGCCCTGATGGATCGCGTCGCCGCCGCGCTGCAGCGTGACGGCGTCGCGCCGCAGGACGCCATTGCGATCTGCGCCGGAACCTCGCTCGACTACGCGGCGGTGTTCCTCGGCGCCTTGCGCGCGGGCGTCGCGGTCGCGCCGCTGGCACCCTCCGGCACCGCGAACGAGATCGCCGCCATGGCGGCCGATGCGGGGGCCAAGCAACTGTTCCTGGACGCGCCGGTCGCGCGCGCGCTCGAGCCGGTGGCTGGGCAGATATGGGCAGGGTGCATCATGCTCGACGATTCCGGGGCGGGTGAGGCGTTCACGGCATGGCTCGCGCCTCCGGGGTCCTCGCCTGCGCCGGTGGCGGTGCAACCGCAGTGGGCTTTCAACATCATCTATTCCTCCGGCACCACCGGCATGCCCAAGGGCATCGTGCAATCGCACGCGATGCGCTGGGGCCACGTGCAGCGTGCCTCGATCTACGGCTACAGCGCTGACACGGTGACGCTGCTGGCGACGCCGCTCTATTCCAACACGACGCTGGTGTGCTTCTTTCCCACCCTCGGCTATGGCGGCACTGCCGTGCTGATGGGCAAGTTCGATGCCGCCGCCTACCTTGCGCTCGCCGCCAGGCACCGCGCCACGCACACCATGCTCGTGCCGGTGCAGTACCAGCGCATCATGGCGCTGCCCGAATTCGACCGCCACGAGCTGTCGAGTTTCCGCTTCAAGTTCTGTACCAGCGCGCCGTTTCGACCCGAGCTGAAGGCGGACATCCTCGCGCGCTGGCCCGGCGGTCTGGTCGAGTTCTACGGCATGACCGAGGGCGGTGGCACCTGCATCCTGGTGGCGCACGAGCAGCGCGCGAAGCTGCACACGGTAGGCCGGCCGGCCGAGGGTCACGACATCCGCCTGATCGACGACCAGGGCCGCGAAGTCACCCCGGGCGGGATGGGCGAGGTCGTGGGCCGATCGCCGATCATGATGAACGGCTACCACAGGCAGCCGGAAAAAACGCGCGAGGCCGAATGGACCTCGCCGGATGGCCTGCGCTTCATCCGCAGCGGCGATCTGGGGCGTTTCGACGACGATGGCTTTCTCACGCTGCTCGATCGCAAGAAGGACATGATCATTTCCGGTGGCTATAACATCTACCCGAGCGATCTGGAGGCGGTCATGCGCGGTCATGCGGACGTCGCCGAAGTCGCGGTGGTTGGCGTGGCCTCGGAAAGATGGGGCGAGACCCCGGTCGCCTTCGTGGTGCTGAAATCCGGCGCCGTCACGAGCGCGCCGGCGCTGCTCGAATGGACCAACGCGCGCGTCAACCGGATCCAGCGCCTCGCCGGGTTGCAATGCGTTGACAGCCTGCCGCGCAGCGCGATCGGCAAGGTCATGAAAAGAACCCTGCGGCACGCCTACCCGCCGCCCGGCGGCCGGCGCCGTGAGCCGGACTGCATGGATTCATAGACGCTGGCCGCCTGCCGCGGTATACTCCGGCCACAGACAGCTCGCACAGAGATCCGACATCCGGCCGGCCGCATGAGCGCGGCGGCATCACCTGAAAAGCCCGGTGTTCCGGGCTTTTTTGTTTTGTTACCAGGGACCAGCGATGGACAAGCGCAGGGCGTGGCGGGAGCAGGAACAATTGCTGGTGCAGCGATGGAACGCGGCGGCGACGCGCTACCAGGAGATCCAGGCGCAGATCACGCGCCAGACGGCGGCCGGCGATGCCGCCGATCAGGAACTGATGCGCGAGGCCGAGCAGGCGCGCGCCGACATCGACGCGATGCGGCGGCAGGTTGCGCGCCTCAAGGTCGAGTTCAACTCCGGCAGGCGCTATTAGCATGCATGTTCCGGGGCGCGGCCGGGCGGCACGATGGACCCGGGAAAGAATCAGCACGTTGACGACGGTGGAGCTGCGCCAGTTGCGCGTCAACGCCGAGCGGCTGCGCGAGACCGAACTCGCGACGCTGTGCGCCGAGCTGCTCGGGCAGCGGCCCGGGGGTCGAGCCGCGGTGCGGCGCCCGAGGCGCAAGGGCGGTCTGCAGCACCTGGTCGCGCGCAGCAAGGCGTTCGAGCTGCGCGGCGTCAGTCTGCAGAGCCGGAATTGGAGCCGCAGCGGCCTGCGCCCGCCTGAGGACACCGTGGTGGTCGCAATCTGGGCCGACGACGTGCAAAGGTCGGGCGGCGCCAGCAGCTGCCTGCTTTGGGCGCCCAACGTGAACGGCTCGCGTCCCTGGTCGGACAAGCCCGGCGGGCGCGAGCGGCTGGCGCATTGCCAGCTCGCCTGCGAACGCGGCGCGGCGGAGGGTCTGCTCGTCTACGGCACGCGTCTCGAGGGCTGGCTGCCGGAGGAAAAGGCGCTCAGCGTCGATGGCGCGGATGCCGAAACCGTGCTCGCAATTCGCGTCGAATTGCGCGGCGAAGAATACTGGGCGACCTGGAACGGTCTCGGCGCCTGAGATAAAGGACATCCATGAGCATTCCAGTCAGCGGGCAATTGCGTTTCATGGTCGGCAAGTACGAGATCATCGCGCGCCCGATCCCGCATTCGACGCACATGTTGCGTTACACGGTGTTCGTCGGCGGTAAACGCATCGGGGCGCTGGCCAGCATGCCGTCGGAATCCGATTGCCTGTTCCTGGAAAATCCGCCGCCGGTGCCGCCGCTCAAGCTCTATACCAGCGCTTACCGGCCGGGGCGGCCGAAGAACGGCTCCAGACCTCCCCAGGCGCCTGCCGACAAGGTTGTTCCTGCGGTGCGCGAAGAACTCCCCGACGGACTGCCCTTGCCGGATCTGAGACGCAGCGAAGAACGCTAGACTACTTCGGCAGTTCCCCGCCCGACAGTGCCAGGCGCTTGAGCCTGCGGTCGGTCATGATCTTCTCGTAGCACTCCGCGCAGACTTCCCTTTTGCGGTTGCCTCCGGGGAGCGTCCTGAAGCTGGCACGCGGCTTTGAATGCTGGCCGTGGTAGCAGTATTTGAGGGGATTCAGGTTCGTCATCATCATTCCGCTGGCGGCTTGCCCCGCAGGGCTTTGATCCTACCGCGCCTTATCTTACTCTGGATACGCCTGCGCTTCGATGCCTGCGTGGGCCGGGTCGGCCGCCGCGGCCGGCGCGGGGCTGCCGCCCGGTTGATCAGCGCGTGCAAGCGTTGGAGCGCGTCGGCGCGATTCAGTTCCAGGCTGCGGTGCTGCTGCGCCTTGATCACGACCACGCCCTCCCGTGTGATGCGCTGGTCGCGCAGCTCCAGGAGGCGCGTTTTGACCGCGTCCGGCAGCGACGAGGCGCCGATGTCGAAGCGCAGGTGCACGGCGTTCGCCACCTTGTTGACGTTCTGCCCGCCCGCGCCCATGGCGCGCACCGCGGTGATGCGGACTTCGCTTTCCGGCACGATCAGGCGCTGGGCTGAAATGCTCACGCAGGCAGTATAGCCGGGCGTTGACGCCCGGCCGCAGCTTCGTCCATCATCGCCCCATTACTGGGAGAGCCGATGCGAAAAGCACTCATGACCCTGGTCGCGGCCGCGATGCTGGCGGCAAATCCCGTCCTCGCCGCCGACGTGCGCATCGTCGGGGGTGACACCTTCGAATCGGTGCTGATGGGGCAGATCAACAAGCGTGTCACGGTGCGCCTGCGCTCCGGCCAGGAAATGACCGGCACGGTGCGCGCGGTGACCGCACGGCTGGTGCACCTCGGCGCCATCAGTGGGCGCGAGTTCTTCGACGCCGTGATCGCAGCGGACGCGATCGAAGCCGTGGTGATCCGCACCCGGGACTGACCCGGCGGCGTGCCCCGACTGCTGCGCGTCACGCTGCTTTCGGCCCGTGACCTGCTCGTCACGGCGGGGCCGTTCATGCTGATCGCGCTGGTGCTGCTGGTCGGCGCGTATTTTCTGCTCAAGCCGACACCGCCGAGGCGCGTGGTGCTGGCAACCGGCCCTGCCTTCAGCGATTTCGAGGCCTTCGGCAAGCGTTACCGGGAAGAACTGAAACGCCACGGCATCGAGGTGGTGCTGCGCGCCACCGAAGGCTCCACCGCCAACCGCCGCCTGCTGCGCGACGCCGGGCACGACGTCGATTTCGGTTTCATGCGCGGCGGCACAAGCGAAGCCGTGCTGGCCGCGGAAGAGGCCAAAGGCGGCATTTCGCTGGTTTCGCTCGGCAGCCTGTTCTACGAACCGGTCTGGATCTTCTACCGCGTCGAGGCGGCGAAGAAACTGCCGGGCGGCAGGCTCGCCAGCCTGGTACCGCTGCGCGATTGGCGCGTCAACACGGGTGCCCGCGGCAGCGGTCCCACGCCGCTGCTGCTCCGGTTGCTGGCGGCGAACGGCATCGCGCGCGACAGCGTCAAGCTCGATCGCCAGGAGCAGGGTCCGGGCGTGGCTGCCTTTCTCGATGGCTCGCTCGACGCGCTGGTACTCGTATCTGCGCCCGAAGGCGCCGCGGTTCAGGTGCTGCTGCGCGAGCCCGGCATAGCGCTGTACGCGTTCGAGCAGGCCGAAGCCTACTCCCGCCGCTTTCCCTATCTGAGCACCGTGACGCTGCCGCGGGGCATCGTCGACTTTGCGAGCGACTTGCCGCCGCGCGACGTGCCGCTGGTCGCGCCGACCACGATGCTGGTGGCGCGCGACGACACGCATCCGGCCCTGGTGCAGCTGTTCGTCCAGGCGGCACATCGCATTCACGGCGAGCCCGGCTGGTTTGCGCGCGCGCGCCAGTTTCCGCGCGCGCACGACTCGGAATTGCCGCTGGCGCGAGAAGCGGAGCGCTATTACCGCAACGGCCCGCCGCTGCTGCAACGCTACCTGCCGTTCTGGCTCGCCAATCTGATCGACCGCATGTGGGTGGCGCTGCTGTCGATCATCGCGCTGCTGATTCCGCTCAGCCGCATCGTGCCGCCGCTGTACGCGTTCCGGGTGCGATCGCGCATCTTCCGCTGGTACCGCGTCCTGCGCGGCATCGAGCAGGAGCTGGCGGACAAGACCTCGCCGCCCAAGGAGCTGATGGCCGCGCTGGAACGCCTCGAGGCGAAGGCCGAGCGCATCAGCGTGCCGCTGTCCTACACCGACGAGCTGTATGCCCTGCGCGCCAATATCGGCATGGTGCGCGAGCGCCTGCGTCAGGCGCTGTAGCCCGCCCCGGGGGCAGCCCACGCGCCTTGCCCGGTGCCCTTTCGGCATCGGTCGGGCTGCCGCACTTACAACCTGTTGCAATTTTCCCGCTATCGCGGACAGCGACAATTCGGTCCAAGCGTTATAGGGTCCAAGGAGGCCCCATGACGCGCTTCGTCAGACTTCTGCTCGCAGCCATTGTCGCAGTCGCCACCATTGCCCCCCTGCAGGCGGCGCAGGCCGGGGAGGCGCCATACACGCAAGCCGAGCTTGATCAGATGCTGGCGCCGATCGCCCTGTATCCCGACGCCCTGCTCTCGCAGGTCCTGCTGGCCGCCACGCGACCGCTCGAAGTGGTCGAGGCCGCCCGCTGGTCGCGTGCCAACCCGGGGCTGCAGGGCGACGATGCCGTGCGCGCGGCGCAGGAGGAAAACTGGGACCCGAGCGTGAAATCGCTGGTCGCGTTTCCACAGCTGCTCGCGCGCATGGACGAAAACCTCGATTGGACCAAGGCGCTGGGCGACGCCTTCTTCGTGCAGGAGCCGGTGGTGATGGAAACCGTCCAGGAGCTGCGCCGGCGCGCCCGTGCCGCGGGCCAGCTGATGACCGACGAGCGGCTGCGCGTATACGACGAGGGACAGGCGATCGTCATCGAGTCCGCGACGCCCGAACTGGTGTACGTGCCCTATTACGATCCCTGGATCGTCTACGGCCCGTGGTGGTGGTCGGCTTATCCGCCGGTGGCATGGGGGCCGTGGCCGGGATACGGATTCGCGCCCCGCCCGGGCGCAACCGCGGGCTACTGGTGGGGGCCGGCGATCGGCGTGTCTCTCGGTTTCATCACCGGCAGCGTCGACTGGTCCCATCGCCGCGTGTACGCCCGGCCACATCGGGGTTATTCGCGTCCCCACGACCTGCAACGCGATCCGCGCCGCATCGCGCCACGCGCCGAACAGCCCCGTCCCCGCCGTGAGCGGCGCCCGGAGGCGTTCGCGCCCCGCGCGGCGCAGCACGCACCGCAATCACAGCCTGCGCAGCGGCAACGCTTCGAACGCGGGTCCCAAGTGCAGCCGCAGCCCGCTCAAGCTGTGACGACTCAGGTGCCGGTGCCGCGACCGCAGCGCGTCGAACGCGCACCGCGGATGCAGCCGCAACCCGCCCAAGCTACGAGAGCTCAGCCGCCGGCGCCGCGGCCGCAGGCGCAGCCACGACGCATCGATCGCGCGCCGCAGCTGCACGCGCAACCTCCCCATGCGCCGCGCGCGCAGGCTCCGGCGCCCCAGCGCGCGGCGCCAGCGCGACGTCTCGAGCCGCCCTCCAGAGCTGCGCCGGCGCGCGCCGACTCTGCGCCGCAGCGGGACGGCCCCGGAACGCGCGAACGGTCCACGCCGGGTATCGCGCGGCCGTAGCCGTCGCCGCGGCAAGTTGCTGCTACCATGCGCGCTTTTCCGCGTGCAGGGAGAATTCTTCATGGACCAGGTGGCGGTCATCACGGGTGCCGGCACCGGCATCGGCAAAGCGTCCGCGCTCGCGTTACTCGCGGCGGGCTGGCAGGTGGTGTTCGCAGGGCGCCGCGGCGACGTCCTGCAGAAGGCGATCGCCGAAGCCGGCGCCGCGGCTTCGCGCGCCCTTGCAGTGCCCACCGATGTGGGCCAGGCCGAGTCGGTGCGCAAGCTCTTTGCCGCCGTGCGCGAGCGCTTCGGCCGCCTCGATCTGCTGTTCAACAATGCCGGCATGGGCACGCCGGGAAACATCAATCTCGAAGACCTTTCGCTGGAGCAATGGCAGGCGGTGCTGGGCGCGAACCTCACGGGCGCGTTTCTCTGCACGCAGGAGGCGTTCCGCATCATGAAGCAGCAGTCGCCGGGCGGAGGGCGCATCATCAACAACGGCTCGATCTCGGCGCATGCGCCGCGTCCCAATTCGGCGCCCTACACGGCCACCAAGCACGCCATCACCGGGCTCACCAAGGCATCGCAGCTCGATGGCCGCAAGTACGGCATCGCGGTCGGGCAGATCGACATCGGCAACGCGGCGACCGCAATGACCGAGCGCATGGCGATGGGCGTGCCGCAGGCCGATGGCAGCCTGAAGGTCGAGCCGCGCATGGACGTGCAGCACGTGGCGCAGGCGATCGTCTACATGGCCGGGTTGCCGCTCGCGTCCAACGTCCTTTTCATGACGCTGAAGGCGACGCAGATGCCATTCGAAGGGCGCGGCTGAGCCCATGTTCGATCTCACCGGCAAGGTCGCAATCGTCACCGGCGGCAACGGCGGCATCGGGCTCGGCATGGCGCGCGGCCTCGCCGCTGCGGGCGCGCGCGTCGTGGTCGCGGCGCGCAACACGAAGAAATCCGCGGCAGCGGCACGCGCGCTTGGCAGCGGCGCGCTGGCGATCGAGGTCGACGTCACCGACGAGACCTCGGTGAACGACCTGATCCGGGCGGCCGTCGCGCAGTGCGGCCGCTTGGACATCCTGGTCAACAACGCGGGCATCAATATTCGCAAGCCGCCGCACGTCCTGTCGCTCGGCGAATGGCGTCAGGTCATCGACACCAATCTCACCAGTGCCTATCTCTGTTCGCACGGCGCGCACGCCGAGATGCAGCGCGCGGGCGGCGGCAAGATCATCAATATCGGCTCGATGATGTCGATTTTCGGCGCCGCTTACGCGCCCGCCTACGCCGCGAGCAAGGGGGGTATCGTGCAATTCACCAAGGCCTGCGCCGCGGCGTGGGCGCCGGACAACATCCAGGTCAACGCGATCCTGCCGGGCTGGATCGACACCGATCTCACGCGCCATGCCCGCGATCAGGTCGCCGGCCTGCACGACAGCGTGCTCAGGCGCACGCCCGCGGCGCGCTGGGGCGTGAGCGACGATTTCCGCGGCATCGCGGTGTTTCTCGCCGGCGCGGCATCGGCTTTCATCACCGGCGCGGCGATCACCGTCGACGGCGGCTACTCGATCCTGGGCTGAGCGTGGCGCGGCCGCGACCCGACAAGGCCTACCGCAACCGCGCTTTCCTCGACAGCAAGGACGCGCGCGCCATCCGGATCCTGGCCGAGTATCTGGAGCCGAAAAGCCGCCTCGAGCGCTACCACGTCGACGACACGATCGTCTTCATGGGCTCGGCGCGCATCCGCCCGCCCGAGCAGGCCCGGGATCCGGCCGCGCAGGCGATGGCGGTGTTCTACGAGGCTGCGCGCGAGCTGGCCCGCCGGCTGACGCAATGGTCCAAGGAACTCGACCCGAAGGAACGGCGCTTCGTGGTGTGCACCGGCGGCGGCCCTGGAATCATGGAGGCCGCCAACCGCGGTGCGGCCGAAGCGCAGGGCATGAACGTCGGGCTGCGCATTTCGATGCCGATCGAGGAAGGCGAGAACCCGTACATCACGCACGAGCTCGCGTTCCGCTTCCACTATTTCTTCATGCGCAAGTTCTGGTTCTACTACCTCGCCAAGGCGGTGATCGTGTTCCCCGGCGGATTCGGCACGCTGGACGAGCTGTTCGAGCTGCTGACGCTGGTGCAGACGCGGAAGATGACCAAGCCGATGCCGATCGTGCTGTTCGGCTCCCGGTACTGGCGCGAGGTGATCGACTTCGATGCCCTCGTGCGCCATGGCACCATCGACCCGGGCGACGTGGACCTCGTGTTCCGCAGCGATTCGGTCGATGAGGCCTATCACTGGCTGGTCCAGCAGCTCAGCGAGCATGCGCTCGGCCGCCCCGGACCGATGCTTTAGGCGCTGGCGCTGCGCTTGGTCCGGCGCGGGCTGCTCGCCAACCTGAAGTAGGCACCGCCGCGGTCGGACGGCCATACCGACCAAAGTCGTAAGACCTCCGCGCTGCACGCGCACCCGACGGCCCGTGATACAACACGGTTGCCGTGAAGATCCTTGTGGTCGACGACTACGCGCTGGTGCGCGAAGGATTGCGCCACGCCCTGCGGGCGCTGGACGAAAGCGTCGAGGTCCTGGAGGCGCGCGACGCCGAGGAAGCGCTGCGACTGGTCGCACAGCAGCCGGCGCTCGATCTGGTGCTGCTCGACATCGGCCTGCCCGGCATGGACGGCTTCCTCGCGCTCGACGAATTCCGCCGCGCGCACAGCGCGGTTCCGGTGGTAGTGCTGTCGGCCTCGACCGCGCAGCGCGACATCGCCGCGGCGCTGAACATGGGCGCCATGGGCTATATCCCCAAGATGGCGCCGCGTGAAGTCATGCTGCGCGCCCTGCGCCTCGTGCTTGCGGGCGGGGTGTACATACCGCCGCAGGCGATTGGCATGCACGACTACAGCGGCAGCACCACCGCCGGCGCGGCGGGCGTGCCGCAATCGCTGGAAGAACTCGGACTCACCGACCGGCAGCGGCAGGTGCTCGGTCTGATCGCCCAGGGCAAGCCGAACAAGGCGATCGCCAGCGAGCTGCAGATCTCCGAACCCACGGTGAAGGCGCACGTCACCGAAATCCTGCGCGCGCTCAAGGCTTCGAGCCGCGCGCAGGCCATGGTCACGGCAAGGCGTTTCGGCCTACGCTGAACGGCTGCCGCCCGCCTCGGGGCGGGTCCGCCGTTTCTTGTCTCAGATCAACTCCGAGCGCAAAGGCTATTGAATCGCACCTGCCGCGGGCGCTGAATGAATCCATCTTCTCGCTGCACGGCAGGAGGTGGCCATGTCGCTGATCACGGCGTTCGTTCTGGTGGCGGCACTGCTCGTCGCCGTCTCCCTTTTCAACGGCATCGTCTCGATGGCCCACGGCGGGGTCGAGGATCAAGCCGCAAGCCACCGGCTGATGTTCAGGCGCGTGGGCTGGCAGGGCCTCGCGTTCCTGTTCATCCTGCTCGCGCTGCTCGTCAACCTGAAATAGGTCTCACGCGCGAGGCAGTGGAAGCCTCGCGTGTGCGTTGCGCCCGAAGGCGGGCAGGATGTTGAATGAACAGGCGCAACGCACTTGTCGTGCTGTTTGTGTTTGGTTCGGCAACCGCCAAGACCTTGGGACTGACCATCCCGGGCGCGCGCCTGGTGCGGGCCGATCGCGTTATCGAGCAGCGGGACCGCGCCCCAACCGCCGGTCGAAATCCTCGGCCACCTGCGCATCGCGGTCGAGCATCTCCTGCGCGTCGCGGTCGCCGTAGTGCAGCACGCCGAACTCGGCGTAGAGCTCTTGCACCCGCTCGCCCCACAGGCCGATGTCCTTCACCACCGGCACGATGCGGCTGAACAGGCGCTTGCGGAAGCGGATCTGCCCTTCCGAGCCTTCCAGCTCGGCGAGCGCGTCCTTCGGATCGATGCCGAGCCGCTCCCACATCTCGGGCGAATTGAA
>SCUF01000026.1 GCA_004298325.1 Betaproteobacteria bacterium | reverse complement strand
CGCGAAGTTTGGTGGCCAAGGGCGGAATCGAACCACCGACACAAGGATTTTCAGTCCTCTGCTCTACCAACTGAGCTACTTGGCCTTGCCGGGGCACGCCGAAGAAATCGCGGCGTGTTTTGGAAGCGGCGGATTATATCAAGCCGCTCGCGGCAGGGCGGGACTGGTGTATTGGGCCGCGGCCGGCGGTTCGAGGCGCGGGAAAACCACCGTGAAGACGCTGCCGCGCTCCGCCGGATTCGGCTTCACCTGCACGGCGGCACCGTGCTGCGCGGCGATCGAGCGCACGATCGGCAAGCCCAGGCCGGAGCCGGCGGCTTCGCTGCCGCCGACGCGGTAGAAGCGCTCGAAGATGAGCTCCTGCTCCCTTTCGTCGATGCCGATGCCGTTGTCCTCGACCTCGACCACGACGAACTCGCGCACGCGCACGCGTACCGTGACGCGCCCGCCCGGCGGCGTGTAGCGCAGCGCGTTGTCGACCAGGTTGCTGAACAGCTCGCGCAACAGGAGCGGGTTGCCGTCGACCTGCGCAGCCACCGCGGATTCCTCGAAGCCGAGGTCGATGCGCCGCTCCAGCGCCTGCGCGACGAAGGCCTGCGTCACTTCGCGCACCAGCGCGTTGATGTCGACCGGCTCGAACTTCGGTGCCGTTTCGCTCTGCGAGCGCGCCAGCGACAGCAGCTGCGAGATGGCGTGCGAGGCGCGTTCGACCCCGGCGCGGATGCGCTCCAGGCTCGCCTGCGTCTCCGCCGGGTCGGTCTGGCGCAGCGCAAATTCGAGTTGCGTGCGCAGCCCGGCGAGCGGCGTGCGCATCTGGTGCGCGGCATCGGCGATGAAGCGCTCCTGCGCCTTCAGGTTCTGCGCCAGACGCTCCATCAGATTGTTGAACGCGTCGATCAGCGGCGCGATCTCCTCGGGCACGTCGTGCACGTCGATCGGCGACAGGTCGGAGGGCCGGCGCGAGAGCAGCCGCAGCCGCAGCCGGTCGAGCGGCAGCGTGCCGCGCTCCAGTCCGAACCACACCAGCAGGACGGCGAACGGAAACAGGAAGAACTGCGGCACGATGATGCCGGCAATGATCTCGTTGGCGAGATACTGGCGCTTCTTGAGCGTCTCGCCGACCTGGATCACGACGCGCCGGTGCGGCTGGTCCGGCGCGAACAGGAACAGGTACGCGATGCGCACCGGCTCATGGTGCCAGTCGTCGTCGCGGTAGTAGACGATGTTCTGGGTCTGCTCCTCCTCGGGGAAGATCTCGTTCAGCTCGCGGTCCCCGGCGAGCACCTCGCCGCGCGTGCCGCGCACCTGAAACCAGATCGTGTCGACCTCGTCGGCGCGCAGGAAGCTGGAAGCCGCGGCCGGCAGCACGATGCGGCCGCGGCCGGCCTCGAAACGCACGTGCTGCGCCAGCGCGTTGACCGAGTCGCGCAGCGCGCGGTCGTAGGGAATGTTGGCGATGGAGTTGGCGACCCAGAAAGTCACCACCACCGACAGCGGCCACAGCACGATGATCGGCGCCAGCAGCCAGTCGAGGATCTCGACCAGCAGCGAAAGCTGCGGCGGCTTAGCGGGGGTCGTGCTTCTCAAGACTGTAGCCGAGACCACGCACCGTGACGATGCGCACGCCGCCGGACTCGAGTTTCTTGCGCAGCCGGTGGACATAGACCTCGATCGCGTTGGCCGACACCTCTTCGCCCCACTCGCACAGGTGCGACACCAGCTGGTCTTTCGAGACCAGCCGGCCGGCGCGCGCGAGGAACACTTCCAGCAGGCTCACCTCGCGCGCCGAAAGCTCGAGCGCATCGCCGTTCAGACGCGCCACGCGCCCGACCTGGTCGTAGCTGAGCGCGCCGTGCTTCACCAGCGTGGGGCTGCCGGCCATGCCGCGGCGCGTCAGCGCGCGCACGCGCGCCTCGAGCTCGGCGAGCTCGAAGGGCTTGGCGAGGTAGTCGTCGGCGCCGGCATCGAGCCCGCGCACGCGGTCGTTGACGCCATCCAGTGCGGTGAGGATCAGCACCGGCAGGTGCGAGTCGCGGCCGCGCAGGCGCTTGAGCACGTCGAGGCCGGATTTCCTCGGCAGGCCGATGTCGAGGATGAGGAGGTCGAACTGGTTGGCGTCGAGCGCGGTGTCCGCTCCCGGGCCGTGCTGCACCCAGTCGACCGCGAAGCCGGCTTGGCGCAGCGCGCGGATCACGCCGTCGGCGAGTATGGCGTCGTCCTCGGCAACCAGAATCCGCATGCGTCGTCTCCCGCGGTCAGTGTAGCAAACGCGGCGCTGCCAAAAGAAAAGGGGCGCCGCGGCGCCCCTTCGCAGGATGTCCGGCGAGCCGGATTTACATATCCATGCCTTCCATGCCGCCCATGCCGCCCATGCCGCCGTGCGCATGGCCGCCGCCACCCTTCTTCTCCTCGACCAGCTCGGCCACCATCGCGTCGGTGGTGAGCATCAGGCCGGCCACCGAAGCGGCGTTCTGCAGCGCCGTGCGCGACACCTTGGTCGGGTCGATCACGCCCATCGCGACGAGATCGCCGTATTCCTCGGTCTGTGCGTTGAAGCCGTAGTTGCCCTTGCCTTCGACCACCTTGTTCACCACCACCGAGGGCTCGGCGCCGGTATTGGCGACGATCTGGCGCAGCGGTTCCTCGAGCGCCTTCATGACGATCTTGATGCCGGCCTCCTGGTCGTGGTTCTCGCCCTTGACCTTGCTGCCCATCGCCTGGCGCGCACGGATGAAAGCCACGCCGCCGCCCGGGACCACGCCCTCTTCGACCGCAGCGCGGGTGGCGTGCAGCGCGTCCTCGACGCGCGCCTTCTTCTCCTTCATCTCGACCTCGGTGGCGGCACCGACCTTGATCACTGCCACGCCGCCGGCGAGCTTCGCCACGCGCTCCTGCAGCTTCTCCTTGTCGTAGTCGCTGGTCGCCTCGTCGATCTGCACCCGGATCTGCTTGACGCGACCTTCGATCTGCTTCTTGTCGCCGGCGCCATCGATGACCGTGGTGTTCTCCTTGCCCGACTCGATCTTCTTCGCGCGGCCCAGATCCTTCAGCGTCGCGTTCTCCAGCTTAAGGCCCAGCTCCTCGCTGATCACGGTGCCGCCGGTGAGGATCGCCATGTCTTCCAGCATCGCCTTGCGGCGGTCGCCGAAACCGGGCGCCTTGACCGCGATGGTCTTCAGGATGCCGCGGATGTTGTTCACCACCAGCGTCGCGAGCGCCTCGCCCTCGACTTCCTCGGCGATGATCAGCAGCGGCTTGCCGGCTTTGGCGACCTGCTCCAGCAGCGGCAGCAGCTCGCGGATCGAGCTGATCTTCTTGTCGTGCAGCAGGATGAAGGCGTCCTCCACCACGGCAATCTGCTTCTCGGGATTGTTGATGAAATACGGCGAGAGATAGCCGCGGTCGAATTGCATCCCCTCGACCACGTCGAGCTCGTTCTTCAGGCTCTTGCCGTCCTCGACCGTGATCACGCCTTCCTTGCCAACCTTGTCCATGGCGTCGGCGATGATCTTGCCGATGTCGGCGTCCGCGTTGGCGGAGATCGAGCCGACCTGGGCGATTTCCTTGGAGGTGGTGCACGGCTTGGAG
This sequence comes from Betaproteobacteria bacterium, assembly GCA_004298325.1. Lineage (GTDB taxonomy): Bacteria > Pseudomonadota > Gammaproteobacteria > Burkholderiales > SG8-39 > 2-02-FULL-66-14. Next base: position 770 of record SCUF01000026.1, on the reverse strand, counting down.
ATCTTCTTCAGCTCCTCGACGACGACGTCAACGGCCTTGTCGATGCCGCGCTTCAGGTCCATCGGGCTCATGCCGGCGGCGACGTACTTCATGCCTTCGCGCACGATCGCCTGCGCCAGCACGGTGGCGGTGGTGGTGCCGTCACCCGCGACGTCCGAGGTCTTGGAGGCGACTTCCTTGACCATCTGCGCGCCCATGTTCTCGAACTTGTCCTTCAGCTCGATTTCCTTCGCCACCGAGACGCCGTCCTTGGTGACGGTCGGGGCGCCGAAGGAACGCTCCAGTACGACATTGCGGCCCTTCGGGCCGAGCGTCACCTTGACGGCGTCCGAAAGGATGTTCAGCCCGTGCACCATCTTGGCGCGCGCGCTTTCGTGAAAACGTACTTCTTTTGCAGGCATTGGAATCTCTCCTAGTTGCAGATGTCGTTCGGAATCAGGCGCCTTCGATGACGCCCATGATGTCTTCCTCGCGCATCACGAGGAGTTCGTCGCCTTTGACCTTGACGGTCTGGCCGGAATATTTTCCGAACAGCACACGGTCACCGACTTTGACGTCGAGCGGGATCAGCTTGCCGTCGTCGGACTTCTTGCCTTTGCCAACCGCCACGATTTCGCCCTGGTCGGGCTTTTCCGCAGCGGTGTCAGGGATCACGATGCCACCCGCGGATTTGCGCTCTTCATCGATGCGCTTCACGATCACGCGGTCATGCAGGGGTCTGATTTTCATCCGGATCTCCAAATTGTTTCTGAAAAAACAATGAACACAAC
>SCUF01000261.1 GCA_004298325.1 Betaproteobacteria bacterium | reverse complement strand
ACCGAGCTGCCCGGCTGGCGCGAAATCGGCACGCAGAAGATGGTGCTCGCGCGCAGCTCGCTGGTGGGGATCGTCGTCGGGCTGGTGCCGGGTGCGGGCGCGACCATCGCGTCGTTCGTCGCCTACGGCATGGAGGCGCAATACGGCAGGCGCCGCGGCGAGCTCGGCAGCGGCATTGCGGACGGCATCGTCGCGCCGCAGACCGCGGCCACCTCCTCGGTGGGCGGTGCGATGATTCCGCTGCTCACCATGGGCATTCCGGGCAGCGGCGCCACGGCGATCATCCTCGGCGCCTTCCTGCTGCACGGCGTGCAGCCCGGCCCGCAGATCTTCGCCAATCCGGAGCAGGCGCAGATCGCCTACGCCGTGTTCGCCTCCATGTTCATCGGCGTCTTCGGCATGTGCCTGATGGGCTACTTCTTCATCAAGCTGCTGGTGCGCGTGCTCGAGTTCCCGGAAGCGATCGTGTCGGCGTTCGTCGTCATGTTCTGCTTCATCGGCGCGTTCGCGGCCCGCAACAACCTCTCGGACCTGCATGTCATCGCCGCGTTCGGCATCCTCGGCTTCCTGTTCGAGAAGTTCCGCTTTCCGATCGCGCCGCTGGTGCTGGGTTCGATTCTCGGACCGCTCGCCGAGACCGCCTTCATGACGACGATGATCAGCTTCGACAACGACTGGACCGTGTTCTTCACGCGGCCGGTGGCCGGCGTGGTGATGGCGCTTTCCTGCATCGCGCTGGGCTATCCGCTCCTGCGGCGCCTGTATCAGCGGCGTAAAATCGCGCCGGGACCCTGAGCGCAGGCATGGGCGGCAATCCACCCCGGACGGCAACGGGCGACTCGGCGCACGCCGCGGTCGCGGCACTCGTCGCGCGCGCGCGCGCCGCGCAGGCGCTGTTCGAGCGCTGGCCGCAGGCGCGCGTCGACGAAGCCGCGCTCGCCTGCGGCTGGGCGATCATGAAGCCGGAGAACAACCGGCGCCTGGCCGAGATCGCGGTGCGCGACACGGGGCTGGGCAGCGTTGCCGACAAGGTCACCAAGAACCACCGCAAGACGCTCGGCCTGCTGCGCGACCTGGCCGGCGTGCGCACGGTCGGCGTGATCGCCGAATATCCGGAAAGGGGCATCACGGAGATCGCGCGGCCGGTCGGCGTGGTGGCGGCGATCACCCCGTCCACCAACCCCGGCGCCACGCCCGCCAACCAGATCATCAATGCGCTCAAGTGCCGCAACGCGATCGTGCTCGCGCCTTCGCCCAAGGGCTACAGCACCTGCGAGTTGCTGCTCGAATTCATGCACGCGGAGCTGGCCAAGGTAGGCGCGCCCCCGGACCTGGTGCAGCTGCTGCCGGCGCCGGTGACGAAGGAATCGACGCGCGAGCTGATGCAGCAGGCCGATCTGGTCGCGGCCACCGGATCGCAGGCCAACATCCGCGCCGCCTATGCGAGCGGCACGCCGGCGATCGGCGTCGGCATGGGCAACGTGGTCTCGATCGTCGATGCGAGCGCGGCACTGGCGGACGCGGCAAGGAAGATCGCGCTGTCGAAGACCTTCGACTACGCGACCAGCTGTTCCTCCGAGAATGCGGTGGTGATTCTCGCGCCGGTCTACGACGCCATGCTGGCCGCGCTGGCGGGCGAGGGCGGCGTGCTGCTGGAGGCAGCCGAAAAGGCGCAGCTGCAGAAGCTGATGTTCCCGCAGGGCAAGCTCGCACCCGCGGCGACCGCGCAGTCGGCGGCGCACATCGCCGCGCTCGCCGGGTTGGCGCGCGAAACGACGCGCAGCGCGCGCTTCCTGATGGTGGAGGAGAGCGGCACCGGGCGGGAGTTTCCGTTCTCTGGCGAGAAGCTTGCGCCGGTGCTGGCGGTCTACCGGGCGCCGGATTTCGACGCCGCCTGCCGCATCACCGCGGCGATCTACGACTATCAGGGCAAGGGCCACTCGGTGTCGCTGCACAGCCGCGACGAGCGCCAGGCGCTGCGCCTCGGCCTGGAGCTGCCGGTGGCGCGCGTGATCGTCAACCAGGCGCACTGCATCGCCACCGGCGGCAGCTTCGACAACGGCCTGCCGTTTTCGCTCTCGATGGGCTGCGGCACCTGGGGCCGCAACAGCTTTTCCGACAACATGCACTGG
>SCUF01000260.1 GCA_004298325.1 Betaproteobacteria bacterium | reverse complement strand
CCACGACGCGGAAGTCGCAGACGGCAGGAGCGTGGAGGGCCTCATCCGGCGTTACCTCGAGGATCCCGAGGTGGCCTACCTGCACCTGCACTACGCCCGGCGCGGCTGCTACGCCTGCCGTGTGGACCGGGCGTAGCACCGTCTCCGGGCCGGTGCTCAGGCGCCCTTCACCTCGATCTTCTTCGCCGGTTTGCGGGCTTCCGGCTTCTTCGGCAGCGTCAGGGTAAGCACGCCCTTCTTGAAGCTCGCCTCGATCTTGTCCGTCTCGACGCCCTCGGGCACCGCGAAGCTGCGCTCGAACGCGCCGAAATGGCGCTCGCGCAGGTAGTAATCCTTTTTCTTTTCCTCCTTCTCGTCGCGCTTCTCGCCCCTGATCGTCAGATTGCCGTCGCTGAGTTTCACCTCGATGTTCTTCTCGTCCATGCCCGGCAGATCGGCCGTGACTTCGTAGGCGTCGTCCTTCTCGACGATATCGACGGCCGGGGTCCCGCCCCAGCTCAGCTCGCGCCGCCAGAACGGCTCGACGTCGAACATCGAACGGCGGAACGGGAAACGCCAGAAATCGCGGTCGAAATCCTGGAACAGGCGATCGACCTCGTGGCGCAGGCTCTCGTACGGATGCCACGTTTGCATCGCGGACGCGCGCTCGGCGGCTTTGTGCTCGGTCTTCTCGGTTTTCACGGGCAGCTTGGATACCGTTTGATTCATGGCCAGCTCCTGTCGTCAGTTGCGGCAGCTGACAGTGTTGTCCAATGCGCGAGGATCGTATTGATGAAGCGCAACGCGAATGCGCGACGCTGCGAAATCGCCGCCATGCCGATGCAAACAATTCGCGTTTCTTGCCGCGGTCAGGGGGACGGCGCGGGCCGGCCGGCTAGGGCACCGGCTTCGAGTTGGCGAGATTGATCATGCCGCGGATGACGCGGTACAGCAGCCACAGCCACGTCGCCAGGAACCCGAGCCCGCCCAGCGTCGCGGCGCCGATCACGGCGAAAATCGCGTCCCAGCCGATCACGTACGCGTCCTGTGCCGAGGCGGCGCGCAGCACCGACTGCACCACCGGCCAGGCACCCCACAGCAGCGCGCCGAGGCTCAGGACATACCAGAGCAGGCCGAACCAGAAGGTGCGGATCAGCCATTCGTGATGGCTGTCGACGAAACCGCCGCGCGCCGTGCCACGCTTGACGTAGTTGACGATCAGGCCGACGAGCGCCGGCCACATCAGGGCGGAGAAATAGCCGACCGCGTGCAGGATGTAGGCGATCCAGGCGACGTCCTTGCCCCCGGCCGCGGCATTGGCTTCGCTCGACGTTGCCGGCAGGGTCACGCGGTCCTCATCCGATCCGCTCCAGCGCGGTCCTGAAGAAATCCTGCCGCCTGGCGTAGCTCTCGGCGTTGGCGCGCAGCGTCGCCGCGTCGGCGTCGTCCAGCTGGCGCACCACCCGGGCGGGCGCCCCGAGAATCAGCGAACGATCCGGGAACCGCTTGCCCTCCGGGATCACCGACCCGGCGCCGACGATGCAGTCCCTGCCGATCACGGCGTTGTTCATGATCACCGCCTGGATGCCGACGAGCGAATTGTCGCCGATGGTGCAGCCGTGCAGCATGGCCTGATGGCCGACCGACACGCCCTGGCCGATGGTGAGCGGGCAGCCCGGGTCCGCATGCAGCACCGCGCCGTCCTGGATGTTGCTGGCATCGCCGATACGGATGGCCGCGTTGTCGCCGCGGACCACGACGCCCGGCCAGAGGCTCGCACGCTCGCCCAGCGCAACGTCGCCGATCACGGTCGCTTCATGCGCGACGTAGGCGGACTGCGCAATGCGCGGCGCCTTGTCGCCGATCCGATACACCGCCATGGCCCTGGCTTTCTCCCCGGATTGGCCGAATCGTAGCGCACATGCTAGCTTCCGGGCCCATGAAATCGACCTTTCGCAACGACTACCTCGATTACGCCGCGCTCAGCGCCCAGCTGCGCGCCTGGGCCGAGGCGCACCCCGATCTGGTGCGGCTGGAATCGATCGGCCAATCGGCCGCGGGCCGCGAGCTTTGGGTGCTGACCGTGGGGCCGCAGCCCGAGCGCCTGCGGCCGGCGGTCTGGGTGGACGGCAACATGCACGCGTCCGAGCTGTGCGGCTCGAGCGTCGCGCTCGCCATCGCCGAGGACGTGATCCGGCTGCACACGCAACCGCAGGCCGATTGTCACGGCCTGCCGGCGCACGTCAGGGAAGATCTGCGCGAGGTCCTGTTCTACATCATGCCGCGCATGTCTCCCGACGGCGCCGAGGAAGTGCTCAAGACCGGGCGCTACGTGCGCAGCGTGCCGCGCGACGAGCGGCCCAACCGCAATCACGCGCGCTGGCGCTCGCAGGATGTCGACGGCGACGGCATCGCCCTGATCCTGCGCCGGCAGGATCCCGGCGGCGAGTTCGTCGAATCGCCCGAAGTGCCGGGACTGATGGTGGAGCGCACGCTCGAGGACCCCGGGCCGTACTACAAGATCTACCCCGAGGGCCTGATCGAGCATTTCGACGGCGCGACGGTGCCGACGCCGAACTTCCTGTCCGACAACCAGACCGACCTCAACCGCAATTTTCCGTTCCAGTGGTATCCCGAGCACGAGCAGGTCGGCGCCGGGAGCTACCCGCTGAACGAGCCCGAGTCGCGCGCCGTGGTCGAGTTCACCTCGCAGCGTCCGCACCTGTTCGCATGGCTCAACCTGCACACTTTCGGCGGCGTGTTCATCCGCCCGCTCGGCGACAAGCCGGACGCGAAGATGGACCAGGAGGACCTCGCGGTGTTCCGCCAGCTCGCGCAATGGGGCGAGGCGCATGCGGGTTATCCCACCGTGAGCGGCTTCGAGGAATTCATCTACGAGCCGGAAAAGCCGATCCGCGGCGACCTCACGGAATATGCCTACCACCAGCGCGGCTGCCTCGCCTACGTGTGCGAGCTCTGGGATCTGTTCGAGCAGGCCGGTCTGGAAAGGAAGAAACGCTTCGTCGATCGCTACACGCACCTGGACCGCGCCGACATGGTGAAGATCGCGCGCTGGGACGCGGAGCACAACGCGGGACGCGTGCTGCGGCCGTGGCAGCCATGGCATCACCCGCAGCTCGGCGCGGTCGAGGTGGGCGGACTCGACCCGCGCGTCGGGCTGTGGAATCCGCCCTACGAGCGCATCGACGCCGTGTGTCGCGGCCAGGCCGCGACGTTTCTGCGCGTAGCGGCGATGCTGCCGAGCCTGCACCTCGCCGAGTGCCGCATCACGCCGCTCGGCAACGAACTTTTCCGCCTCGATGCGCGGGTCGAGAATCGCGGCTATCTCGCAACGCACGGCCTGGCCTCGGCGCGCAAGCTGGACTGGAACGAGCCGCTCGTCGCCACGATCGAAACCGAAGGCTGCGCGCTCGCCAACCCGCGCGAGGCGCGGCAGCCGGTCGGACATCTCGACGGTTGGGGACGCGGCCGCTTCGAGGGTTTCGCGGCGCTTTACTACATGCGCAGCCGGGGCAGCACCGGCTCGCACACGCTGTCGTGGACGCTGCGCGGCCGCGGTCGCGGAGTATTGCGGATCGGATCCTGCAGGACCGGATGGATCCGGCGCGAGGTCGAGATCGCCTGAGACTTCTAGTTGCCGGCGGTGCCGATCGGCGGGCTGGCGCCTTCCTGGCGCCGGGTCGCACCCAGCCAATCCTCCTTGCTCAAGGTGCCTACGGACGCGCCGGACGTCGTGTCGCGCGAGGGCAACCGGCTGCCGGTGCGATAGACACCCTCGTCGCGCGACTTGGCCGTCTGCGCGGGCTCTTCCAGCGTCGCACAGCCGGCGGCTGCGCCGCACAGCGCCAGCACAGCCCACCGCAGCGCCCGCACGCCAAATCGATCGATCGTCATGCCATCCCTCCGTGTGAGGCCGCGATGATACTCGAAGCGGCGAGGCAAGCCAACGCGCGAGGCACGGCGTTTCACCCTTTGATGCAGACCAGCGGCTCGAGCCGCGCCACTTTCCTCGCGAGCCCGGCGGCGTCGGCCGCGTCGACGACCGCCGAGACGTCCTTGTAGGCGCCGGGCGCCTCCTCGGCCACGCCGCGCGAGGACGGGCTGCGGATGAGGATGCCGCGCGCCGCCAGTTCGTCCACCACCTGCCGGCCTTGCCACTGGCGCAGGGCCTGGTGCCGGCTCATCGCGCGCCCGGCGCCGTGACAGGCGGAACCGAAGGAGCGCGCCTCGCCCGTTTCGGCTCCCGCCAGGATGTACGACGCCGTACCCATGGAGCCGCCGATCAGCACCGGCTGTCCCGCGGCGCGCAACGGCGCGGGAACGTCCGGATGGCCGGGACCGAACGCACGCGTCGCGCCCTTGCGATGCACGTAGAGCCGGCGCCGCTGCCCGTCGACGAGGTGTTCCTCGAGCTTGCAGGTGTTGTGCGAGACGTCGTAGAACAGCTCGAGGCGCGCCGCGGGCAGCACCTCGGCGAACACCTCGCGCGCCAGATGCGTCAGGATCTGGCGGTTGGCCAGCGCGCAATTGATCGCTGCGCGCATCGCGCCGAGATATTCCTCGCCCACGGGTGAATTGATCGGCGCGCAGGCGAGCTCGCGATCCGGCAGCGCGATGCCGTGCTGGGCGGCGGCGATCGCCATGCGCTTGAGGAACTCGGTGCCGATCTGGTGGCCGAGACCGCGCGAGCCGCAATGGATGGTGAGCAGCACGTCGCCTTCGCGCAGCCCGAAGGCCTGCGCGATTGCCGCATCGAACACGCGCGCCACCTTCTGCGCTTCGAGGTAATGGTTGCCGCTGCCGAGCGTTCCCATCTCGTCGCGCTGGCGCTGCTTGGCGCGCTCCGAGACGTTGCCCGGTTTCGCGTGCGCCATCTGGCCGCCTTCCTCGACCCGCTCAAGGTCAGCGGCCTCGCCGTAGCCGCGTTTCACGGCCCAGCGTGCGCCCCCCGAGAGCATGTCGTCCATCTCCTTCGGGCCGAGGCGGATCGCGCCGGTGCTGCCCAGGCCCGCGGGAATGCGCTGGTAGAGGCGATCGGCCAGGCGCTTCTGCGCGGCGAGCAACGCCTGCGCGCTCAAGCCCGTGTGCAGGCTCCTGACGCCGCAGGAGATGTCGAAACCGACCCCGCCCGCGGAAACGATGCCGCCTGCGTCGGGGTCGAATGCGGCCACGCCGCCGATCGGAAAGCCATAGCCCCAGTGCGCATCGGGCATTGCATAGGACGCTTTCACGATGCCGGGCAGCGCGGCGACGTTGACCACCTGCTCCCAGACCTTGTCGTCCATGTCGCGAAGCAGCGGCTCGGTGGCGTAGATCACGCCCGGCACGCGCATGGCGCCGCGGGCTTCGATTTCCCATTCGTATTCGCTGCGCCGCTTGAAGCGGGCGATGTCCATCGTCATCCGATCATACGTCTACGACGCATTGCGCCATCCATTGTCCGCCCGTTTCCTGCGCCACGCGCAAGGCGGTATAGGTGGCGCCCTTCACCTCGACCGCGGGCCGGTGCCGGCCGATGTCCGTGGGCTCGCCCCAGGCGCAGGCCCGCAGCCTGTGTCCCTCGATGCGCACCTCGAAGCGGCCGAACAGCATGCGACGCGTCGCCATTTCGTAAACCAGGGCATTGAGCCAGTCGGCCAGCAGCAGTTCCTCGTCAGGCGCTTCGCATTCGATCGCGACCGCGTCGCGCGCCGCCACGCTGCCCGGGTCGGTGATCACCGCGGTCATCGCCAGCGCCGCCTGCTCGAAAGCCTGCTCGCGCGTCGCGCCGATGCCGCGTACGCCGATGTCGGCCATGTGCTCAAAATGTTCCCAGCGAGCGGCCGGCGCAGATTCGAGCATGGCGAGCGATTCTAGGCGCCGCACGGTCCGCCGACCTCGCGAAGAACGCGAAGTCGGCAGAGCGGGGCAAGGCGATGCAGCGCAAACCGGTCGAATTGACGCCGGTCAATACCCGCGGAACCGAGTCGGGACATTCTTCGCTTGAAGGTCCTTGCTCAGAAGCAGCGTCCGACCATGGCAGGCCTGATCCTCGACGCAGACGACATCGGCCCCGCGAAGATCATCCAGGTGCGCGAGCCAGGGATTGGCCTGGAAGCGGTCCTGGTGGTGGACAACGTCGCGCGCGGCCCGGCCATCGGCGGACTGCGCATGGCTCCCGATGTCACCACCGCGGAATGCATGCGCCTGGCGCGCGCCATGACGCTGAAGAATTCCTGCGCCGGTCTCGCGCACGGCGGCGCCAAATCGGTCCTGATCGGCGACCCACGTCAGCCGCGCGCGCACAAAGAGCGCCTGATCCGCGCCTTCGCCTGGATGCTGCGCAACGAATCCGACTACATCTTCGGCCCCGACATGGGCACCGACGAGACCTGCATGGCCTGGGTGCAGGACGAAATCGGTCGCGCCGTCGGCCTGCCGGTGGAATTGGGCGGCATCCCGCTCGACGAACTGGGCGCCACCGGCTGGGGGCTCGCGCAATGCGCCGAGATCGCCGCGCCCGCCTGCGGCCTGCAACTCGACGGCGCGCGCGTCGCGATCCAGGGCTACGGTGCGGTGGGGCGCCATGCGGCGCGCTTTCTCGCCGAGCGCGGCGCGCGCCTGGTCGCCGCCTCCGATACGCGCGGCACGATCGCCCAGCGGGGCGGGCTCGACGTCGCCGAGCTTACGGCACTGAAGATGCGCGGCGCCAGCGTGCTCGACTATGCGGGCGGCGAGCGCCTCGCGCAGGATGCGCTGCTCGACGTCGACTGCGATATCTGGATACCGGCCGCGCGTCCCGACGTGCTGCGCGAGGACAATGCCGCCCGGCTGCGCACGCGCCTGGTGCTGCAGGGCGCGAACATTCCGTTCACCGCCGGTGCAGAGCGCCTGCTCGCCGCTCGTGGCGTGCTGGTGATCCCCGATTTCGTCGCCAACGCGGGCGGCGTGATCTGCGCCGCAATGGAATACCACGGCGCCACGCGCGGCGCCGCGTTCGACGCCATCGCCGAGAAAATCCGCGCCAATACCACGGCGGTGATCGACACCGCCGCCGCGCAGCGCATCCTGCCGCGCGAAGCCGCCACCGCGCTCGCGCTCGAAGGCGTGCGCAGGGCGATGAAGCTCAGGCGGTGGACGGCGGGGGCGGTTAGCGTGAACCCCAATGGATGCGTCTGCGCACCATGACTTTCCCCGGTCTGAGAGAGTCAAAATCAGAGCGCCAGTACCCGTTCACCGACAACGCACGGCATTCCCAGGAGCCCCCATGAAACGCCGCGATCCCCGCCAGAGGCAACGCCGCCACATCGACCGTGCATTCGACGCCCCGAGGCTCGACCCGTACCTCGAGCGCAGCAAACCCCGCGGGCCGGCAGTGTGCCCGGACTGCGGCGCGGTGTTCCGCCGCGGCCGCTGGCAATGGGGCGAAGCCGCGGAGCGCGCCAAGCCGCACCTTTGCCCCGCCTGTCGCCGGGTGCGCGAACGCGAGCCTGCGGGCAGCGTGCGGCTCGCCGGCCCGTACTTCGCCGCGCATCGCGACGAGCTGGTGGCGCTGGTGCGCAACGAGGAAAACCGCGAGAAGCGCCTGCACCCGTTGCAGCGCATCATCGCGTTGCGCGAGTCGCGCGGCATGCTCGAAGTCACCACCACCGACGTTCACCTGGCGCGGCGCATCGGCGACGCGCTGAGCCATGCCTGGCGGGGAAACCTCGAAATCCGCTACAGTCCGGATGAATACCGGGTCCGGGTGAAATGGTCACGCTGATGAGCGAAACCTCGGCCGCTGTCGCACTCCGGCTGGCGGCGCCGCAGCTGCGGCGCCGCTGCGACCTGTCCGCGGCGGGCTTTGCCACCACCGACGAACTGCAGGAGCCCGACGGCATCCTGGCGCAGGCACGCGCCGTCGATGCGATCCGCTTCGGCATCGGCATGCGATCCGACGGCTACAACCTGTTCGCGATGGGGCCGGACGGCCACGGCCGCCACACGACCGTGCGCAACCTGCTCGCCGAGCGCGCCGCGCGCGAGCCGCTGCCGTCCGACTGGTGCTACGTGTTCAATTTCGAGACCCCGCACCGGCCGCTGCGGCTCGACCTGCCGGCGGGCCGCGCGCTGCAGTTCCGCCAGGACATGCAGCGCCTGGTCGAGGACCTGCAGGCCGGCATTCCGGCTGCGTTCGAGACCGACGAGTACCGCGCGCGCCGCCAGGAGATCGAGACCGAATTCAACGAGCGCCAGGAACAGGCCGTCAGCGCGGTCGGCGAGAAGGCGCGCAGCGGGGGCATCGCGCTGCTGCGCACGCCCTCGGGCTTCGCCTTCGCGCCGATGCACAAGGACGGCGTCATGGAGCCGGACAAATTCCGCACCCTGCCCGCCGAGGAACAGAAGCGCCTCGAGAGCGCGATCGCCACTCTGCAGGCGGAACTGGAGAAGGTCATCGAGGACGTGCCGAAGTGGCGGCGCGAGGCGCAGCGCAAGCTGCGCGAGCTCAACCGCCAGGTGACGCGTTCGGCGGTGGCGAGCCTGCTCGAGGACCTGAGGAACGACTGGGGCGCGCTGCCGCAGGTGCGCCAGTACCTCGCGCGCGTGCAGGAGGACGTGCTCGACCACGCCGAGCATTTCCGCCAGCCCAAGGAAGGCGAGCAGCCGACGCTGTTCGGCATCCCGATGCCGCGGTCCGAGACGGGCGAGTCGCCGCTGCGGCGCTACCAGGTGAACGTGCTGGTGGAACATTCGAAGTCGCAGGGCGCGCCGGTGGTGTACGAGGACAATCCCAACTACGGCAACCTGATCGGCCGTGTCGAGCACATCGCCCAGATGGGCACGCTGCTCACCGACTTCACGCTGATCAAGGCGGGCGCGTTGCACCGCGCCAACGGCGGCTACCTGGTGCTCGACGCGCTCAAGCTCCTGATGCAGCCCTTCTCCTGGGACATGCTCAAGCGCGCGCTGCGCTCGCGCGAGATCCGCGCCGAGTCGCCGGCGCAGGCCTACAGCCTGATCAGCACGGTGTCGCTCGAGCCGGAGCCGATCCCGCTCGACGTCAAGGTGGTGCTGGTCGGCGAGCGCTACATCTATTACCTGATGCACGCCTACGACCCGGAGTTCCGCGAGCTGTTCAAGGTGCCGAGCGACTTCGAGGAGGACACCGAGCGCGGCGAGGGCACGGAACTGGCGCATGCGCGCGTCATCGCGACGCTGGCACGGCGCGAGAAGTTCCGGCCGCTGGAGCGCGCCGCGGTCGAGCGCGTGATCGAGCACCAGGCGCGCGAGGCGGGCGATGCCGAGCGCCTCTCGCTGCACCTGCGGGGGCTCGTCGACCTGCTGCGCGAAACCGACTTCTGGGCCGCGGATGCGGGACGCACGGTCGTCACGAGCGCGGACGTGACGCGGGCGCTGCAGGCGCGCGAGGACCGCCTCGACCGGGTGCGGGACCGGATGCTGCAGGAGACGCTGCGCGGCACGCTGCTGGTGTCGAGCGCCGGCGAGCGCGTCGGCCAGGTCAACGGCCTCGCGGTGCTGCAGCTCGGCGGCTTCGCCTTCGGCATGCCGAACCGCATCACGGCGCGCGTGCGGCTGGGCGGCGGCAAGGTGGTCGACATCGAGCGCGAGACCGAGATGGGCGGCCCGATCCATTCCAAGGGCGTGCTCATCCTGTCCGGATTCCTCTCGGGCCGCTACGCCGTGCGCCAGCCCCTGTCGCTTGCCGCGAGCCTGGTGTTCGAGCAGAGCTACTCCGGGGTGGAAGGCGACAGCGCTTCCTCGGCCGAACTGTACGCGCTGCTCTCGGCGCTCGCCGAGGCGCCGCTGCGGCAGTCGCTCGCGGTCACCGGTTCGGTGAACCAGCACGGCGACGTGCAGGCGATCGGCGGCGTCAACGAGAAGATCGAGGGCTTCTTCGATCTGTGCAGCGCGCGCGGCCTGGACGGCAGCCAGGGCGTGGTGATTCCGGCCGCCAACGTGAAGAACCTGATGCTGCAGGACCGCGTCATCGAGGCCGTGAAGTCGGGCCAGTTCCACCTTTACGCGGTCGAGACGGTCGATCAGGGCATCGAGATCCTGACGGGACTGCCGGCCGAGCGGGTCAACCAGCGCGTCGAGGAGCGGCTGCTCGATTTCGCGCGGCGCGCGCGGGCCCCGGCCGTCACGGAGAAGAAGCGCTCATGGCGCGGCCGGCCGGAAAAGTGAAGGCGCCGCGGCGCATCGTCGTGCTGCTCGACGCTTCGGCGCCCGGCCGGGCGGCACTCGAAGCGGCGGCAGCGCGCGCTGCGGAGCTGAAAGCGGAACTGGTGGCGGTCTTCGTCGAAGACGCCGACCTGCTCAGCGTGGCTGGCCTGCCGTTCGCGCGTGAAATCGGCTTCGCATCGGCGATCTCCCGCACGATGGACGCCGCGGTCATGGAGCGCTCCCTGCGGGCGCTCGCCCAGGAGGCGCGCCGCAGCGTGGAGTCGATCGCCAAGCGCAAGCCGTTGCAGTGGTCGTTCCGTGTCGCGCACGGCATGCTGAGCGAGGAAATGCTCGCGGTGGCGGCCGGGGCCGACCTGGTCGTCGAGGCGTTGTGCGGCAACGAGCGCGCGGCGCTGCAGCTGTCCGCGATCTGCCGGGACTCCGGGCACGCGCACCTGGTGCGCGCGCGCACGCGGCGCGAGATGGAGGCGCTGAGGCGGGAGCTGGAGCGGCAGTAGGCGCCGGAAGCCACGCGCGTGGCAACGGAGACATCGGCATGAACGTCACAACCACCGTAATTCTCGGCGGCGGCTTCGGCGGCATTGCGGCGGCGAACACGTTGCGGCGGCTGACTGCCGCCGGTCCGGGCGGCGGCACTATTGCCCGCCCGACAGCTTCCCCAGCAGCCAGAAGCTCAGCAGCGCGAGCGGCAGGATGATGGCGAAGAAGATCAGCGGCCGGTTCTGGTCGAAGCGCCTGCCGCGCGCGCGCTCGATGAAATCGAGCAGCCAGTCGGAAAAGAAATACAGCCCCGCGGCGACCAGGGTGAACCAGACGATTTCCATCGCCTCGGCTCCTCAGCGTCCTTGTGCCGCGATCGCTGCCTGCGGCGTGTTGCGCAGCATGGCGTGGAAGGCGAGCACCAGGAAGAGCATTCCGCCCGCGATCGCGAACAGTCCGCCGATGCCCATGACGCCCATCGCGGCGGTCTCTTCCCAGGTGCGCAGCGCCTGGGCGGCGCCCGCGACCTTGCGCTGCACGCCGTAGCCGCCCGACCAGACCAGGCCGAACACGTGCAGCAGCTGGCCGCCGGCGTAAAGCCACAGCTGCGGCCGCGCCCAGCGCTCGCTCACCTCGGCGTAGCCGAAGCGCGGCAGCAGGTAGTACGCCAGCCCCATGAAGGCGAGCGTCACGCCCACGATGCTGCCGTGATAGTGCGCCGGGATGCGCACGTTGGAACCCTGGATCACGACGCCGATCACGCCGCCGACGCCGAAGAGCAGGAGCGACGCCAGGATCGCCACGCGCAGCGCGCGCTCGCCCGCCGCAGCCGGCGCCGCGCGCGCCAGTCCCAGCGCCAGCGCCAGCATGAAAGGCAGGATCGCGAGGCCGCCGCCGAAGCGCATCAGCCAGGTATGCCAGCGATGATGCTCCACCGTGCCGACGTCGTAGGCGAGATAGATCACCGGCGTGAGGAACACCGACGCCAGGCCG
>SCUF01000259.1 GCA_004298325.1 Betaproteobacteria bacterium | reverse complement strand
GAAGCGGGACAGCTCGAGGCGGCCGTGACCGTCCGGCGTACGCATCATGGCAATCTCGACGCGCATGTCGCGCAATCCAGTGACGCCATCAGCCCAGTCTCCTTCGATTGGGGCACGCCCTTCGAGCTCGAGGCCAAGTTCGGTGAAGAATTCAATGGCGGCATCGATGTCTGCCACCACGATGCCGACGTTGTCCATGCGCTTGACCGTCACGATGTCTCCTTGGCGTCTAGCGTTCAAACTCGGCGGCGCGTGGCTTCTCCACGTCCGCTGGAGTGCGATGTTGCACTGTACATCGACGGCTCTGGTCCTACTCCCTCGACCCTGCCTCTCTGAGTAGTCGGACAACATCGGTCTTTTTGGCGTTCACCGCCCACACTAGGGCCGTCTCGCCTCGCGAATCCTTGGCGTCTACGTTGGCATGGTAAGCAAGTAGCGTCCTGACGATCTCAACATGCCCCTTGCCAGCAGCCCATATCAACGCAGTGTGTCCTTGCTCATCGTTTGCGTTTGGATCAGCACCATGTTCAAGCAGAGCTCTAACGACGGCTGTATGGCCGTTCAGTGCAGCCTGCATCACGGCTGTCACGCCACCGGTCACTTTCGCGTTTACGTTTGCCCCGTGTGCCAGCAAGAGGTTGACGAACTCGAGATTGCCGTTTCTAGCTACCTCCATGAGCGCTGTTCTGCCATAGATGTTCGCGGCATTGACGTCCGCGCCCTTGGCAATCAACGCCTTGGCGATGACAGCATCGCCCGTGCCCCTCCCGCCCCATGTGGAAGCCATGAGGGCAGTCGTTCCCTCTCGGTTTGAAGCATTCACATCCGCTCCCGCCTGGAGCAAGGCCTGCACTTTCGAAGAGTCTCCATCCCACGCAGCCTGGATTAATGCGGTATTGCCGGCTTGTTGGGTAACGCACGCCGATAGCATCGCGAAGAGTATGGCTGCGGCGGTGGTGCACAGAGGTCGGTAACGCGCGGGAACAGTCATTGTTCTCATGTCCAACGTCCGCGTTTTGCCGCGCCGCGCTGAACGCGTAGCGGCGAGGTATAGGCGTCGGTCAACAACGCGCTGTTAGGTGCCAAGGTCGACTTCTTCTCAATCCAGTGTCCTCTCATACACGGCCCGGTCGATCCGCGGCCAGACCTCGTTCGCAACCAGCTCCATCGAGCGCCGGGCGAGCGCAGGATCGCTCCAGTCGTGACCAGTATAGAGCAGCGTGCCGAACGCCCCGACGTCGTGTCGGAATTCGAGAATCCGGTCCGCGACGCTCTGCGGGGTTCCCGCGATCACAAGGCGGTCAAGGCAGCGCTGGATCGAGAGCTCGGAATCGGGCTGGCCGGGAAAGTCGCGCATCACGTCCAGCGCGCCGGCCCTGGCGAGCTTGGTCCTCATGACGTGGAAGTAGAAGCCATGCGCGCCGTCCTCGCGATGCGCATAGCGGCGCGCCGTGGCCTCGTCATCGGCAACGAAAATGCTGCGCGCCACGCGCCACCCGGAGGGTTCGGTGGAGAGTCCCGCTGAGCGCCGGCCTTCCAGGTAGCTCCGAATGTGGGCCTGGACAACGTACGCTCCTACATAGGTCGCCGAGATTCCGGTCCAGCCGCGAGCGCCCGCCGCGTGCGGTCCCCTGCCGTCCGGCCGGATCGAGGTGATGGCGATGGGCGGATGGGGCCGTTGCAGCGGATGGCGAGCGACACCCACCCCGATGTCCGGATCGAGCGAGCGCTCCGTCGTGGTCCGGTAGAACTCGCCTTCGATCCGGTACGGCGGCGGTTCGCGCCAGATCCGGCACATGTGATCGAGCGCCTCCTGGGTCTTGCGGTGGCGGTCCGAACCAAGGTCACCAATGGCCTCTGCATCGCCGGGAACTCCGGGCCCCACGCCCAGCACCAGCCGGCCCTGCACCAGGTGGTCGACCATCGCGACCTGCGCAGCCGCCATCGCCGGGTGGTAGTTGGCGAGCGGGAGCACGCCGGTGCCGAAGGTGATCGACGGGCAGGCATCGGCCAAGCTCGCGATGAACGCAAGGCTCGAGGTGATGGTCTCGGCAGAGTCGACGAGATGCTCGCCGATGAAGGCTTCGTGATAGCCGAGTCGATCGGCGAGCACGACCGCATCGCGGTCCTCGCGGAGAACGTCTGCATAGGGACGCGACGGCGGGTGGACGGGCTGGATGAAGAATCCGAGCTTCAGGGGGCTCTGCATGGTTGGTCTCCTCGTTGGCCGGCACCGCCAGAGGAGGCCCAGAAACAGCAAGCCCCCGCAGGCTCGCCGACAGGGGCTTGGGTGAGATCTGTTCCAAGCGTTAGCCGGCGCGGTCCTCCCGGACGACGACTACGACAACGCTACGCTGAACAGTTCTCATGCAACGCACGCTAACACACGCGTTTCGAGCACACAAGGTGATCACCAGGGACGACTGCAGTTCCTTGCTGGCACCTAACGAATGAAAGGGACTTCCCCTACTCGAAGCGGGCCGTAGCCCGCACGGCATCGGAGTGCCAAGATTGAATTACGCATCTTCAATCTGAAACGAGAGGGGAAGTCATGGAACAGATTACTACCGTGGGGATCGACCTGGCAAAGAGCGTGTTCTCGCTGCACGGGGTGGATGGCGCCGGCCGAGTGGTGCTGCGCAAGACGGTGCGCCGCGACCAGCTGGTTGCGACGGTGGCTGTTCTATCGCCGTGTCTGATCGGCATGGAAGCGTGCTCCGGGGCGCACGAGTGGGGCCGGCGATTCCAAGAGCACGGGCACACGGTGCGGTTAATGGCGCCGAAGTTCGTCGCCCCATACAGGAAGAGCGGCAAGAACGACGGCAACGACGCCGAGGCGATCTGCGAGGCGGTGACGCGACCCAGCATGCGCTTCGTCCCGGTGAAGAGCGCCGAGCAACAGGCGTTGCTTGCGCTGCACCGGGTGCGCCAAGGGTTCGTGGTGGAGAGAACCGCCCTCATCAACCGGCTGCGCGGTCTGATGTCGGAGTTCGGCGTGGTGCTGCCGCTTCGCTCGGTCACGGTGCGCCGCCAAGCAGCGGCAGCGGCCGAGGTATTGCCCGAGCTGGCCAGGCGCGCGATTGGCGACTTGATCGAGCAGCTGCGTGCGCTCGATGAGCGTATCGGCGGCTATGACCGCGAGATCGAAGCCCAAGCCCGCCTGTCGGAGCCCGCTCAGCGCCTGATGAAGATCCGCGGCATCGGCGCGACCACCGCGCTGGCCATCGTGGCCACCGTAGGTAACGCCCGGGAGTTCAAAAATGGCCGGCAGTTCGCCGCCTGGATCGGTCTGGTACCGGGTCAATACTCCACCGGCGGCAAATCCCGTCTTGGGCACATCAGCAAACGCGGTGACGCCTACCTGCGCAACCTGCTGGTACAAGGCGCGCGCTCGGTGCTCAATAGCGCCGCCTCTCACCAGGACCGCATGTCGCGCTGGATCCTCGAGTTGCAGCCGCGCCGTGGCTACTACCGAACGCTGGTGGCGATCGCCAACAAGAACGCACGCATCGCCTGGGCACTGCTCGCGAAAAACGAGCCGCTGCGGCAGGCCTGAATACCTTCAACCGCCACGACTGCAATCGACGATGACGAATCGGTCAGACCGACGCCCGGAGAACCTGATCAACTACGACGGCGGCAACCAACGCCGACTAACGAGCGAGGACCGGGCGTGCGGCTTTCATCAGGGCCAGAGCACTCGAATGCTCACAAACAGGCCGGTTATAGTGACGCAGTTCGATCTTCCATCGTCATCACCGCTACCGTTGCAGCAGCGGGGAAGTCCTTATAGTAGAGGTAACCGGCCTGCGCGGCTTTTCGCGCAGGTCCGGTTGACTGCCATGTTAGGCCAGGGCGGATTTTCAGTGCACAAATCACTCGTTATCGCGATTTACCGTGGCATCAGCGCGAACGCTCCCCAGCCCAGGTATTCGCGCGTGTAAGCGGCGTAGCGCCCGGGTTCCGAGGTCAGTTTGGCTCGAACATCTTTCGCTAACTCGTCGTCGGGATTGGCCTCAAGCCATCGGCGCATGGTGAGCCATTTGGCCGCCTCGTATCTGTCCCAGCCGTCTTGGTCAGCCAGAACCATTTCAACGACGTCGTAGCCAAGACGGCCGAAAGACGCGAGAAGTTCTGGAAGCATGAGAAAGTCGAAGATCGAGTTGGCAAGACACCCCTTGGCAATATCTTCCGTCGGCGGCAACTTCCGCCAGTAGGGCTCGCCGATGAGGATGATCCCTCCGGAGCGTAGGCTGCGCGCCAGAAGCTCGATAGTGCCGACGACTCCCCCGGCGATCCAAGTGGCACCGACACAGGCTGCTACACCTACCTTTTCGTCAGAAACATAGCCCGCAGCATCGCCATGGATGAACTTGACCTTATCGGCGACGCCGAGTTCTACAGCACGGAGTTTCGCTTGTTCCGTGAACAACTGGCTCATGTCGATGCCGGTGCCACTGATGCCGTGATCGCGTGCCCAGGTGCACAGCATCTCCCCCGAACCGCTGCCGAGGTCGAGCACTCGCGCCCCCGCTTCCAGACGCAGCGCCGCACCGAGCGTGGCGAGTTTGTCGGGGGTGATCGGGTTGTGGATGCGGTGAGCACTCTCGGCGATGTTGAAGATTCGCGGGATGTCCACTGTGGAAAATGTGCTTCGGATGTGAATAGATTCGGTCTGGGCCTAACGTCCCGGCTAACGCGCCGCCCGCTTGCGGGCGGTCGCTGTTGAGCCGGTGGTTAGACCTCGCTTCGAACCCTTGAGGTAGGTTCGCAGTGCCCTGTTCACGGACGCGGCATTCTTAAACCGCTTTGCGACATCGGGTTCCAGTACAACAACGTTGGTGGTCTCGAGATATCGCTTGTAGTACTTGCCTCGGACCGCGCCGGAAAAATCGTATTCGGACCGCATCTCTGGCTCTGCAATCTTCAACGGCTTACGACTCGTATGTCTTTCGCTCATGGGCATTCGCCTCTCGGGCGCTGATGATACGGAAATTGTCGTCTTGTTCCGTGTGGGACACAACGATCAACCGGTGGTTTGACGAGTGACCGACCGTCAGGAATCGGTGCTCGCCGTGAGAGTGATCGGGGTCCGGAATCGTGCCGGCGAGCGGATCGCCGAACACGGTTGTAGCTTCCTGAAAGGAGACGCCATGCTTTCTCTGATTCTCGCGGTCCTTTCGCGGGTCCCACTCGAACTTCATCTTCGTTCACGCACCGTTCTGGCGAGGTCTAACGTGTCCGCGTGAGACGCGCGTGCGAGCACCGCGCTCGCGGAGCGTCGTTCTCGACGCGGGGGTTGCGCGTCACTTCGCCTACCGACACGTGATGGGTCACTCTGACAGAAGTTGAAGAAGCGGTCGCGGACAGGTCGGGCCAGCTTCGAGTTGACGCTGGCTGGTTTGAATCGACTTGTTAAGGTTGATCGGGTACGTCGGCGCTTTGAGCCCGAACGATACGACGTAGTACCCGGGCAGCACGCTTGTGCGCAACTCACCAACTTCCATCTGGACGAGGTGTCCGCAATCATCACCGAGCCAGATCTCTGTGAGGGGAGACGAGGCGACGATCATGAGCTTGTGGTAGACGCGCTTTGTCATTCGCGTTGCTGTTCTCGTGACGCCCAACGTCCTGCTCTGCGGCGAGCCACTGTTACCTGCACTTGATAGAGCGCATCGATAGCGGCCCGCCCGCAGCAGCAACAAGTTAAATGGCATGTTGAGAGACGAGTCATTCAATTACACGTTCCGCTCGCAACAGCACAGATTGCGGAATCGAAAGACCGAGTTGGTTGGCGGTTCTCCGATTGATGACCAGATCGAACTTCGTTGGTCGCTCGATGGGAAGGTCGGCGGGTCGTGCCCCTTTCAAGAGCTTGTCGACATAATGGGCTGAGCGGCGGAACAGGTCCGGTACGCTCATCCCGTACGACATCAGTCCACCAGCCTCAGCGATCTCAGCGTAGGGAAACATCCCGGCAAGTCTGGCCTTCAGCGTGAATTCCGCAAGTGCTTGGCGGTTGGCGAATGTTTCCGGACTGAACGACGCGAAGACGGCATCCGGCCGCTGGCGCTCAATTGTCGCGAAGGCGGTCGTATAGTCGGTCGGAGTGGATTCCACATGCGTTAGCTCCACGCCGAAAGTGGAGGCGGCGCGACGGAGCGCTTGTGCGCCAGCGCTATCCCAGGCCGCCTTGCTTCCAATGTAGGCGACGCGCCGAAGGCCCGTGATTGCCTCTCTTAGCAACTCCAGTCGCTTCGCGTCGATCTCGGGACTAATGTCTATGGTGAACCCTGTTACGTTTCCGCCCGGTCGAGCGAGGCTCGCCACCAGACCGGCCTTTTCAGGCTCTTGGGAGGCCAGCATCACGATCGGTACAGAGCTGGTCGTGTCCTTGACCTGCTTATAGTGAGAGTTTCCTCCGGCGACGACGATAACGTCGGTCTTGAGAGTAACGAGCTCGCGCGCGATCGACGGAAAGCGATCAAAATGCCCCTCGGCAGATCGGCGCTCTACCACAATATTCTGGCCTTCCGTGTAACCTAGAGCTCGAAGCTCCTGCAGAAACGCCCTTGTCCCCGGATGCACAGGATCGACGCCAGCCATTTCGCTGATCGGGGAGGTAGTCAGGATTAGGGCAACACGATGTAACTTGCTCGCCTGCTGCGCGACAACTGCTGCCGGTAGTACGACCAGCGCTCCGACCCCAGTGATGAAATAGCGTCGTCTCATCATTCGGGTGCCATTTAACGTTCCGGTTCAGCGGCGGCGCGGCAGCGCCGTCCGCTGCAACCGGTTGTTAGGCGTCATTGTGCCCTTGGCGCCGGAGTACAACATGGGTGGCTTTCTCCGACGCAACGAACTGAACGCATTCGTATCCCAGAGCGCGCACGTCAATCCCCTCGAACAGTCGCTCTCCCC
>SCUF01000258.1 GCA_004298325.1 Betaproteobacteria bacterium | reverse complement strand
GTGAACACGGTGGAGCGCTGCGCGGGCCACGACGGCACCTGGGGCGTGAAACGCGAGTACTACGACAACTCGATGAAGATCGGCCGCCCGGTGTTCCGGCAGATGGCGGGCACGCAGCCGGATTACGTCAGCTCCGATTGTCCGATTGCCGGGCGCCACATCCGCCAGGGCATGGGCGATGATGCGCCGGGCGCCGAGAAGGCGCACCCGCTCAGCCTGGTGCGCAAGGCCTACGGCATCTAGATTCGCCGCGCTTCTCGCCGTGCTGCTCGCGGCCTGCGCATCGCCGCCGCGCCCGCAGCCGGAGTTCTCCTTTGCGCTGCTCGGCGACGTTCCCTACTCGCAGGCGCAGGCCAATTTGTTCGACGCGCTCATCGACCAGATGAACCGCGAGCCGCTCGCCTTCGTCGCGCACGTCGGCGACATCACCTCGGGCCAGGGTCCCTGCGGCGACGAATGGCTCGAAGCACGCGCGCGCCAGTTCGCGCGCATCCGGCGTCCGTTCGTGCTGCTGCCCGGGGACAACGAATGGACCGACTGCCACCGCGGCGGCTTCGCGCCGCTCGAGCGGCTCGCCGGGTGGCGCAGCCTGTTCTGCCAGCCCGTCGCGGCACTGGCGCTCGTTCGGCAGCCGGGCGAATACTGCGAGCACGTGCGCTGGGAAACGAACGGCTTCGTGTTCGCGGGCGTGAACGTTCCGGGCAGCAACAACAATCTGGGTCGCACGCCGCAGATGGACGCCGAGCACGCGCAGCGCATGCACGCTGTGTTCGCCTGGCTCGACGCGGCCCGTGCGCTGGCGCGCGGGCGCAAGGGTCTCGTGGTGCTGATGCAGGCCAATCCGTTTCTCGAGGCGCGCGGCGCAGCGGACGGCTACCGTGCGCTGCGCGAATGGCTGCGCCACGCCGCGCAGGACTCTTCGCTCAATCTGCTGCTGGTGCACGGCGACACGCACCGGTTTCGCGACGACGCGCCGTTCACCGGCTTGCGCCGGGTCGAAGTGCCGGGTTCGCCGCAGCTGCGCTGGCTGCGCGCGGTCGTGATCGGGAACCGGTTGCACGTCGAAGCTGCAGCGCCGCCGTGAAACGCAGCGGATGGCGGTGTTTGACGTGGATCAACCGTCGCCCGCGACGCGCAATTAACGTACGATGCCATTGTTCCCCGGGAAGGGCTCGTTGCGATGAATGGATTCAGCGCAGGTCTGCGTCACTGGGTATTCGCGGCGCTCGTCGCGCTGGCGGCGAGCCCGGCCCTGGGACAGGGTGCCGCAGCCAAGGACGCAGCGAGCGCCGCGGCCCCGGCCGCAGCCGCCGCGCCGGCCGCCGACGAGCGGCCGGACAACGAGACCTGCCTGTCCTGCCACGGCGGCGAAGGCCTGGAGGCCGAGGGCCCCGACGGCAAGAAGCGCAAGCTGCACGTCGACGGCGAGCGCTTCGGCAAGAGCGTTCATGGCAAGCGCCTGTGCGTCGAATGCCACAAGAACATCACCGAGGTTCCCCACGAACCCGTCCAGGTGCTGGTCAGCTGCGTGCAGTGCCACGAGGACCTGCTGCGCATTGCCCAGGAGGCGAACAAGGCCCAGAACGTGCCGCGGCTGGGCGTGGTGAACGAGCAGATCGAACGCTACATGAAGTCGATTCACGCGCGGCCCAGCCGCACCGACCAATCGCGCACCAATGCCACCTGCTACAACTGCCATGACGCGCACAACGTCTATCCGCTCGGCAGCACCGAACGCGCCGAATGGCGCCTGAGCATCCCGAACAAGTGCGGCGCCTGCCATGCCAAGCAACGCGAGGAGTACGCCCAGTCGGTGCACGGCAGGGAAGTGCTGCAAAACGCCAACCCCGTGGCGGCGGTGTGCTCGGATTGCCACACCACGCACGACGTCGACTCGCCGAAGCTCGACGCGAGCCGGCTGGTGATCACCAAGAACTGCGGCAACTGCCACCAGGACTCGCTCACCACCTACAGCCAGACCTATCACGGCCAGGTCAACAAGCTGGGATTCGCC
>SCUF01000257.1 GCA_004298325.1 Betaproteobacteria bacterium | reverse complement strand
GCGCTCGCGCAATCGATGCGCCGCTCGGCCATCACGGCCTGGCGGGCGATCCGGTCGCCGACGAAGCGCGGCAGCCGCAGGTTGGCGGCGCCCGGCACGATGCCTTCCTTGCGCGCGGGCAGCGTCAGATAGGCATCGTCGGCCGCGAGCGTGTAATCGACGGCGAGCAGGATCTGGCAATGGCCGCCGATCGCGAATCCGTCCACCGCGGCCACCCAGAGCTTTTCGATCGAATCTTCTTCCGGTGAGGCATCCGGCCGCGCCAGTCCCCGGTAGAGCTTGTTGACGTAGCCGAGATCGCGCACCAGGTACCAGAGGTACGGAATCTTCCCCTGGTACAGGTGGGTGAGGTTGATTCCGGCACCGAATACCCGCCGTCCGGCGTAGCGGGGGTGGGCGATCGGGCCGCCGCGCAGCACGCACACCTCGGTCTGCGGATCGAGCAGCGCGAGGTCGACCGCGATCTCCGTCGCCTCGAGCGTGGTCTCATCCTCGGCGTTGAGCACGCGCGGATTCTTCAGGGTCAGCACCGAGGCCTTGCCGCGACGCTTCAGGTGCACCGGCCCGAAGTCGATCTCCCCCGAGCGTCCGAATTCGGGCAGTCGGGCGTGCGCCGCCTCGCGCGGCAGCAGCATGGCGTGGCACAAATGGGCCCCGGCGGCAGGATCGGCCAGCACCTGCGCCAGGAACAGCCCCTGGTCGATTTCCAGCCCGTCCTTTTCGCGCTGCGGGACACGCGCTTGCGCTTCGAGCTCCGACGCCGCAGGGACAAGCCCTGGATACGCGGCGGCTGCGCTCCGGCACAGCTCGTCGAGCCGCAGGAAGCGCGAGCGCTGCGCGGTCAGCGCGTCGTAGACGGCGGGCGCGTGCCGGCGCAGAAACCGAACCCGCGCCGCCCGTGCAGCGCCAAGGATGGCTGCGGCAGCAGCCGCTTCCACGGCGCTGCGACGGCTCCTGGGCGGCAGGCGCTGCAGCAGCGCGTGGCCGCGCTGCCAGAACTCGCCGTGGGCGATCCGGGCGGCCGCCAGTTCGCCGGCGACCTCCGGCGCGGTCCCGGCCCAATGCTCAATTTCGCCTGGCGGTAACATGTGCCTTTCCATTATGCCCACGACCATGAGAGCCTTCAGTCCGACCGCGCGCTCGCGCGTCAAACGCCTGCCCAAGCGCGCCCACTACGACCGCGAGACGATCTACGGCATCCTCGACGCCGCTTTCGTCTGCCACATCGGCTACGTCATCGACCGCCAGCCCTACGTCACGCCGACCGCCTACTGGCGCGAAGGAGACGCCGTGTACTGGCACGGGTCGTCGAAGAGCCGCATGCTGACGGCGCTGGAAAGGCGCCCCCCCATCTGCCTGACCGTCACGATCCTCGACGCCCTGGTGGTGGCGCGTTCCGGGTTTCACAAGTCGGTCAACTACCGCTCGGCCATGCTGTACGGCAAGCCGTACAAGGTCGAGGAAGCCGCCGAGAAGCTGGCGAAAATGCAGGCGTTCGTGGAGCGCCTGTACCCGGGGCGCTGGCGCGGCCTGCGCCCGGTGAGCCGCCAGGAACTCAAGGCGACCACCGTACTCGGCATGCACATCGAGGAAGCCTCCGCCAAGGTCCGGACCGGCCCGCCGGTGGACGACGCGCCGGACTACGCGCTGCCGATCTGGGGCGGACTGGTCCCGGTTCGCCAGGTGCTCGGCGATCCGGTGGACGACGGCCGGCTCGCGCCCGGCAGCGGCAGGCCCCCGCGCGTCGCGCTGTAGTCAACGTCCCGCAAAGATGCCGCGGGCGATCATGTTGAGCTGGGCCTGCGAGGTGCCGCCGCCGATCTGGAACATGCGCACGTCGCGCAGCATGCGCTCCAGGGGCAGGTCGCGCGAATAGCCGGCGGCGCCGAACATCTGCAGCGATTCGCTCACCACCTGGAACGCCTGGTGGCCGGTGAATGCCTTGGCGATGGAAGCGTCCTTCATCTGCGGCAGCATGACGTTGTTCGCCAGGCGCCGGGCGTTGCAGGCGGCGCGGTAGATGAGCAGGCGCGCGGCCTCGAGCGCGATTTCGCTTTCCGCCATCATCCATTCCAGCCCCTGGAAGTCCTTGAGCTTCTGGCCGAAGGCTTCGCGCCGGCACAGATAGTCCACCGCCAGGTCGTGCGCGCCCTGGGCCAGGCCGAGCGCCACGGCGGAAGCGCCGATGCGCTGCGCGTTGTAGCCGTTCATGAGCTTCTTGAAGCCGTCCTTCGGGTCCCGCACCACGAGGCTGTCCGCCGCAACCGCGCAGTCCTCGAAGATCAGCTCGGCCTCGGGGATGCCGCGCAGGCCCATGGCATCCTCCACCCGGCCGATCGTGAAGCCGGGCGTGCCCAGGTCCACCAGGACCCCGCCGATGCCCTGGTCGGTGCCGTCACGGCCGACAATGCGGGCGAAGATCAGGTTGGTGCGCGAGATGCCGCCGCCCGTTATCCAGTGCTTGGTGCCGTTGAGGACGTAGCCGCCGGCCCGCTCGGTGGCCGTGGTCCTGAGCGCGGTGAGGTCGGTGCCGGCGCCGGGCTCGGTCATGCCGATCGCCGGCTTGTCGCCATCCTCGAGGACGCGCCGCGCCGTCTCGCGCTGCTGGGCCTCGGTGCCGTAGGCCATGACGC
Organism: Betaproteobacteria bacterium; assembly: GCA_004298325.1. Classification (GTDB taxonomy): domain Bacteria; phylum Pseudomonadota; class Gammaproteobacteria; order Burkholderiales; family SG8-39; genus 2-02-FULL-66-14. The sequence continues at coordinate 1,432 of SCUF01000257.1, read as the reverse complement.
AGCCGAGCGCGCCCATGTTGGTCTCCACCACGATGCGCGCCGTGACGCCGCAGTACTTGGCAATCCGCTCGATCGCCAGCACGGCGTCGATCAGCGGCCGCTCGGGACCGCCGAAGCGCTGCGGGATGGTCATGCCCAGCAGTCCCGCGCGCCGCAGCACCGCGACGTTCGCGTGCGGATACTCGTGATTGCGGTCCCAGCGCGCCGCCCTGGGCGCGAATTCATCGCGTCCCAGGCGCTCCGCAAGCTCCGCCAGACTGCGCTGTTCTTCGCTCAACTGGAAATCCATGGCCGTGCCGTCCCCGTCGTCGATCTGTCTCGGTGGCGCACGGTAGCGACGCCGCCGCGGCTTGTCAAAGAACACTAGCGACATCGGGGTGCGAATCTGCTATTTTCCGCACCAGCGAAATCACCCTGACGGAACGCGCACGAATTGAAACGAGACCTGGTTTCGGGCTGGACCACCGCTGAATCGGCGGAGCTGTACGGCATCCGGAGCTGGGGCGCCGGATATTTCGACGTCGGCGACGACGGCACGGTGCACGTCACGGTGCCGTTCGGCGACAAGCGCGTCGGCGCGAGCCTGATGAACATCATCGCCGGGATGCGGCAGCGCGGGCTGCGCATGCCGGCGCTGCTGCGGATCGAGAACCTGCTCGACTGCCAGATCTCGCTGCTCAACGAAACCTTCAACCGCGCCATGCGCGCCCTGCAGTACCGCGGCGCCTACCGCGGCGTGTTCCCGATCAAGGTCAACCAGCAGTGCCAGGTGATCGGCGAGATCGCCCGCTTCGGCGCACGCTACGGCCACGGCCTCGAGGCGGGCAGCAAGGCCGAGCTGCTGATCGCGCTGTCCTACCTCGAGCCCGACGGCGGCTACATCATCTGCAACGGCTACAAGGACACCGAGTTCGTCAGCCTCGGGCTGCAGGCGCTCAAGCTCGGCTACAAGTGCTTCTTCGTCATCGAGACGCCGACCGAGCTGCCGATCATCCTGGAGGAGAGCAAGCGCCTGGGCATCCGTCCGATGCTCGGCGTGCGGGTGAAACTGTCCTCGCGCGTCGGCGGCAACTGGCACGAGTCGAGCGGCGACCGCAGCATCTTCGGCCTGACCACCGAGCAGATCGTGGTCCTCATCGACGCCCTGCGCCAGTACGAGATGCTCGACTGCGTGCAGCTGCTGCATTACCACCTCGGCTCGCAGATCCCGAACATCCGCGACATCCGCAGCGCCGTGCTGGAGGCCTGCCGCTACTACGTCGACCTGCGCAAGGAAGGCGCCGCGCTCGGCCATCTCGACCTCGGCGGCGGGCTGGCGGTGGATTACGACGGCTCGCAGACCAATTACGAGTACAGCAAGAACTACACGCTCGACGAATACTGCTCGGACCTGGTCGAGACCATCATGACCACGCTCGACCCCGAAGGCATC
>SCUF01000256.1 GCA_004298325.1 Betaproteobacteria bacterium | reverse complement strand
CGTCATGGGCAGCGTGACGGGCGTGCTTCTGGCGGGCGGACAGGGACGGCGCATGGGCGGCGTCGACAAGGGACTGCAGCCGCTGCGCGGCAAGCCGCTGGCGCAATGGGCGATCGAGCGTTTCGCGCCGCAGGTGGACGAACTGATCATCAACGCCAACCAGAATGCCGGCGCGTACGCGCGCTTCGGCCATCGCGTCGTGCCCGATGAGCTGCAGGGCTTCGCCGGCCCGCTCGCCGGCCTGCACGCCGGCCTCAAGGCCGCGCGCGGCGAGTTCGTCGCCACGGTGCCCTGCGATTCGCCCTTCCTGCCGGCGGACCTGGTCGCGCGGCTGCGCCGGGGGCTCCGTGACAACGACCTCGCGGTGGCAAAGACCGGCACGCAGCCGCACCCGGTGTTCGCGCTCGTGCGGCGCGCGGTGCTGCCGCATCTGGAAGCCTATCTCGCGCGCGGCGGGCGCAAGATCGACGACTGGTACGCGACGCTCAGGACCGTCGAAATCGCCTTCGACGACGAGGCCGAGGCGTTCCGCAATCTCAACACGCGCGAAGAGCTGGAGCGGGAATGAGCCGCATCGAAGCCATCGTCAGCGGTCTCGAGGGCTACGATCCCGACGCGCTGCCGGTCGACAAGGCGCGCGAGGCGATCCGCGCCTGCCTCACGCCGGTCGCCGGGGCGGAACGCGTCGGGCTGCGCGATGCGCTCGGCCGCGTGCTGGCGCAGGACGTGGTCCCGCCCATCAACGTTCCGGCGCACGACAATTGCGCCATGGACGGCTACGCGGTGCGCAGCGCCGATCTCGCCACCGACCGCGAAGTCGTGCTGCGCGAGATCGGAGCCGCGCTGGCCGGACGCGTGTTCAAGGGCGCCGTCGCTGCGGGCGAATGCGTGCGCGTCATGACGGGCGCGGTGCTGCCGCCGGGCACGGACACGGTCGTGATCCAGGAAGTGGTGCGTGCCGAGGGCGACCGCATCACGATTCCGCCGGGACAGAAGCCCGCGCAGAACGTGCGCTACGCTGGCGAAGACCTGAAGCAAGGCATTCCGGTGCTGCGACCCGGTGCACTGCTGCGCGCCGCGGAACTCGGTCTGATCGCGTCGCTCGGCCTGGGCGAAGTGAGCGTCAAGCGACGCCTGCGGGTGGCCTTCTTCGCCACCGGCGACGAACTGGCTTCGATCGGCGCGCCGCTCGCCGAGGGCGAGGTGTACGACTCCAACCGCTACACGCTGCACGGCATGCTGACGCGCCTGGGCGTCGAGCTCACCGACCTCGGCGTGGTGCGCGATGATCCGGCGCTGCTCGAAGCGGCGTTCCGCAGGGCCGCCGCCGGCGCCGATGCCATCATCACGACGGGCGGCGTTTCGGTCGGCGAGGCCGATTTCGTCAGGCCGCTCACCGCGAAGCTCGGCGAGGTGCTGTTCTGGAAGATCGCCATGCGCCCCGGGCGGCCCATGGCCTTCGGTCGCATCGGCGAGGCCATCCTCTTCGGCCTGCCTGGCAATCCGGTCGCCGTGATGGTCACCTTCTACCAGTTCGTACGCGATGCGCTCCTCTGCCTCTCGGGTCGCAGCGGCGACTACGCACTGCCATTGCTCGAGGCGCAGGCCGCGGTGCCGCTGCGCAAAGTCCCGGGCCGCACCGAGTATCAGCGCGGCGTCCTGTTCCGGGACGGCGACGCGTGGAAGGTGCGCACCACCGGACAGCAGGGTGCGGGGGTGCTGCGCTCGATGTCGGAAGCCAACTGCTTCATCGTCATCGAGCACGCGCGCGGCCGCGTCGAGCCCGGGGAACGCGTGCGCGTGCAGCCGTTCGAAGGGCTGGTCTGAGTCCGATTCAGCGGCGGTTCCCGGCGACTGCTTGATCGCCGTCAAGCCCTCCCCGCACGGCGGGTCTAAGCTTTTTTCATAGCCGAACTGAACGGAAATTCGCCATGCCTGCCAAACGCCTGGTCTACGGCGACGACGCGCGCGCGCGCCTCGTCGCGGGAATGAACAAGCTGGGCGACGCGGTGCGCGTCACCCTCGGCCCGAAAGCGCGCACCGTGGTGTCGGAGCGCTCCTACGGTTCGCCGACCGTGATCAATTCCGGCGTCATCGTGGCGAAGGAAGTCGAGCTCGAGGACCGCTTCGAGAACATGGGCGCGCAGATGGTGCGCGAGGTCGCTGCCAAGACTTCGGAGGTCGCGGGCGACGGCACCACCACCGCCACCGTGCTCGCGGCGGGCATCGTCACCGAGGGCCTGAAGTACGTCGCCGCCGGCATGAACCCGATCGACCTCAAGCGCGGCATCGACCAGGCCGTGAGCGCCGTGGTCGAGGAGTTCAAGCGCATCGCGCGGCCCTGCTCGGCGCGCACCGAGATCGCCCAGGTGGCGTCGATCTCCGCCAACAACGACGCCTCGATCGGCGAGATGATCGCCCAGGCGATGGCGAAGGTCGGCAAGGAAGGCGTCATCACGGTCGAGGACGGCAAGGGCCTGCAGAGCGAGCTCGAGGTGGTGGAGGGCATGCAGTTCGACCGCGGCTACCTGTCGCCCTACTTCATCAACAATCCCGAAAAGCAGACGGTCGCGCTCGAAGACGCGCTCATCCTGCTGCACGACAAGAAGATTTCCGGCATCCGCGAGCTGCTGCCGATGCTCGAGCACGTCGCCAAGACCGGCAAGCCGCTGCTCGTGATTGCCGAGGAAATCGAGGGCGAGGCGCTCGCCACGCTGGTGGTGAACACGCTGCGCGGCGTGATCCGGGCCTGCGCGGTCAAGGCGCCGGGTTTCGGCGACCGCCGCAAGGCGATGCTCGAGGACATCGCCATCCTCACCGGCGGCCAGGTGATCGCCGAGGAAGCCGGCCTCACGCTGGAAAAAGCCACGCCCGAGGTGCTCGGGCGCGCCAAGAGAATCGAGATCGACCGCGAGGACACGACCCTGATCGGCGGCGCCGGCGACCCGCAGCGGATCCAGGCGCGCATCGCCCAGATCAAGCAGCAGCACGACGAGGCCACGAGCGACTACGACAAGGAAAAATTGCGCGAACGCGCCGCCAAGCTCGCCGGCGGCGTCGCGGTGGTGAAGGTCGGCGCCGCCACCGAGACCGAGATGAAGGAGCGCAAGAGCCGCACCGAAGACGCGCTGCACGCGACGCGCGCCGCGGTCGAGGAAGGCGTGCTGCCGGGCGGCGGCGTGGCGCTGCTGCGCGCGCGCGCGCGGCTGGCGAAGCTGCGCGGCGCCAATTCCGACCAGGACGCCGGCATCCGGATCGTGCTGCGCGCGCTGGAGGAACCGCTGCGCCAGATCGTGCGCAACTGCGGCGGCGAGCCGGCGGTGGTGGTGCAGCGCGTCGCCGACGGCGAGGGCGACTTCGGCTACAACGCCGCGACCGGCGAGTACGGCGACCTGGTG
>SCUF01000255.1 GCA_004298325.1 Betaproteobacteria bacterium | reverse complement strand
CGGCGGCGACGCGGTTTCGGCGGCGCGCGCGGTGATCCAGACCGGCGAATTCGACTACGCCTGGAACATGCAGGTCGAGGACGAGATCCTGCTGCGCCTGGAAAAGGGCGGCAAGGGCCGGGCCGAGATCGTATCGGGCGGCAACATCGAGCACATCCAGGTGAACGGCACCGATCCCTGGACCGAGGTCGACGGCGAGCGCTCCAGCGCGAAGACCCGGCACGCGCTGTTCAGCGACCCGGCGGTGCGCGAGGCGCTGAACCTGCTGGTGGACCGCAAATCGGTGCAGGACCACATCTACGGCCGCACCGGCGTGGCGACCGCCAACTTCCTCAACAATCCGGAACGCTTCCGCTCGAGGAACACGAAGTTCGAATTCAGCGTCGACAAGGCGAACCAGCTGCTCGATGCGGCGGGCTGGAAGCGGGGCGGCGACGGCGTCCGCGCCAAAGACGGCAGGAAGCTCAAGATCGTGTTCCAGACCTCGATCAATGCGCCGCGGCAGAAGACCCAGGCGATCATCAAGCAGGCCTGCCAGAAGGCGGGCATCGAACTGGAACTGAAGGCGGTCACCGCGTCGGTGTACTTTTCCTCCGACGTCGCGAACCCCGACACCTACACCAAGTTCTACTGCGACATGCAGATGTACACCACCACCATGACGCAGCCCGATCCCCAGGTGTTCATGGAGCAGTTCACCTCGGCCGAGGTCTCGGCCAAGGCGAACAAGTGGCAGGGGCGCAACATCTCGCGCTGGAGGAGCGACGAGTACGACAAGGCGTTCAACGCCGCGCAGAGCGAGCTCGATCCGGTGAAGCGCGCCGCGCTGTTCATCCGCATGAACGACCTGGTGATCGGCAGCCGCCACATCATTCCGGTGGTGTTCCGCCCGCGCGTCTCGGCGCAGGCGAGCAAGCTGCGCGCGACGCTGTCCGGCTGGGACAACGACCTCTGGCTGCTGAGGGACTGGTACCGCGAGGCGTGAGCCTCGCCGATGGGTCAGTATCTCCTCCGCCGCCTGATGCTCGTGGTCCCGAGCGTGCTCGGGATCAGCATCCTGCTGTTCACGGTGCTCGCGCTCGCGCCCGGCGATCCGTTCGAGGAACTGGCGACCAATCCCAACGTGCCGGCCGAGGTGCGCGCCAACCTGCGCGCCAAGTTCGGGCTCGACGATCCGGTCGCGGTGCGCTACGTGCGCTGGCTGGGCGCGATGCTCGGCGGCGACTGGGGCTTTTCTTTCGCCAGCCGGGTCGACGTCGACGAGCTGATCCTGGGACGCCTGCCGACCACGCTGCTGGTGATCGGATCGTCGCAGGTCCTCGCGCTGCTGATCGCGCTGCCGGTCGGCGTCTACGCGGCGACGCGGCCGTATTCGCTGTTCGACAAGATCGCCAGCACGCTCGCGTTTGCCGGCTTCGCGCTGCCGACCTTCTTCACCGGCATCCTGCTGATCCTGGTCTTCAGCATCCAGCTCGACTGGCTGCCGTTCGTCTACCGCTCGGACATCAGCGCCACGGGCTGGCAGTTCTTCTGGGAGCATTTCAAGCAGGCGCTGATGCCGGTCGCCGTGCTCGGGCTGTTCCAGGGGGCGTCATGGACCCGCTACGTGCGCTCCGCGGTGCTCGACGTGATCCGCCTCGACTACGTCACCACGGCTCGGGCCAAGGGTCTCGCCGAGCGCGCGGTGATCGTGAAGCACGTGGTGCGCAACGCGCTGATCCCGGTGGTGACGCTGGTCGCGCTGCAGATGCCGGCGATCTTCGGCGGCGCCATCGTCACGGAGCAGATCTTCCGCGTCCCGGGCATCGGCTCGCTGCTGATCAGTGCCATCCTCGCCAACGACACGCCCGTGATCATGGCGGTGACGTTCGTATTCTCGTGCCTGGTGATCCTGTTCAACCTGATCGCCGACCTGCTCTATGGCTGGCTCGATCCCCGCATCGCCTACCGCTAGCGCCGCGCTCGCCGGCGGCGCCGCAGTGCGGGCGAAGCCCGCCTCGCTCGGCCGCGAGGCCTGGCGGCGCTTTCGCCGGCACCGGCTCGCGCTCGCCGGCGCGGCGATCCTGCTGTTCATGGTGCTCGCGGTGCTGCTGGGGCCGTGGCTCTGGCAGGTGCCGATCAACGAGATCGACTTCAGCGCCCGGCTCAAGGGGTCCTCGTGGCGCCATCCGCTCGGCACCGACGACCTCGGCCAGGACCTGCTCGCGCGCATGCTCTACGGCGGCCGCATCTCGATCGCGGTGGGATTCGCCGCGATGCTGATCGCGGTCATCGTCGGCACCATCGTGGGCGCCATCTCCGGCATGTCGCGCGGCAGCGTCGACGCGGCGCTGATGTGGCTGACAGACCTGTTCCTGTCGCTGCCGCAGCTGCCGCTGCTGCTGCTGATCATTTACCTGTTTCGCGATTCGCTCAAGGTCCTGGTCGGGCCCGAGATCGGGGTCTTCATCCTGATCGTGGCGGTGATCGGGGGCTTTCGCTGGATGCCGGTGGCGCGGCTGGTGCGCGCGCAGTTCTTCTCGCTGCGCGAAAAGGAGTTCGTCGAGGCGGCGCGAGCCCTCGGCGCGAGCACCTCGCGCCAGGTGGTGCGCCACATCCTGCCCAACTCGCTCGGACCCGTGATCGTCGCCGGCACCATCGACGTCGCCGCCGCGATCATCGCCGAGTCGACGCTTTCGTTTCTCGGCCTGGGATTCCCGCCCGACATTCCGAGCTGGGGGCGGCTGCTCTACGACGCCAAGGATTACCTCGACATCGCGCCGCACTGGGCGCTGTTTCCCGGCTCGGCGATCTTCCTCGTCGTGCTGTCGATCAGCTATATCGGCGACGGCTTGCGCGATGCGCTCGATCCGCGCAAGGTGATGTGAGCCCGGAGGCTCGAATGGCGGACAACCCGGCAGACAAACTGCGAGCGTTCCAGGACGAGCTGGCGGCGATCCGCCGCGACATCCACCGCCATCCCGAGACCGCCTTCCAGGAAGAGCGCACCGCGGGCATCGTCGCCGCCAAGCTGGCCGAGTTCGGCGTCGAGGTGAGCCGCGGCCTCGCGCGCACCGGCGTCGTGGGCACGCTGCGCGGCCGCCGCCCGGGCGCGCGCGCGATCGGGCTGCGGGCCGACATGGACGCGCTCAACCTCGAAGAGCAGAACGCATTCGCGCACCGCTCGGTGCACGCGGGCAAGATGCACGCCTGCGGCCACGACGGCCATACCGCGATGCTGCTCGGCGCGGCGCGCTACCTGGCGCAGAACCCGGCGTTTGCCGGCACGGTGCATTTCATCTTCCAGCCCGCGGAAGAAGGCGAGGGCGGCGCGCGCGTGATGCTCGAGGAAGGCCTGTTCGAGCGCCATCGCTGCGACGCGGTCTACGGCATGCACAACATGCCGGGACTCGCGGCGGGCCATTTTGCGATCCGCCCGGGGGCGATGCTCGCCTCGAGCGACAGCTGGACCGCGACCTTCCGCGGCACCGGTGGCCACGGCGCGATGCCCGAGCGCGGCACCGACCCGACCCTGCCGGCGGCGGCCTTCGTGCTCGCGACCCAGACGATCGTCGGCCGCAACGTCGCTTCGCACGACGCGGCAGTGGTCAGCGTGGGGCATCTGCAGGCGGGCAGCTTCGCCGCGCCCAACGTCATCCCGGCCCAGGTTGTGGTGCGCGGCACGGCGCGCAGTTTCGCGCGCGCGACGCGCGACCTGATCGAGCGGCGGCTGGGAGAGCTGGCGCGCGGCATCGCGCAGGCGCACGGCTGCGAGGCACAGCTCGATTACGAACGTCGCTACCCGGTGCTCGTGAACGCAGCGGAGCAGACGCGTATTGCCATGGACGCGGCGGCGATGACCGTGGGCGCGGACAAGGTGGACGGCGATACCCCGCCACTGGCGGGCGCGGAAGACTTCGCCTTCATGCTGGAACGCAAGGCGGGGGCCTACATCGCGATCGGCAACGGCAGCGGCGCCGGCGGCAGCCACAACGTGCATACGCCGCATTACGATTTCAACGACGAGATCCTCGCCACCGGCGCGGCGTACTGGGTCAACTTGGTCAGACGCGAACTAGGGGATGGCCGTTGATTCGCGCCGGCTTCTGCAAGTACGTGCAGCCGCCCTCGAATTTCCCCGATCTCCCGACCTCGCGGTTCGCGAGGTCGGGAGAATGCATTCAAACCGGGAAGCACGCTGCGGGTGGCGGATGACAGCGCGTTTCAAGGGCGGCTCTTGACCCGCCTCCTCGAAATCAAGGGTCTCAAGACCCATTTCGCGACCGACGACGGCGTGGTGCAGGCGGTGGACGGCGTCGATCTCGGCGTCGACCGCGGCGAGACGCTCGGCGTGGTGGGCGAATCGGGCTGCGGCAAGAGCGTCACCGCGCTGTCGGTGCTGAAGCTGATCCCGATGCCGCCCGGGCGCATCGTCGCGGGCGAGATTCTGTGGCAGGGACGCGACCTGGTGCCGCTCGGCGCGCAGGCGATGCGCGCCATCCGCAGCAAGGAAATCGCGATCGTGTTCCAGGAGCCGATGACGTCGCTCAACCCGGTCTATACCGTCGGCGACCAGATCGCCGAGGTGATCCGCCTGCACGAGGGCCTCGGCCGGCGGGCGGCGCTGGAAAAGACGGTCGAGATGCTCAGGCGGGTGCACATCCCGCACCCGGAGCGCCGCCTGCGCAATTACCCGCACCAGTTCTCGGGCGGCATGCGCCAGCGCGTCATGATCGCGATGGCGCTGTCGTGCAATCCGCAGCTGCTGATCGCCGACGAGCCGACCACGGCGCTCGACGTCACGATCCAGGCCCAGATTCTCGACATCCTCGGCGAGCTGAAAGCGAAGATGGGGATGTCGGTGATGCTCATCACGCACGCCATGGGCGTGATCGCGGAGACCGCGCAGCGCGTGGTGGTGATGTACGCCGGCAAGGTCGTCGAGGAGGCGCCGGTGAAGGTGCTGTTCAGCGCCCCGCGGCACCCGTACACGCAGGGCCTGATCCGCTCGATCCCGCGCATCGACGCCGCGGCGCTGGCGAAGAAGCGGCTGGAGGCGATCGCCGGCACCGTGCCGCAGCTGATCCAGCCGCCGCCCGGCTGCCGCTTCGCGCCGCGCTGCCGTTTCGCGCGCGCCGAATGCATCGCGCGGACGCCGCCGCTGCGCGAAGTCGGCCCCGGACACTGGGTGGCGTGCGTGCTGTGAGCGACAACGCCGCATGAGCGAAGCGCTGCTGCGCGTCGACGGGCTGGTGAAGCACTTCCCGGTGCGGGGAGGGCTGTTCGCGCGCGATCTCGAGCGCGTGCACGCGGTCGACGGCGTGAGCTTCGAGATCGGCGCCGGCGAGACGCTCGGCCTGGTCGGTGAATCCGGTTGCGGCAAGTCGACCACCGGCCGCTGCATCCTGCGGCTGATCGAGCCGAGCGCCGGCGAAGTCTGGTTCGACGGCCGCAGCGTCACCGCGCTCGACCGCCACGCGCTGCGCCGGCTGTGCCGCGACATGCAGATCATCTTCCAGGACCCGTACGCCTCGCTCAATCCGCGCATGACGGTGGGCTCGATCATCGGCGAAGCGCTGGTCATCCACCGGCTGGCGAAGCCGGGCCGCGAATTCGAGGACCGCGTGGTGCACCTGCTCGAGACCGTGGGGCTGCACGCCGACCACCTGCGCCGCTATCCGCACGAGTTTTCGGGCGGCCAGCGCCAGCGGATCGGTATTGCGCGCGCACTCGCGGTGTCGCCGCGGCTGATCGTGTGCGACGAGCCGGTCTCGGCGCTCGACGTCTCGATCCAGGCGCAGGTCATCAACCTGCTCGAGGACCTGCAGGAGCAGTTCAAGCTGACCTATCTGTTCATCGCGCACGACCTTTCCGTGGTCGAACACATCAGCGATCGCGTCGCGGTGATGTACCTCGGCCGCGTCGTGGAGATTGCGCCGGCGCACGAGCTGTATACCGCGCCGCGGCATCCCTATACCGAGGCGCTGCTCTCGGCGGTGCCGATTCCCGACCCCACGGTGAAGCGCCAGCGCATCGTGCTGCAGGGCGACGTGCCCAACCCGATCCGGCCGCCTTCGGGCTGCCATTTCCATCCGCGCTGCCCGCACGCCATGGAGCGCTGCAGGCACGAACCGCCGCGGCTCAAGACGCTCGCGCCCGGGCACCTCGCCGCCTGCCACCTCAATGACTGATCTGGTTTCGTATTACGCGCGGCGGGCGCAGGCGTACGAGAGGATCTATGCCCGGCCGGAGCGGCAGGCCGAACTTGGGGTGCTGCGCCGGCGGCTCGCTGAGCTGCTGGCCGGGCGGCGCGTGCTCGAGCTCGCCTGCGGGACGGGATGGTGGACCGAGGCCATCGCGCCGCGCGCAGCCGAGGTGACGGCGCTGGACGCGAGCGAGGCGGTGCTGGCGATTGCGCGGGCGAAACGCTATCCGCCCGCACGGGTGAGCTTCGCCGCGGGCGACTGCTATGCGCTGCCGGACTTCGGGCGCAGGCACGATGCGCTGCTCGCCGCGTTCTGGTGGTCGCACGTGCCGCTCGGGCAGCTGGACGGGTTTCTGCGCGGCGCCGGGCGCGCGGCAGCGCCAGGTGCGCTGCACGTGTTCATTGACAACTGCTACGTCGAAGGCTCGAGCACGGCGATCAGCCGGCGCGACGCGGAAGGCAACACCTACCAGCTTCGCCGGCTCGACGACGGCAGCACGCATGAGGTACTGAAGAATTTTCCCGGTGAAGCCGAATTGCGCACCCGCGCAGGGCGCGGCGCGGTGGACGTCGTCGTGGAGATGTCGCGCCACTACTGGCTGCTCGCCTACCGCGCGCCATGAGCGGGCGATTGGGGTCAGAGTAACTTTTGCGCTTTCCAATCAATGCGATGTGTAGCTTGAAGTTACTCTGACCCCAATCACTAATGACTACTTCCTGAGCTTGCCCCAGAGCTCGTCGAGGCGCGCATAGCGGCCGCAGCCGGTGACGTAGAACTTGTAGCGCACCGGATTCTTGAGGTGATAGTCCTGGTGGTAGCTTTCGGCCGGCCAGAACTCGGTCGCCGCAACGATCGGCGTCAGCAGCGGCTGCTTGAAGCCCTTGAGCTTGCCGTACTTCACCCTGGAGGCTTCGGCGAGGCGCTTCTGCTCGGCGTCGTGAAAGAAGATCGCCGGGCGGTACTGGCTGCCGGCGTCGCAGAACTGACGGTCGACGACCGTCGGATCGTGGTTCAGCCAGAAGGCATCGAGCAGCTTCTCGTAGCTCACCTTGGCCGGATCGAACACCACCTGCACGGCCTCGGTATGACCCGTGCGGCCGCCGGAAACCTCCTCGTACCCCGGGTTCTTCTTCTGGCCGCCGGTGTAGCCCGAGGTGGTGGACACTACGCCCGGGACCTTGTCGAAGGCTTCCTCCACGCACCAGAAGCAGCCGCCGGCGAAGGTGGCCTTGGCCAGATTCGGCTCGGCCCAGGCGGGTGCCGCGATCAGCAGCGCGATCAGCGCCGCAGAGGCTCCAGCATTCATGCTCCAGCTCCTTGAGAACCGCATCGATGAGCGGTTGGTCGCGCAGGCACAGCCGGACATTACGGGCTCGGCGAGGAGCCCTGCGCTCACTCCACCTTGGCCTTGTTGCGCAGCTCGCGCACCAGCAGCTCGATCTTGATCTGCGCCAGGCGCTGCCGGATGCGCGGCTTGACCTCGGCGAGCGGCGGGATCTTCACCGGCCGCACCTCGTCGAGCTGGATGATGTGGAAGCCGAAGCGCGTGCGCACCGGGGCTTCGGTCATCTTGCCCTTCTCCAGCTTCACCAGGGTGTCGGCAAAGGTCTTGTCGTAGACGCCGGGCACGTTCCAGCCGAGATCGCCGCCCTTGTCCTTGGTCGAGTCGAGCGAGTGCTTCTGCGCCTGCTCCTCGAACTTGCCGCCCTTCTTGATGTCGCCGATGATGCGTTTGGCCTCTTCCTCGGTCTTCACCAGGATGTGGCGCGCCTTGTACTCGGTGGTGCCGGTCTGCTGCTTGGCGCGTTCGTATTCCTGCTGGATCTCGCCGTCGGTGATGGGGTTCCTGGTGATGTGGTCGTTGAGGTAGCTGTTGACGATGATCTCCTGGCGCGCCAGCTCGAGCTGCTGCAGCACTTCGTTGCGCTTGGCGATGCCGCTGCGGCTCGCTTCCTGCATGATGATCTCGTTGTTGATCAGCACGTCGCGCACCTGGGTGCGCAGCTGCTCGGTATCAGCCGCACCGCGCACGGTCTGCTGGCGCACCAGGAACTCGGCGCGCTGGCGCGGGATGACGACGCCGTTCACCGTGGCCAGCGGCCCTTCCCGGGACGCGGCCGCGGGCTTGGCTGCCTCCTTGGTCGGCAGCTTGGCGGCCTGCGCCAGCGCGAGCGCGGGCAGGGCAAGGGTGGCGAGCAGCACGGTCAGGGTACGAAATTTCATCAGGATCCTTTCCTGGCAGAGGCCGGCGCGTTCAGGCGCCGGGTTCGCCCGGGGCCCGGGCGGAGATGGCAAGAGCGTGAATCGGGTTGTCCATGAGATCGCCGAGCGCGTCGTAGACCATGCGGTGGCGCGCCACGGTCGGCTTGCCGGCAAATGCGGCGGCGACGATCGCCAGCCGCCAATGCGTGTTGCCGCCGGGACGCGCTCCGGCGTGACCTTCGTGGCGCGCGCTTTCGTCGACCAGCTCAAAGCGCTCGGGCGCGAGCACCTCGAGGCGGCGGCGGATTTCTGCGGCGACGCTCACGGGTTCGGCTCGTGCTCGATGTGGCGCGCGAGAAACAGCGCCTGGCCGATGACGAACAGCAGCATCAGGCCGGTGCCGCCGAAGAGCTTGAAATTGACCCACAGGTCGGTGGAATAATTGAACGCGACATACAGGTTGAGCGCGCCCATGAGCGCGAAGAACAGCGCCCAGCTCCAGTTCAGGCGTGTCCACACCGGCTCGGGAAGCTTCAGTTCCGCGCCCATCACGGCGCGGATCAGGTTGCGCCGGAACAGCAGCGCCGCGCCGGCGAGCACCGTGGCGAACAGCCAGTAGAGCACGGTAGGCTTCCACTTGATGAAGGTTTCGTCGCGCAGCGCGAGCGTCGCGCCGCCGAACACTACGATGATGGCGAGGCTCGCCCAGAGCATCGGCTCGACGCGCCGCCGCCGCAGCTTGAGCCAGCCCACCTGGACGAACGTCGCGGCGATCGCCACCCCGGTAGCGACATAGATGTCGGTCACCTTGAAGGCGGCGAAAAACAGGATCACCGGGAACAGGTCGAACAGGAATTTCATGGCGAACGGGCGATTTTACCAGCGCCGCCGCAGCAGCACCGGCGCCAGCCTCAGCCGACGAGGCCGCGCCGCCGATGCCAGTCGATGATCGCCTCGCGCGGAAAGCGCGCGAAGTGGCGCTGCCCGCGGCCTTTCGGCACTTCGACCCAGGACGGTTTCGCGTCGAGAAAGATGTGCTGCCGCTCCCTGGGCACGGGCAGCTTCGAGTCGATCGCCGAGGCAAAGGGGTAGATCCAGTCCTTCCAGCGCGGGTCCCACAACCACAGCGCGCTGCCGCAGCGGCGGCAGAAGTGGCGCCGGCCCGTTGAGCGCGTGCGGGCGCGCGGTGAAAGTCTGGCACGGTAGACCGCGAGGTGCTGGCGCCCCTGCACCTTGAGCGTCTCGGCCCGGCCCATCAGATTGATGGCAAAGCCGCCGCCCCCGGCGGTCTTGCGGCAGATCGAGCAGTAGCACCACAGGTAGGGGTAGGGTGTCTCCGATCGGACCGAAAACCGCACGCCCCCGCAATGGCAGGATCCCTTGAGCAGCATGGCGGTATTATGGCGCACTGGAGGAGGGGGGCATGTCGCTGGACAGGCTGGTGGAGTACGCCGAGGCGTCGGCCGAAATTCGCGCGGTCTGCGACGACATCATGGCCACGCGCGGCACGGACTGGATCGACAATTTCCGGAAAGCGCTCGCCAGCAGGGTGCGGATCTCCATCGACGAGAGGTTCAAGCCATGAGACTGCTCCTGTTGACGGCCATGCTGCCCGCGCTGGCGCTCGCGGGCGGGTCGAACTACGGCATTGCGCCCGGCAGCCGCGACATCGCGGGCAAGATCACCGAGTGGAACGTGCCGACGCCGCGCTTCGCGCGCGACCCGGCGCCCGGGCCGGACGGCAACATCTACATTGCCGTGATGAACGGCAATCGCATTGCGCGATTCGATACCAGGGCCCAGTCGTTCCGGGAGTGGGAGCTGCCCGAGAACGCGCGGCCGCACGGCCTCGTGGTGGCGAAGGACGGCCACGTCTTCTACACCGGCAACGGCAACGGCTCGATCGGCGAGCTCGATCCCGCCACGGGAAAGGTCGTCAGCCACTTCACGCCGTCGCAGGGCGGCAATCCGCACACCGTGGTGCTCGACGACGCGGGCAACGTCTGGTTCACGGGGCAGGGCGGCTACCTCGGCAAGCTCGATCGCGCGAGCGGCAAGGTGAGCGAGATCCCGATGCCCGGCGGGCCTTATGGCCTCGCGATCGACCGGCAGGGCCGCATCTGGGTCTGCCGCATGGGCGCGAACGCGCTCGGCATCTACGATCCCAAGACCGGAAAGACCGAGGAGTTGCGCACCGGTCCGGGCACGCGACCGCGCCGCATCGCCGCGGCGCCCGACGGCATGCTGTGGGTGACGTACTACGGCAACGGCAAGCTCGCCAAAGTCAATCCGGCGGCCAAGCAGGTGGTGAAGGCATACGCCATGCCCGCCGGCGAGCGCGCGGGACCCTACGCCGTTACGGTGGACGGCGCCGGGCGCGTCTGGGCGAACGAGATCGACACCGATACGGTGGCGGTGCTCGATCCGAAATCCGGGCGTTTCCGTGTCTTCCAGCTGCCAACGAAGGGCGCCGGCATCCGCAAGGCGATCGTCGATGCCGAGGGGCGCTACTGGTACCTGGGCAGCCACAACGGCAAGCTGGGTGTGATCGAGTAAGCCGCCATGAACGCCAGACATGCGCTTGCAGTCCTGATCGTCTCGCTCACCGTCGCCGTGCCGCCCGCCTTCGCGCAGGCAAGGGAAGAGCCGTCGGGCCCCGAACAGCTGATCGAGGGTGTGCGCGAATTTTTCCGCAGCCTGTTCGGCGACGAGGCGGAAAAACCGCCGGCCGCTGCGCCGGCGCCGGAACAGGCCGCGCCGAAACCTGCGCCCGCGCCCGAAGCCGTGCGCGCGACGCCCGCGGCGCAGGCCGAGCCCGCGAGCCTGCACGCCGCGGCGGCGAAGGGCGATTTCGAGTCGGTGTCGAAATTGATCGCGCAGGGCTCGGACATCGAGGCGAAGGACCCCGGTACCGGCGCGTCGGTGCTGCATTACGCGGTGATGCGCGGCAATCCCGAGACCATCGATCTGCTGCTCGCGCGCGGTGCCGACGTCAATAGCCGCACCCGGAACGGCACCACACCGCTGCACACGGCGGTCCTCTACAACCGCTACGAGGTGGCGGAGAAGCTGCTCGGCAAGGGCGCCGAAATCAACGCGCAGAGCGCCAGCGGCGCGACGCCGCTCGCGCTCGCCACGGCGGCGCGCAACCGCACCATCGCCGAGCTGCTGCGTTCGCGCGGCGCACGCTAGCGCTGCAGCACGCGCGAGCCGTCCGCGGTGACCAGGAAGCGCTTCCAAAGCTCGCCGCCGGCGCGCGCTTCCACCGGCCAGTAGCAGCGGCCGCGGATCTTCTGCGGCGAATCCACGCGCAGCACGAACTGCGCGATCTTGCCCTCGGGCAGCGATTGCTGCCACGCCTCGGCTTGCGGCAGGTGCTTGACGCGGAGAATCAGGCGCCGCAGCGGCGCGCTGCCGTCGTCCGGCATTTCGCACGCGAGCGCAGGCGCTGCGGCGAGCAGCAGGGACAGCGCGGCGAGGCGCGAAACAGTCATCGGAAATTTCCCCGGAAATGATACTGTGCGCGGCAATCTAGCAGACATCGCCAGCGCATTCAGATCGCGGCATGACCCCTCCTCTGTCTCCGCGCGCCGGCGTGCTGGCATTGCTTGCCATCGCCGTCACCTTCGGCTCGAACCACGTCGCCGCGCGCATCGCCTTCGATCACGGCACGAGCGTGGCGACCGCGGTAGCGATGCGCTCGGGGGTCACGGCGCTCGCCCTGTCGGGGCTGCTGTGCGCGCTCGGCGTGCCGATGGCGTTGCCGCGTCCGACGCTGGCGCGCGCCTGCGCGATCGGCGTGCTGGTCGCGCTGCAAAGCTTTTGCCTTTACTCGGCGGTGGCGCGCATCCCCGTGGCGCTCGCGCTGCTCGCGTTCAACACCTTTCCGATGCTGCTGGCGCTCATGTCCTGGGTCAGCGGCGCCGGACGTCCGGCCACGCGAACGCTGCTCGCGATGCCGGTGGCGCTGGCCGGACTCGCGCTCGCGCTCGACGTGTTCGGCAAGGCGGGCGATCTGGCGGGCCGCTGGGCTGAAATCGGGGCCGGTGTGGGCTGGGCGCTCGGCGCGGCGCTGTCCTTCGCGCTGGTGCTGCTGCTCACCGGCCGCTGGCTGAACGACATGGATGGCCGCGTGCGAACCCTTCTGACCATGGGGGTAACCGCGGTCATCGTGGGACTGGCGGGCGTGGCGACCGATGCCCTCGCATGGCCGCGCGACTCGCAGGGATGGCTCGGGCTGGCTCTCCTGACCCTCTTCTACGGCACCGCAATCACGGCACTGTTCGTCGTGCTGCCCCGGCTCGGCGCCGCGAACTACGCGGTGGTGTTGAATATCGAGCCGATCGCCGTCCTGTTCCTCGCCTGGGCGATCCTCGGCCAGGCGGTGAGCGCGCTGCAGCTCCTCGGCGCCCTGATCGTCATCGGCGCGATCACCGTCCCGGCGCTCAAGCGCTGAAGGGTTGTCCGCGATCAAGGCCGGACTCCGCTCGCGGCCGATACTCCCCTGGTCAGGGCGCGGGACGCCCCGGGGGGTGCCATGGATCGTGCGACGATTGCCGAAACCGCATTGCCGGCCGTCGAGAAACAGCTGGCACAGACCATCTCCGTCGGCGCCGCGCAGTGGCGCAAGGCGCTCGAGAGCGGCGCGGAGCTGTTCGATCCCTTCGGCATGCTGGCGCCGATCCAGCACGCCCGCCTGGTGTGGCTGCTGCATCCACTCGAACTGCTCGATCTGATCGGCCGCAATGCCGTCGACCTGATGGCGTTGCAGTTGCACACCGGCGTGCGGCTCGCGGGGCTGCCGGGCCCCGACCTGGTGGTGCCGCAGGCAGATGACTCGCGCTTTGCCGATCCGGTATGGATGCAGGAAACGCACTGGAGCCTGCTCAAGCAGTGGTACCTGTTCTACACGCGTCACGTGCAGGACGCGCTCTTCGCCACGCCGTGGCTCTCGCCCAGGGAGCGACGGCGCGCGGCGTTCTGGTGGCGCAAGTGGCTCAACGCCGCCGCCCCCACCAATTTCCTATGGACCAACCCCGTGGCGATGCGCAAGGCCGTCGAGTCGAACGGCGAGAGCCTGCGCCGCGGCTTCGAGGTGTTCCTCGAGGACCTGCGCGCCGGCACCGTTCGCATGACGCCGTCCGAGGACTTCAGGGTCGGCGACAACCTTGCCACGACGCCCGGCGCCGTGGTGTTCAGGAACCGGCTGCTGGAGCTGATCCACTACGCGCCGGTCGCGCCGCAGGTGCGGCGCGATCCGATCGTGATCGTGACGCCGTGGATCAACAAGTACTACGTGCTCGACCTGACGCCGAAGAAGAGCATGATCCGGTACCTGCTCGAGCAGGGGTTCGACGTCTACATCACGAGCTGGAAGAACCCAACCCCCGAGATGGCCGAAGCGAGCTTCGACGACTATCTCACGCAGGGCGTCGACGAGGCAGTGCGCGTGGCGCGGGACTTGAGCGGCGCCGCCAAGGTGCACGCCGTGGGCTACTGTATCGGCGGCACGCTGCTCGCGGTGTACCTGGCGTGGCTCAATCGCAGGCACGCCCGGCGCGAGGACGTGCCGGTGCACAGCTGGACGCTGCTCGCGTCGCTCACCGACTTCCAGTCTCCGGGCGATGTCGAGGTGTTCATCGACGAGGCCGGGGTGCGCTGGCTTACCGACCTGATGCGCCGGCGCGGCTACCTCGACGGGCGCGAGATGGCGACCACCTTCCGTCTGCTGCGCTCGAATTCGCTCATCTGGCACTACGTGGTGCACGGCTGGCTGTACGGCGAGAAGCCGCCGTCCTGGGACGTGCTCTACTGGAACATGGACGCGACGCGCATGCCCTACCGCATGCACGAGTACTATCTGCGAGAGATGTACCTGAAGAACAACCTCGTCAAACGCGACGCGCTGACCATCGCCGGGGAGCCGATCGACCTGGTACGCATCCACCAGCCGCTCTACGACGTCTCGGCGGAGGACGACCATATCGCGCCGTGGCGGCAGACCTTCAAGATCAACAGCTACGTCACTTCGCCGAAACGCTTCGTGCTCTCCAGCTCCGGCCATATCCTGGGGATCGTCAATCCGCCGGTGACGCCGGCCAAGCGCAGCTTCCGCATCGGGCCGGCGCATCGCGGCCAGTCGGCGGACAACTGGCACGCCCAGGCCGAGAACCGCGCGGGCAGCTGGTGGGAGGACTGGGCGCAGTGGCTGGCCGGTCAATGCGGTCCGCTCGGCGCACCGCCGGCGCTCGCGAACGACGCGCATCCCAAGCTTGCGGAGGCGCCGGGCACTTACGTGCTGGAATCCTGAGCAGCTGGAGGCTGCAGCGCATCGACGCCGCCGCAAGCGGCGTGTAAAGTCGCCCCCGGACCGTCCACGGGAGGGACGCCGGCATGCTGCGCATCGAGTCCGAGGAGACTTCGGGCCTGCTGTGGAAGTCCTGGTTTTTCTGCCTGCTGTACTGCGGCATCAGCTTTCCGATGTTCTACGTCTGGGCGTTCATGGACCGCTTCCACCTCGCCGGGACGCTCATCAGCGGGTTCTTCGCGGTCTGGGGCGTCGTGTACCTGTGGGTCACGTTCCAGAAGACGCTCGAATACCGGAGATTCGGCAGGATCTTCCTGCAGCTGGAGGAAAAACCTTCCCTCGGCGGCGTGCTGTCGGGCAGCGTGCGCGCGCTGGGCGTGGGCCTGCATCCCGTGGCGATCGATCTGAGCGCATCGGAAGAGGTATTCGGCACCGACTCCAAGGGACGGCAGACGCGGGCCGAAAGGATCGTCTGGCGCAAGCTGCATTCGCTGCGAGGCAAGGGCGGGCGCATCGAATTCAGCGTCCCGGTGCCCGACGAACCCGAGATCCGGCGCGGCGTCCCTTTCCTGTGGAAACTGCGCGTGCGTGCCGAACTGCCGGGCGCGGATCTCGACCGCATGTTTGCAATCGACGTGGCGCAAGGGTCGCCGCGGACCGGCGGGGCGCTGCCGCAGCCGACGGCGGGTGCGGTGACCACGCCGGACGAGGCCGCGCTGGACGCGGTCGAGCCGCCGCCCGCTTCGATTTCGGCCGGTGTGCTGATCGCCGCCAATCTCCTGATGCTCGCGGGCGTGCTTCTGTGGGACTGGCGGGTCGGCGATCTGGTGGTCCTCTACTGGGTCGAGAACCTCGTCATCGGCGCAATGCACGTGCTGCGCATTCTGTTCGCCGATCCCGACGCGCTGCGCGGTGCGTCGTCTCTGGTGCAGCGCACGGGCGGCGAGCGCATCGCGGCCAGGATCGCCCTGGCCGCATTCTTCCTCGTGCACTACGGGGCGTTCTGCGCGGGGCACGGCGTGTTTCTGGCCTCGATCTTCCCGGTGCGGGGATCCATGGGCGCAGAGCTGGAGATCTGGCAGATCCTCGCCGGCATGCTGCGCGAGCCGGCGGCGCTCGGCGCGATCGCGGTGCTGGTCGCCAGCCACGGCTATTCCTTCGCGCGCAACTACATCGGGCGCGGGGAATATCGGCGCGTGGACATCGGGCGCATGATGCTGCGGCCGTACGGCCGCATCGTTGTCGTGCACCTGTTCATCCTGGGCGGGGGACTGCTGCTGCAGGGCCTGCAGGCGCCCGTGGCGGCGCTGCTGCTGTTCATCCTGCTCAAGACCGGGATCGATTACGCCATGCACCGCCGCGAGCGCAGGCTGCTCTCGGCGGAGGGGGCGTGAGGTGACGCTTCGGCTCCCGACGGATTGCAGGAAAATCTACAATGTGTGATTCCGCACGGAAGAGTTGCACCCTGATCCGGGATCGGATAGCCAGCGACACAAACTCGGGAACGGCCCATGCCGACCACTAGGACTCCGCCCTGGCCCGGGCAAGATTCGCCGCGGCAGAACCACATTCTTGGCGCGCTGCCGGCCGCGGACTGCGAGCGCCTGCTGCCGCACCTGGAATGGATCCCGCTGCAGCTGGGCGCGGCGCTCTACGAGTCCGGCAGTGCGCAGGGCTATGTCTATTTCCCCACCGACAGCATCGTGTCCCTGCTCTACGTCATGGAGGACGGCGCCTCCGCGGAGATCGCCGTCGTCGGCCGCGAAGGCGTGGTCGGCATTGCGCTGTTCATGGGCGGCGAGACCACACCGAGCCGCGCGGTGGTGCAGAGCGCGGGCTGCGCCTACCGGCTCAGGGCAAGAGTGCTCAAGTCCGAATTCAAGCTGGGCGGGGCGCTGCAGCATCTGCTGCTGCGCTACACGCAGGCGCTGATCACGCAGATGGCGCAGACGGCGGTGTGCAACCGCCACCACGCGGTCGAACGGCAGCTGTGCCGCTGGCTGCTCCTGAGCCTGGACCGGCTGTCCTCGAACGAGTTGACGATGACCCAGGAGCTGATCGCCAACATGCTGGGGGTG
>SCUF01000254.1 GCA_004298325.1 Betaproteobacteria bacterium | reverse complement strand
GAAGAACGGCAAGCCCTGCGCGTCGTTCTTCACCTGCGGCACGCCGCTCGCGAACCAGGCGGGCTCCGCCGTGCTCACGGGCAAGCGCGACCTGGAAAAGGCCAAGGCGCTGATCAAGGAGTCCGGCTACAAGGGCGAGAAGATCGTGGTGCTCGACGCGACCGACCAGCCGATCGTGCACCCGCAGGCGCTGCTCACCACCGATCTGCTGAAGAAGCTCGGGCTGAACGCCGAGCTGCAGGCGGGCGACTGGGGCACGCTGATCACGCGGCGTTCCTCCAAGGAGCCGGTCGAGAAGGGCGGCTGGTCGATTTTCCACACCTGGTGGGTGGGACCCGACCTCGCCACGCCGGCGCTCAATTCCGCGCTGCGCGGCGCGGGCGAAAAGGCCTGGTTCGGCTGGCCGAACGACCCCGAGATGGAGAAGCTGCGCGACGCCTGGTTCGCCGCGCCCGATCTCGCGACGCAGAAGAAACTCGCCGAGCAGATGCAGGCGCGCGCCTTCGTCACGGTGCCTTACATCCCGACCGCGATGTTCATCATCCCGACGGCCTACCGCGCCAGCCTCAAGGGCATCCTGGTGTCGCCGATGAACCTGATGTGGAACGTGGAGAAGCGCTAGCCGCGGCGCGCCTGCGCGCGTGTTCGCCTACGCAGTCAAGCGCCTGCTCGCGATCATCCCCGTGATGGGGGTGGTCGCGCTGTTCGTCTTTTCGCTGCTCTACATCGCGCCCGGGGACCCCGCGGCGGTGATCGCGGGCGACATCGCCACCGAAGACGACATCGTGCGCATCCGCGCCAAGCTCGGGCTCGACCAGCCCTACCTGGTGCGCTTTGGCGGCTGGCTGTGGGCGCTGGCGCACGGCGACCTCGGCGTGTCGATCTTCACCAACCTGCCGGTGGCGCAACTGATCGGCCAGCGGCTCGAGCCCACGCTCGCGCTGACGCTGTGCACGCTGCTCGTCACGGTGGCGCTCGCCGTGCCGATCGGCGTCATCGCCGCCTGGCGCGTCGGCACCTGGATCGATCGCCTGGTGATGGGTTTCTCGGTGCTCGGCTTCTCGGTGCCGGTGTTCGTGCTCGCCTACCTGCTGATGATGCTGTTCTCGGTGCGGCTGGAATGGCTGCCGGTGCAGGGCTACGTCAGCATCACCGAGGGTTTCTGGCCGTTCCTGCGGCACATGATCCTGCCGTCGGTCGCGCTCGGCACCGTCTACATGGCGCTGATCGCGCGCATCACCCGCGCCTCGATGCTGGAAGTGCTGTCGCAGGACTACATCCGCACCGCGCAGGCGAAGGGCCTCGCCTCCGACCAGGTGCTGTACGGGCATGCGCTGAAGAACGCCGCGGTGCCGATCGTGACCGTGATCGGGATCGGCATCGCGCTGCTGATTTCCGGCGTCGTGGTGACCGAGACCGTGTTCGCGATCCCGGGCATCGGACGGCTCACGGTGGACGCGATCCTGCGGCGCGACTACCCGATCATCCAGGCGGTGACGCTGCTGTTTTCGGGCGCCTACGTGCTGGTCAACCTCGCCGTGGACCTGAGCTATACGCTGCTC
>SCUF01000253.1 GCA_004298325.1 Betaproteobacteria bacterium | reverse complement strand
CACTCCCGCGGCCGCCGAGGGCGCAAAGGTGATCGATCCATGGACTGCAATCATGAGAACCAGGGTCAACCATTGGCCGATACGGAACATGGAAATACCTCCTTCCGAAGTCATGGCGGCTCTATCGCCCAAGGCGTCGCCTGGGCGGCCCGATGAACTGATCCTATAGGCAACGGCCGGAGTTGTCGGTCAGACAAAGACGGACACGAGCGCGCGTCGCCTGGCGGAGACAGTGTATGGTCTGCTTGGCTCTAAAGCCCGGCGACGCAGAGGCTGCCAGTAACCTCTAATCAGTCCGGCGGAATCGACTGAACCTGAAACAGTGCGGGCATCGGAAAACAATGCTGGCGTTCGCCGCGCCGTCGACCCCGTAGAGCAGCGTCTCGTTGCAGTCTCCGCACAACCAGTCGGTATCGCCGTTGCCGGCTATCGCTGGCGTGACCTGCAGTTTCAGAACGGACATCGTGGAAGGATCGATGTCTTCGGCTTCGATGCTTTCCATGCGAATGCGAGGCATGGCGGCAGTGAAACACCGGTAACCGACCCGGGCAAGCTGACGAACGTATGGGCGTGTACCGACTAAAGTCGGGGCTCAGTCGGCATACCTTCGTCGCTGTACTTCGACCAAACACAAACCTCGTGCTGCACCGTTCCGCGGGCATGTGACCTCGGTACTGATAATCCTGCAACCGGACTTTACGAACTCCCGGTCTGAATGACCGCTACCGGGACAGCTGGCGTCTACGGGACTTGCCGGAAGCGGTTGCCAATCAGCTGGACTTGAACTTCGAGTAGGTCTCAGTGGCTGCGATGATGACGTGGTCGTCAACCGCGTTTTCCCGGTCGATGTTGGCCGTTGCGTACTCCGGGGAAGTCATCATGTCCAGGAACGCGCTTCGGGACGGGTATCGGACCAGGACAACATAGTCCCAGCGGTTGTTGGCGCCGTTACCAAATGCGAGACCTTCCGCATTCCCTGCCCACAGTACCGTGCCGCCCCGCGCCTTTATGAGCGGCATCGTCGCTGTGCTGTAGCGCAAATAGGCATCCCATCCCGTGCCGGTGCCGTCTGCAGAGCGCCTGCGGAAGCGAACGAGGTTCACCATTGTGACCGGACCTTGGTCGGGAAGGCTGCGTACCAGTGCCTCGTTCAGGTGCTTCGGCTTACCGTTCACGGTGTGCCTCTCCCCGAATATTGCAATCCAGCCCAGAATCCGCATTCTTAGCCGGCGGTGGCACGGCAATTTCGGGTCGGCATTGGCCGAACTCGGTAGTGAGATGCGCGTCGGCTTCTGACGGCCGCGTCGGCGTTGATGTACATCCCGTCAACAGAAGCAGCGGCACGATAATTGAATGTTTCATGCGGCCATCCCAACAGGTTGCGAATTATTGTGCTACGGGAGCCATTCTCTCAACTTACGATTGGTCCTGCGAGCCTGGGCAGGTCAAACCCTTCAACAGAACAACTTGACCCTTCCCCAAAATGAGAAAGCCGCATTTGCGACCCGAACCTGTATTGAGGGCTATGATAGGGTACGTTGCATCCGGGGGGGGCAATGTCAGCTGGCTCGTACCGATGGCTGTTTGGGGCTGCGCCACATGGGGCGTTGGGTAGGGCTGTAGAAGGGGGAAGCAGCCCCTTAAGTAGGACAAGGAGTAACTCGGGCCGCTCGTTTGGTAGCTCTTTATGCTCCTTGTCACGTCATTCGACTGGACACGGATCTAGTCACTTGGCAAACCGCTCGAGCCGCAAGAAAGCAGTAGCTACTTCGCTGCTAATCGCTACAACCGCTCCAGCAAGTCACTGCTCTGCGATTCGGCACAACCTGCCTTCGTCCCCGTAGCAATGTGTGCAAATCCACTCGTACCAGACCACTCGCGCAACATCCAAGCCCTGGCCATGCAGTCGTTTGCGCAAGGCGGAGGGCGAAGATGAGATCTACTGTTTCTCGAAGAAAGTATGCTCGCGCCTGCGTCGGAACAGGTGGAGCCACTGGTGATGCTCTTCATGCAGGGGCATGAGCGCTCGACAAATCAGTGAGTACGCCTCTTGCTTGCCCTGTGAGGCCAAGGTGAGTACAAGAACGCCGGGAGCTTGAATGGACACTGAAACCGTGTATCGCTGCCCCCTCTGCCTCATAGTTCTAGGCGAAGAGGATAAGTTGGAGCGGTTCTGTCCTCAGCATCCGAAGAACTCCGCGATTGTAAGCTTCACGCAATCGATGAGTGATGGCAGCCTCCTTTGCGGTGATCGCTGTAATAGCTTTGAATTTATAGGTGGCAAAGGGTTGCTATATCGACATGTGAATTGCGAATATGGGAAGAATCCATTTGTTGTAATCTCAAAGAACGCACCGCCCAAGTTAGATGTACCTGAGCAATTCTCTACAGAAGATCCCAAAGATAAAGTCATTCGCTCGGTTCGAGTGAGTCATTGGGAAATAACGGCGCTGCGAAAGTTGCAAAAGCAAGTTGGTGACGGTCCAGCTCCACAAGAAATGTGGTTCCCGTCGGCCTTACTACTGCACGGTCGACGCTTAGGGAGTCCTTCACGGTCGGTCGTTGTCAATTTCACTGGCGCAAAAGGGGTGGGAAAGACCTTTTTTGCATTGCATGCGTTGGATCAGAAGGGTTTTTCACGCGACCTCCGACCCATCGAAGACTTCATATACTGCTACCCTGCTGAAGGGGCGGCAGTTCAAGCAAATGCTAGTGAATTTCTTCGCACACTAAGGCTCCGTGAGCTGATGCGCCTGAATCAGCTCTTCACGACGTGGCTCACCCCCAGCACACCTCGCCGGAACTTGAAAGCAGCGTTCTTTCCACCGGAAGCGACTCCCAAAGATATTCAACCGCCGGAAGCACCGAAGAGTGAGGAGGCACTTCCTAAGAAGGTTGAGTCCACGCGGTCGTTATGGGCACACGGGCGCGACCTAGTTAGGGAGCTGGCTGAGGCTCTGCGAAAGGGTGGTGATGATGACGTGCCTACAGCGTTCCAGCCGCACTCAAACCTCACAAAACTGAACCAATACCGTACGCTAGTACTCTATGACGTGGCTGGTGAGGCAGCCGAGGTGGCGCACAGCGAATTACTCGAACAGCTGGACACGACTGTTGACGTCATCGCCATCCTCCTACAGGCGACGGACCTCGCGCCAGACGCTGCGGAGAGACTTAGCTTGAACGTAGCGTGGAATCGTTTGACTCATGTGAAAGCACTTCCGCGTCATCTCCGGCCTCGATGTTGCCTTATTGTGACCAAATGTGATCTTTGGCCTACGGATGCAAAACTCGATAGGCACGGCTTCGAGAAAGCGTTGTCTGCGATCGGTAAACGCGGCGGACTATCGCTACTTTGCGATGAAGTAATGGCCGCCGGGAAAGACGGTGCAACAATAGAGCGAATATTCTTTGTTTGGCCCCAAGGTGGGGTTAACCTCAAGAATCCGGACCCTGTGATTCGAGGTCTCGACGATTTTGTGCAATGGTGTTTTAGCTGATGCGCCTTCTCGCCTTTGGAGGAACGCGTTTCGGCCTACGAGTACGCGTTGGCGTATGGCCTGACGACATCGCCAATGACAATGCTGCGATGGAGGATACTCAAGGGTTGGGGCCTGAGGGCACAACGTCTTGGGGCGTTGGCGTACGCGATGGTCTCGCTTTCCTCATAGTAAGGCAACGTCAAAACACTCAAGATCGCGGAGGATACGCGTACGTTCTCTTGCTAGATCCAGGCGTACAACTATGGCGCAATTGCTGCTGGAACGCAGGACGGCTGATGCTTTCATTGCAGAAACAGCCACTGCTTTGGAGAAATCTGCTCCTTGAACCAGAGCGATTTTCCAGTCCCGACGCGCTAGATACTGCACTCACTTCGTTGGAATTCTCCGAACCGCTGGGAGACGACACCACCTTCACTTCGCTAGGCGCATCTATAACGGCCTCTGCGCTCAAAACAGAACCCTTCACGATTACTGCGGGTCAGCTGCAGCTGACCAACGCTCGCGAGCCCAGAGCGATTGCGTGTCAACTCGAGACTATTCCCACTTCATTCCGCACTGGATTCGGTTGGCTGCTAGGTGCACGACACGACACAGCCCATGCTCTCGGCTGCCACCTCGCAATCGATGACGCACAGCACGCAGAGCTCCCAACAGAATCAGCAACAGACCTTCAACAGTTAGGTCTGAATATTCTTCGCGCATGCGCTTCCGCAACACAAGCTGGTCTTTTCAGTGAGGAAGATCTTTCCTTGTTGTCACAACCAGTATTTAGCTGGACTGACCCGACAGCAACGATTGATGTCTTTCTGTCCCTAGGGCGGGTTTCCACCTCTGCGTTGATCAGTGCTGATCCGGCAGAGCTCGAACGCCTTCTGCGGACAACGAATACCGCAAGGTCAAAACAATTGATAAACGCGCTACTTGTTTCCCTCAAGAAAAGCTCGGTAGTCGCGAATCAAGCAATCAGCTCGATAGTGCTGCGTCATACGTTTGATGACATAGACATTGAGTTGGCACAGCGACTCGATCCACAAGAATTCGCAGCAGCACTACAAGCGCGAGGCTCGACGCTTTCCGCACTAACGGCCATGAAGCCTGGTCCCCCGGCGGAATGGATTGTTGCGGTCTGGCTTCGACAGGTTGCACTTGAGGGCAATTCAGGGTTTCCGCAGAATTTGATCGAGGCTATCACTCATCTGCGGGTCAACGGCTACTCGGATGAGCACGTCGAATATCTTGTAGGCAAGGCGATTCGCAGTCGTATAGCGGCCCACGATCCCGCTTGGCCGATAGTTGAGGTGCAGAAGATTTACAAATTGTCCGTCGCACTTCTTAACGAATTGGCCGAGGTAGTCAAGGAGCGCATCATCGATGATTTCGATGCCCTACTCGACTACGTTGCCCTTGGAGCAGATCCAGGCGGCGTGTGGCTTGCATCAGCGCATGCACCACTAGCAACAGCGACGACGCAGGCAGCCCTGGAAGCTTGCAGCGCTGACTTCGCCGCGTCCCGAAGTGCTGTCGTCGGAGACTATGCGCGCGCCTGGCTTGTTGCTTCCGCTTCCACGAGCATTAGAACGTTGTTGCCTATTTCGGCGAAGCTGCAAATTGCTCAGCTAGTCGGTGATGCATGGACACCCTTGCTCTCAATTGATCACGCACTTAGGGGATTGCCTTCGGAATTTTCCGGAACGAAACAATCGACGAAGATCCAAACGCGGGACAATCTCTTGGATGAATTGCGTCAACTGCTTTCAAATGTATCTCAGCAAGTAGCGGCGGATTTCAGGACCATTGAGCGAATCGTGGGTCCCGAGGCAGTCCCCGTGCTTGTTTCTTGGGTTACGAAAGACAGAATGTTGCCGTCCGGGCGCGCCCAGCGGGCTTGGCTGAAGATTCAAGCGCCAGAAATCTATTGGGAGAAAGTTCTTGAAACATACGTGTATGGGGACTTCACAAGCATCGAGCGCAAGACACTCGATCTAGAAACGTGGAAGTCAATTGTTGCGCGATTGTTGGTGGAAACACGGCCGAGCATAGACGCAGAGACCCGCCGCAAGCTCCAACGGTTGCAGGTAGACAAGCCCGACACCGCGCATAGACAAGCTTTACGGGAGGCGATTAATGCAACGGTGTCAGGACGCATGGGCCATGAGCTCAAGCTTGGTGCCGAGACAATCGAAGTAGTACTAGAAGGGCTTGGAACCAAAGAGGGATGCGAAACACTTCCCAAGATTCTCCTAGCGCTTTGTGACGGGGGCGTAGATCTGTTGGGAGGACTCTATCGCCAGTTGACCGAAGCCCTACGCGGTCATGCAGTTGTCCAGACACCTATCTTCCTGCGTATGGCCACCGATTACGTCGTCACCCAACCGGCATCAAGAAGTGCATGTGACCAGCTGGGTAACAGATTGCTGGGATTGAGCGGCCGCGATTTTCGCTTGGACTGGGAAGAGCAATTTCGATCGTGGGAGACTCGGCTTGGTGGAACGGGTCAACCCTCTTTGTTGAGCGATTCCTACGAATCCGCACCAGAAAGCTCTTCCAAACATGTAAAGCAAAAGACTAAAAGTAATCGCGACAGTACCAGCCGAAATGGCGATAGCGACCTCATAAGTCGGTTTCTTTGCCGCGCAAAACGACTAACAAAGGGCAGACCTAGAAGCTCATGACCCTGCTCTTATTTCTACTAGGTCCGTTACTGCTGTATGCCTGCTTCCCGACCATTCTCGTACTCCTCTCTAGAGGGCCTGACGTAGCGAAGCAAGTGTCTCGATTCTCGATCGTGGGTGCAATTCTTGTAGTCCTCATTTCGAGTGGAGCTGTCTGGCGACAACTAGCCGCATCTCCATACTGGCGTGA
The DNA here is from genome assembly GCA_004298325.1 of Betaproteobacteria bacterium. Lineage (GTDB taxonomy): Bacteria > Pseudomonadota > Gammaproteobacteria > Burkholderiales > SG8-39 > 2-02-FULL-66-14. The sequence goes on along the minus strand of SCUF01000253.1, from coordinate 64,634 downwards.
ACACACACAGATCGCATGGGTTGGTCTTACTTCTCTGGGGTCGTCCCACAAATTAGAGCTCGGAGGCCGACGTGCGCAGGCCGTACTGGGCTGGCCTACAGGATCGTTCTCTCCGAAGATCGTCATACAGAGCAAGAGCGCGACAGAGGCGGAACTCAAGGTACTTGGTGGCGGCGGACTGGTTGAAACAGAAGGCGCTGCTGTTAACGGAATTCCCCTTCTCGACGGTCAGCCTGTCCTTAGTGGTGGTTTTATCTTAGAGCATAGAAAGCTTTGGTTCTTATCCTCTTTAGTCATTTCACGTAACGGAATAAAGATCGACGAAATCAAGCTTCGCACATCGCCAAGTGGGGTTAGAGCACTACTTCCTCAAATGCATTCGAGGATTGTTGCGTTGCGAGCACATACATCCTCGCACGACCCCTCGCTCGCGCTTGATTTAGAAAGATGGGCTAGCACACGCCAAATCGCCTACCGAACGAAGTTCTTCGGATATGAGAGTGACCTGCGTTTGCTGGATAACTCCAACGATTCGGAGGCAGCCACAGCGCCACTGAAGCTACCCGGGAAAGTCACGGTCCGTTGGCCTGGGCAATTAGTTGTCATGGAGATCACCGAAGACAAAGGGGTACTGTCTGCGGCATTCCTCCCGCCTTGGCGGATGGCAATCCCTTTGCCGGACGTCTCTGATGCAAGTAAGCCATTCCCGCTCGTAATAACTGGCGAGCCGCGGCCGCAGGACAAAGTATTTGAACTGCCGTTTGGAGATGCAGCCGGGGGCATTCATGTCCCGACCATGATGCGCGAGCAAAGCGGACGAACTATCTTCACCGGTCCGGGTAGTTGGCAACCAGAACGGGAGATCATCCCCCTCCCGCCAGGTCCTGTCCAACCACTGAGGGTTGACCGCTTTCAGCCGCATGGAGTTACCTCCTCGATCGGAGTTCCGCTTGGGCCTATTGCCGTCCAGTTGGCGACTATTCGAGATCTGCCGCGCACGAACGAACTCAGTATCGCGCTAGCATGCGCGCTAGTGACGTTCGGGCTGGGACTACTCATCTGCGTCCGTACGTTGGCGGACCGCGACGTCTGGGCGATAGCTGGACTTGCTGCATTCGCTTGGAATGTGGTGGCACTGCGTCTACTTCTAGCCTTTCGGTATGCCTTAGATCCAACCGGCCTCGACTTAGTAGCAGTTCGTGGAGTGATAACTTCCACGGTCACGCTTGTCCTTACCCCAGCTTTTCTTTTTCTTATAGTAACGCTCTACCGCGAGCGGTTCATATCAATCGGGGTTAAGGAGCGACGCGGTCGCCTTTGGTCCTCGTTAGCATATCTGGTGCTTGTCGGGGGTGTCGCCATCTTCCTTTCAATACTTGTTCCCGAAACCTGGCCCAACTTACCTGAGCGCCTCAAGCCGGCAACAAGCTGGGGCACTGTCCTCATAGTAAGTCTTGTGTTTCTCACTTTCGCGGCGCTGTTCGGATACACGTATCGGCTAAATACAGCACAACAAGAACGTCTCCAGTGGTTGGCGAATCTATCAACAAATTTTCCTCGCCAACTCGTTTTTAAGCATGCAAGGGGCCTGTGGGAGCTAGTGCAGCGGCCTGGTAAGAGCGTTATTCTCGCCGCGGTGTGGTTTCTTGTGTACATGGTTACCTGTGCGCTCTTCTGGGCACTTCAAACAATCGCGCAACGACAGGTGCTCATTCAAGAGCTTATTGGCCCGATTTTCTTAGCAGGCATCCCTCTATTGCTCTGGTTAGGTTTGACCGCACTGCTAGTTGGTCGTGGTATCGCGCGAATTCGGGATGTACCAGTGGTTCTCTTTGTGGGCTTATTGGTGTTGATTCCAATTTTTTCGCCCGTCGCGCTGCTTGATGTTGGCGGTATCTTTGCAACGCTCGCATACGTCTTACCCCTAGTCTTTGTCTTGCTCTATGCACGTCCTGTAAGAGTCGGTCTATATGCGTTGGGGGCGGCATTCATAGCTCTAGTTCTGCTGGTCGCTCTAGCGATTGCCAGCGTCTCAATACTGCCTGATTTCGGTGTTAAAGCGCTTGAGCGAGGGATCAGCAGGCTTTTGGTGTTCCGCGGCGGAGACAACGCCCAGCAGCTGCTTCCGTTCACCCAACTCTCCCGCGACGTCGGGCAAGGCGTGCCGCTACAGAGTTTGCAGAATAGCATTGAACATACTTGGGAAAACGCTGCCATCGCTCATCTCGGAGGATGGCTTGGGATGGGATTTGGAAATGCGCCAACGCGACGGTCCATGGTGCCGCAACATGTACTCCAATACGACAGCACCTTCAGTTTCTTCATTGTTTCAGAGCATGGTCTGGTAGGAGGTTTGGCGCTGCTTACTATGTACGCCCTACCCTTTATCCTCATCAGTGTCAGCGCCAGGCGCCGATTTGATATAGGGCACTGCATCGCGCTAGTCATTGCCGCTGGATTGTTGAACGAAGCGTTGATACAGGCCGCGATGAACGTCGGCGCCCTACCGTTTACTGGCAGAAACTTGCCATTGCTTTCTGTAAATTCAACAACAGATGCAATTCGCTGCACTCTTCTCTTGTGTCTAGCCGCTCAAGCAATCTGCTGGCGCCAGACCGGGGAGAGAACTGGATTTTCTCCTCCCTACGGTTTTTCCATCTTGCATCACGGGCGTGCTGGCGATGCCGAACCGGAGAATCGATCTAGCTGGGCCTGCGCGATCATGTTGGGTGCGCTTACATGTGTAACCTTCGCAATCTTGTGCGTCCTCATCCCAGCATACGGGATTCTCAAGAACAACACTTTGAAGGAACCGTTCGGGTGGGATCGCCTCATCTTGCATATTGAAGATCTTATTCAGCGAGGTCTTATTGAATGGGATTCAAAAACTAAAACTGTGAGTCTTCGTAATTTGCGCTTGACACTTAGCGGCGAGACATTCCTCGAGCAGGAGGTGACGCGATTCAATTCGTTACCCCTGGCCGAAAGGCTGGATATAACCCCGGATCTGCAAGCGTTCCTTTCGCGCGTTCGCACTATTGCTGAATACGACTCCGCATTTGCCGCAATGGCTGCGAGTCAAACGCCTCCAGAAGCGCGCCGCCCGCTACTGTTCAGGGTAACTGGTGGCCACGCCCGGGATTCGGAAGCTACGGCACAACAGGTTGAGCGTCTGGAAGTCAATCCTGCATTCAACATTCGGTTGCAATTGACACCTGATCAGCATCATCAAGAAATACCCAGTGTTCTAGTGCGGGGTACTGCACGAGATCGGGTCAAATCAGCTACGGACCTGCAATTTATCGGCCCTGCATGGGTTAACGGACGATGGAGAACCGCCGTAGATTTGACGATCGATATTCCATGGAGTCGCCAGCTCGCTGCTGGTCTGCGCGATGAATGGCATCGACTCGGGGGCGCCGAGGCGACGCGCCACTATGGCAAGTTGTCTTTCGACGTGGATCTTCAGAACGCCGCAATGGATTTCACAATGCGAAAGGGACGACTCCGACACGAACAGTTGTTAGCGATGCGCCGTACCGATGTAAGGCAAGCGCTGCCGCCGCGCATTGCTTTATCGATCTTGGAAGTCCCTTCCGGACAAGTTCTTGCACTTGGCGGCTGGCCGAGGATGTCACCGTTTAGAACATGGGGGCAAAATCCTGGAGGATGGCTTCCATCAGCCTCTTGGTTGGAATCGACAGCGCCGACCGCAATTGTGCTGCGCTACGGCGGTGACCGCAATTTTGATTTGATCGAGATGGGTTCGGCTACGAAACCACTATTTGCGGCAGCGGTCCTGCGAAGAACGCCCCAGTTGGATAAGTACCTTCGTACCCGAGGTACTTCCGGAGAGAAGCAAGAAAACAGCGTGTTTGGTATCCCCATACGGGGTAGGGCGTGGCCCGTTCCAGCCGATGGCCGCTGGCGCGATGTCACAGGATACATGGCTGTTTCTGACAACCGATATGAAACGCGGTTGGCCTTTCTTGGGTTAGCCCAATTTTCCAACGGAAACCCGGTTGAAGACCCTAAGGCTGGAGTTTCCCCGTCGCATGGCGAATCCATCCGGACACCACCAAGCCCCTGGCGCCGATACCCTGCTTTCCCACCCGAACTTGGGTTCTCGGCTGCGCAACCGAATGCGATAACGAATCTGCATCAGACAGAGTTGGCCAGTAATTTTTTCTCGATGTTTCGCGTCAGACGTAATGACGAGGATCCTGGCCGCATCAAGAGGTCATTTTGGACTCTACAAGACGATGCCGACCCGACCAACCATTTGTCCGACCGACTGCTCTATCTTTCACCGCCCTCGCCGAACTTTCGGTTGGACCTGATACATAACCCACGTGAGTACGTAAGTCTTGCACTTGGTGGGGCTGAGAACCGATGGGCTAACGTGGATTTCGCCGCCGCGTTCGCATCAGTAGTAATCGGGAAGCCAATAGCGGCTCACTTGCCTTCTGGTTCAGTCCGGCATTCAGAATCACGCGCCTCGTTTGAGGACGCAGCTAGGAGGCTGCGCCCCGGTTTAGCTGCAGTGGCCCAAAGCGGTGGTACTGCGTACAAATCTTTGCAAGCCACCAAAGCTCTTGATGCATTGCGAAACCTTGGAGTTCGCATCTACGCGAAAACTGGGACCCTCTCGACTGACGATGGTCGCACCGAAACATCGCGGCTCGTCGTAGCCCTAATACGCTGGAAAAATGAAATACGAGGGGAGATCGAGTCAGGTGTGGTAATTTCGCTCGTAGCCGAACACGCCCATACGGGGTTTGCGTCACTTCGAGTTGGCGAATTCATCACTGAAAACCGCGAGACGCTGCAGCGCATACTAAGAACCTCCAAATGACAGCGTAAGCTTCCCCGTCAAGTAGACAGTTTTGAAGTTGTGGACAACCACGATCAGGGACCGCGCGCGATGGGACCCCTCTCGTTGTTGACAAATGGCAAGTCTTTGAGTCGGAAGAGAACGGTTCGATCGCTTGGGGCCAACACGCCATCGGGGCGAGCGCGAAGCCCTATGAAGCGAACGCTATCGCCCGGCGCGAGCGTAGTGACTGCAGGGTGAGTGCTTATATTTAGTGGGGCGATTTGCGCCCGCCGCCGCACCTCGCTTCCACCTTGAATGTCCAGGCTGACCGCTCTCGCTGCACCGGCGTGGATCATTGCAGGTCCGTCGGCGAGAACGCCTTCTACAGCAGCACCGTCCAAGTGCCCAGACCACGCGGGCGACGACGTTTTCCAGAAAGATGAGCAAACGAGCTTGTACTGACACCACCGGCAGTTCTCAGGCGAGGGTGACGCAAAGTCCTCAGGCCCAGCGCCGGCGCGCAACCTATCGTTGTATTCGTCCAGCAGTGCTAGGGCTTCTTTCGCCTCTCGCTCGCACGCGGATGGCTCGAACGCAATCTCGATTCCGGCTCCCCCAAGAGGGAGAAGAATACCTCGTTGGGGCCACCAACCGAGCTGCTGCTTCACCAAGTACGCGTAGATGTGGAGCTGACGCACATACGTTGCCTTTACCACATCGGTTTGCGTCGCAGCGTCGTGTTCAAAGATCGCGCCGCTCTTGTAGTCGACCACCTCGTCGGCGCGGACCACATCTGGGCGCCCGAGCAGCTTACCGCCGAAGGCCGTGAACTCGTGTTCGCGAAGAGTCGCCGCAGCCGCTTCAATGCTGCGGGTCTGCTTCTCGATGGGCAACTCTGGGGGCGTCGGCTTGCCTGCGAGTTCTTCGGCTCGAAGCAGAACGCTCGCACGCGCAACGTGGTAACCCGGCCAACCAACCGGTGGACCGAAGCGGCGATCAAGCGCGTGAGCCTTGGCGCGGCGCTCTTGTGCGGCAACGGCCTCGTTCCAAAGGCGAGCGACAGCGTCGAGCAGAGGCTCCTGTCCGAGGTCGACGTGAACGATCTTTTCTAGCACTTCATGGTACGCGGTGCCGAGCCACGCTTTCGGATTCCCGAGGACGAACTTAGACCCGCCGCTCGCCCTCGATAGGCCGGCGCGAAGGAGACATACGCGCATGGTTTCCGCCAGCGTCGGGCTTGTCGCGCTAATCTCCCGCAGCTCCAGCGCCGACACGTTTAGAAAGGCCTCCGCAGCACTTCAAAGATGGACTTCATCGTCACTTGGCAACCAGCCGCAATCGCTTGCGCGTACGCTGTCGCGAGGAGCGGCCCAGCGAAGTTGGGATCCGTGTTCCACAGCGGGTGGGTCACGATCTCGACTTCGTTTCCACGCCGTCCGGCCTGAAGGCTACCAAACGTTGTCGGCTGCCAGCCGGGCATGGCCGCGAAGTAGGGGCCAGCGGCTGCCGTATCAAGGCCTTGCCAGTAGGAGACCGAGAAGTCGATCGGTGCCGCTGGATCGAGCGCCAAGCGCGCCAGATCGAGACCCAGCCGCCAATCGAGAATGTTGTGGTACGCGAGGTTGCTGAAATCGCGGAGGCAGTCCGGGCAGGAGGTCCTGCACAGAGCCCCGTGCGCGGGCAAACCTTGTGGATTCGCCTGGGCAACGAGTGGGGCATAGAAGGTGTTACTCGTCTGGCCTACAACGAAGCGCAGCAAACTCTCAGCTTCCGCAGGGGTGCCAAAGTAGGAGCTATAGCCCGCCCCATTCTCCAGGCTGTCCGACATAAATATTTGGCCGACCACCTGCCCATTCGGATCCTGCAATACACGAAGGCCAACTTTAAGCTCGCGTTCATGGATATCGAGGCGGACGGCAGCAGCTCGACGCAGGAGGAACCCGAGAGAGTAGAGCGCCGCCCGGCCCTCCACCCGAAGGGGAACAGCGTTGATGCCAACTGGCCAGTTCTGAATCCCGAGGACGAGAACGTCGGTTGGTTTGACGGAGGCGAGCGCCCGCCGATCTGGACCACCGCCGCCCGCGAAAGCAGGGTTGTTGATCCCGATCTTAGCAAGCGCCTCGCGAGTTACCCAAGTCTCACCTTGGGCGAGCTTCTCGAACTCAAACTGCTGGCCTTCGTTATCGTTGATTACATATACGGTTTCCTGCCCACTCGAAATCTCGAAGTTCGCAACGGGCGTCATCGCGATCGGTGTCACCCCGACTTTTGGCCGCGACGCGCGCGCGGTCCACTCGAAAACTCCGTCAAAGTCGCGGCTTCCGCCAAACCACGGACAAGTAGTAAAGCCACGCGGTTGTGAGAGGTTCACCAGCTCGTATTCCGGAGGTGCCGCCCCGCAAACGGCACATGTCTGCGCAGGGTTCGAGGAGCCATCGACCGCTGCGCAGCGCCGGCACAGCCCGATCGGAATAGGGGGGCCGAGTGGATTCGGTTGCTCCACCACAGAGGTTCCTTGCGGCTGATAGTCGACGACGCCCACCGCTGTGTGGATCAGGCCGTCCTTCACCGTTTCAGATGACGGGGCAAATTGACTTATCGCAATGTCGAGCTCGCGATCGACGACGCCATCGGGGGGCCACTCGTAGGCCCCACCTGGCCGCTCGTGGAAGAGATAACGGATGCGCGTTGGGAATCCGAACATGGGCAGCACGCCGACATTCGCGAGTCGCTCGCTCAGTGACCTCTGCGGCAGCATCGGATTCACTGAGGCGGCGGTGACTCGTGGCACCAGTTGCGTTTGGACGTAGGCGATGAGCGCCGACCTCTGCGCATGCATTTGTGGTGGCGTGAACGCCAGCAGCACATCACACGTATGGGCGATTTCTGGTCCATTGTTCTGGATCCAAGCATCCACCAACTGCTCGACCGTCAGACCCGGCGGTGTCCCCGGCGGGGGCTGAGCGGGCGAAGTGCCCCAGTCGGATGCATTTCCAAACTCACCGTGTACGCTGTCACCACCTTGCGCAGCAAACAGCCCGAGCGCCGCGAACGCTTTCCGCAAGACTTCCTTCGCTAGTACTCGCTGGAGGATGGCCTCTCGGCGCATGTCAACGTAAGGCTGCGGTGGCGGGTCCGAGGTAATCCGATCGGGCCGCTGGAAGTAGTAGTCGTCGTGGCTCCGCCCGCGGCAAAGGGTGAGCGCAACCGATAAGCCCGCGCCGCGCCGCCCGGCACGGCCAACGCGTTGCTGGTAGTTGAAGCGCATCGGCGGCATATTCGCCATCATGACGGCGAGCAGAGAGCCGATGTCCACACCGGCTTCCATCGTGGTGGTCACGCTGAGCAGATCGATCGAATCTGTGACCTGAATCTCGTCTGGTGCGGGGAGGCAGATGTCTTGGAAGAGTCGCTGCCGCTTGCGACCGTCGTTCTTGTTCGTCTGGCCAGTGAGTTCCTCACAGTTCAACCGGAAGATCGGACCGGCTTGCGTGGCCAGATAGCTGTAGTAGTCGCGCGTAGCTTGAGCGCCTGCCAGGGGCTGCGCCGGGCCAAGGGGGATGTGGCAATCCGTGCAGACGCCTCCCGCCGCATGCAGATGAACTCGGCGACACTGACCGCATTCAAAGTACACCATCGCCGGTAGTGCAAGGCACAGGTTCTGCGCGACAAGGACGTGCTGTGTAAGGACGCCGGCGCGGTTAAGGTAATTCAGCACGTCCGCAACGAACGATGCCGGCGCCATGGCGTGTCGCTGCGCGACCGCCGCGAGATACTGCGCGACGTACGCCGGCGGGTTTGGCTGGCCCGCGGCTCCGTGCGTCGAGAGCCGGCGCCGTGCCCCTAGCAAGCGAATCGCACCGTCAGCGGCTTCTTGGACAAGCGTGCTTGGCGCTGGCGTGACAATGCGGTCGGTGGTTGCGTACGCCAGCCGAAGAGACTCAAGGCTACGGCGTCCCGATGCGAAGACGACGTCCATCGCTTCGAGGACCGACTGGTCTTGGATCCTGCGCAAGTGATCGCGCTGTTGCTGGAGGAGTTGCGCCGCCGCTTTCGCTTGGGGAATAGTACCGGGCGTGCCCCAGATGTAGAGGTCTCGCCAGCTGCCCTCTCTCGTTCGCGGGGCGGTCCAGAGCACGTCCTGAGTGAAACCACCAGGGTTGATCCCCTTCGCGAGCAGCTGCGCCGACGCGTCAGCCGAGAGCTGCCCAATGTGGAATGGTCCCTGGGCGGCTCGAGTCAAAATCTGCTGAGCTGCCGCTTGGCATGTGAGGCTTGGATGCGATGGCGACTGCAGATGCGCGGTCGCGGGGTTGGCGGCCATCGAGAGCGAAGCTGCCTCAGCCGGGTGGATTCCAGTAAACGCTGTGGCGAGCGCCTGTTGCTGCGGCGGCAAATGCCGTCCGCCAACTTGCGATGCGAACGCCAGCGCACCTGTTCCTTGGACACCGACTGCGTCTGTGATCGCCTGCCGTAGCGCGTCTCGATAGTGTGAGAAGCGCATTCCTGCCGAGAGCTTGGCGGCATCTTGTCGGCTATCTGAGAACACCACCAGCTTGCGTGACTGGTTGGCGGTAACGGGTGCGATGTCCCGAAGGAGGGCGTCTGACAGGACCTGTGCGATCTTCTGAAAGCCGGTGCGAAGCGTGCGAACTGGTGACCCGATCTGCCGTCGAGACCAATCCGCGTCACATCGGGGGCAGCGCGCGGGATACGCCTGGCGCGCGCTATCACCAGTGGGCGGAGGTGGCGAGTGCATTGCCGGTACGTAGTAGAGGTATCCGCGACCACCTAGCGCCACTTTTCCGTCTACTGGTGTGAAGCGTGCGGCTCGCCACTCCCTTCCAACACGATCTTGGGTCCATTGCAAGGACGCAGGCGTTACGCCAGGCGCTCCTGGCCAATACACGGCATATCGAAGGTAGTCTCGATCCATCGAAGCCATGTCCGGCGACGCCTCAAGGTCCGGGTGGTCCGGGCTGAGATACCACTCATTCGGATTCCCTGTGTCTCGGCGGTAGCCGCCGAAGAAGGTGTCGCCGCAGGCCTCGCAGTACAGGAGTTCGAGTACGCGCGAGCCGCAACCGCAGGTCAGCGTCGGAACGTAGTGAAGCGCCCCGACGGGTGGAGCGCCGGTCCGAGGTGGAGCCTGCGTACAGGCAGGGTTCGTGCACGCCCAGAGGCCCTGCAAGTTGCGATAGATGATATGCGCTCGAACGGGAAGTGAGGCAGTGCCGCTCGCGCCACGTGCCGCAGAGAGACCAGCGAGCAGACCTTCTACAGCTTCGAGACCATCGGGAAGAGGAAGCCCCGGGAACATCGTCGACGCGATCTGTTCAGGGAATCTCGGTTCCAGAATAGGAGCGGTAACCGACCCAGCTGCACATGCCAAGCGTAGTGCGTCGGCGGCCATCACATGGGCAAGGGCAGAGTCGAGCGTTAACTCCGCGCTCGCTCCAGGGGACGCCGCTGGCGCACCCGTTGCGTTTTGGAAGGCGGTCGCAATAGACGCGGTCAATGTGGTTGATGCTCGCAGATCGTTACGGAGTTGCCGCAACGCCGCGACGTTTGCCTGCATCGGACCGAACGCACCAGGGCTGAGCGGCTGAGGGGCAGCACCAACGATGCGAAACCGATTCTGATCGCGGCCGAAGAATGACTCGAGGTACTGGAGACCCATGACGCCAGTGGCCACCGATGCGCTTGAAGCGATGATGCGCAGCTGGTCCGAGTTTGGCGGCAGACCGATGCGGTCGAGGAGCACTCGAATGAGGTACGCGACTTCAGTACCGGGGGTCCCGCGATAGGTGTGCAGCTCGTCGACAACGAGATGAAAGACGTTCGAGGGGTCCTGCTCAAGCCATTGCTTCGTCCGTTCGAAAATCGGCGCCTCGGCGCTGCGCATTAACATGATGTTCAGCATCGAGTAGTTGGTGATCAGGATGTCCGGCGGGTGGTCCTGCATGTCCCATCGCGACCACATCTCACCACCGTCCATGTTCGCGAAGAACCGTGCCGCCGGAGTCCCCACTACAAGTTGAGCGTCTCGGTGCGTATCAGCGAGCTCTGCGCGAAGCCTATTCGTGGTCGCCGAAGTGCGATTCCCCGACACGGGCGTCCGTCCCGTGTAGCGCCCGAAGTAGATCCGGTTCCCTGCGCGATGCGTTTGGAGCCAAGCTCTGGCACCGGCGCCGTCAAGACCGTCGCGCAAGCGTGCGAGCTGGTCCTCCACGAGCGCGTTGAGCGGGTAGAGGATAAGTGCTCGGATGGCTGGTGTGCGACTTTCATGAGCTCGCTGGGCGATCCGAGGGGCATAACGACGCCGACCTCCCTGCATGGTCCAGTGATTCCACCAGTCCCACTGCGCTGGCAGAGGACCGGGCGCTGGCCAATTCACTGATTCTCTAGCCAATCCTGCGGCAATAGGAAGCAGAAAACACTCCGTCTTCCCTGAACCAGTTCCCGTAGTCACTACGACATCGTGGCCGTGAATGACCGACTGTTCGAAAACTTCCCGCTGGTGTGCGTACAGTTCGCGGGGCTGCCCGTTTGGGAGAGTTGGTGGAAAGAGTCCTTGCGACACGAACTGGGACAGATCCGCCACAACAGGCTGGGGCCAGATAGGTCCGAGGAGGGCCTGCGCTGCTTGGGAGAACGTCTGCCCGGAGAACTGATATGTCGGAACGGGCTCGATGAGCGGGCGTCTGTAAAGTCGGCCATCTACGTCGAGGAGCGCGCGGCGCTCTGCAATGAGGTCCGGGTAACGGAGATCAAACGGACTGTCGAGATACCGGAAATACGTGTCGCGAAGATTCTCGAAGATAGTGAGTGGATTACTCATCTGAGCTCCTGGCGGAGTAGTGCGGCTGCGGTTAAAGCAATGTCTTGCGGAATCTGCTGGTACCGGAGAACACGCCCTCGCGGTCCGCGCTCGTACGAAGGCGGCGATCCAGAGCACAAGATCAGGGCTCGCTCGACCAAGAATGGCGGCCGGCAACTTGGCGGCAGTGCGAGCGATCGGATCTCACGGTCGTACTGGAGAACTTGGCGCCTATGCCGAAGGACGATATATTTGCCTACTTGGCCGGGAACTCGAAATGGTTCGCCCCTCCGGCAAAGCAGCATGTGGTTTTGGTGCCGAAGAGCGAATCGGAAGAGACCGTCAGACACGGCAGCAGCGTCCTCGCGAGTCGCAGAATGCCAAGCAAGGTCGTCCGGAGAAAATCGATCGATCTTCCAGGCGGCGCCCAGGGGTAGTTGTGTGGGATAGCGCACGCATGGGTCATCGACAGTTGGGAGGCACGCCAAAAGGGCGGCTGGGGCATCACTCTGCGATAGAAGGCCGGCCCGATTCGCCAACGCAAAGAGTGTGCTTTTGTCGTTGGCTGAGATCAGAATCTGGTCGGGATATCCCGGTACCAAGAGAGTCTCGATATTTGCGTCCCCGGCAGCTGAGCGAATGCGCTGCAGAAGCGTTAACGAACGGGCGCCGACAACAATGCCGAGCCAACCGGACGCGTGCTGTGTTACCGCTAGGCTTGGCGGCGTAACCCGCCAGTCTGCACCGTCTCCAGCTCCCGCAAAGAACTCAGCGTGTCCGAGGCGCTGAAGGTTGAATCGGAGTGTCTGGTGGGGCGGTAGGGAAAAGAGGTCCGCTGCATCGTCGCTCTCTCCCTCAAGTTCATCACCTTCGCCAAGCTGCAGTTCCTCAACTGCGCCGCGAAACTGCTGCCACGAACCGTGACGCCGCGCCGACATCCAGAGTAGCAGCGAGTTAGCGTTCATCGACGGTTTCCCCAGAGTACCTTGGCAAAGCGTTTATAGGTCTTCCACAGGTTCTCGATGTCACGGTGCCGCGGGTCAGGCTGCAACCCCTTTCGGCCAGCGGCGAGAATTGACCTGCACCACGCGTACGTTCCCAGGCCCAGAGCACGGCGACGAGACATGCGTCGTCCCTTGGGTCGCTTATTCGCCGGGTGGGTTTCCGTTTCCACAGGTCGTTGGGGGCCGATCAGAATCACTCGAGCGCCTCGCTTGTCCCTGCGACGGAGACTGGCCGGGATTGCCCAGACGGGTTCAAAAGTTGGAAATGCAACGCAGGATCCGGAGGGCACATCCTTGCGGGGAACGCAAACTTCGATCTCGCCGGGCTTCGCGCCAATCAGTACTGGATTCGATACGGCCACAATCGTAGGGCGGGTATCTGATTGGACGGCCTTTGGCGCGCGCACGAGTACGCCGCAGATCGCGGGCCGCGAATGCGTGTCGCGTGCACTCGGTTCGCCAAGTGACCAAGCGTATGCATCCCAATCCGCCCACTCCTCGGCACCGCTCCGAATAGCGTACGTTCGTGAAGTGCTTACGCACCATATCGTGTGCTCACCCGCGGAATCCCAGCCCGGAACAACATACGCTCCATTGAGAGAGAGTTGCGCTTCCTGCCCGTCGATAGTGAGTGCGCCGATCGTGCTGGTATCGCCGAGAACGTGGATCGCAGGCGGGAAGCCGCGAAGCCAACTCTGGCGATCGATTCTGATGCCGCCGTTCAATGCAATCTCCACATCTGGAAGTGGGCGGAGCGCATCGAGCATGTCGCCAGCCGGACTAGGCGTGATCGGCTTCCGGGGACGCACGCCCCGGAGGCCAACCCACCCTACCGGGATTCCCTTGTCGGAGTGAACGACGTCCGGCTCAGGACCTTCGGTTAGTGCGATGGCTGCACGGACGTCCGGCAGAAGTTCGGCGAGGCAGAGAACCACGTGCTCCTCACCGAGGATCAGGCGCACCGTGCTGACGAAGCCGCTTAGATCAGTATGGCGAGTCAACACGTAAAGCCCACGGCCACTTAGCGACAGCCTGCCCACGCCGCCACCGGGCAATGCGCCTGCCCACTCGACGCCCTGCATGAGCAGGTGTCCGATGTCTGGCAGAACAACGTCCTCATACCACTCATCCTGCAGCTCCAGGAGCTCGAGAGGATTGCCAGTACCCTCGACCGCGAACTCGACCGGCATGTCCGCGGCACGGCGCGGGAGCAACGACACTCGGCAGAAGCCACCTTTCTGGAACTCGAGGCGAACTTCGATCGGCGTCGCACGATCGCGTGCCTCTCGCTCTGTAGGTGGTGTCGCCGTGGGCCGTTGCGGCGTTGGGGTGCGTCCAGTTGGACGGTATTGCCGGGGAATCCTCGGCGTACGGTCACGCGCGCGTAACGGTTCGGTTAGTGGGCCGTTCTCCGCACTGTCATCGGCGTCGGCACCCCCATGTTGATCTTCGGCGCGGGATTGGGCCTCCTCAGCACGAGCGCGTGCCTCTTCGGCTTCTCGCTGTGCTTCTTGCGCCGCCACCGCGCGAGCTTCCTCACGAGTGCGTGCCTCTTCGGCCTGGCGCTGTGCTTCTCGCTCTGCCGCCGCGCGCGCTGCTTCTTCAGCTTGTTGTTTCGCTGCTCGCTCTGATTCCGCGCGAACTTCCTCGGCACGAGTGCGTGCCTCTTCAGCCTGGCGCTGTGCCTCTCGCTCCGCCGCCGCGCGCGCTGCTTCTTCGGCTTGTTGTTTCGCTGCTCGCTCTGATTCCGCGCGAGCTTCCTCCTCGACACGCTTGCGCGTTTCTTCGTCTTGTCGCTGCGCTTCTTGCTCCGCCACCGCGCGAGCTTCCTCACGAGTGCGTGGCTCTTCGGCCTGGCGCTGTGCTTCTCGCTCTGCTTTGTTATGCGCCTCGTTGTCGCCATGGTGACGGCGGCGCGCGCGCACCACTATTGCCGCGAACCCAGCTGCCAGCGCGAGACCAACTCCGCTGAGGAGCAAAAGCACTTCCACGACCACCGGGACGTTCCCCCCTCCTGCTCGTTGTTCGGGCTTCCTCCCTACAACCCTTCTCTACAGCCTGGCATCTCCTCCACCGCCAGCGTGCGCGTTTGGCGCCTTTACGGGGGGCGCTTGTTTGCGCTTGCGTGCACCGGATGGAAGACCAACCTTCGGGCATTCGACAAGCAACGGGCAGAGCGTGCACCGCGGGCTACGTGGCAAGCAGATGCGCTGCCCGTGCACAACAAGGTTCACATGCAAAGCACGGCGGCGGTGCGCGGGTACAGCGGCTTGAATGGCATCGTGCAGTGAGCGCCGTCGATAGACGGCGGGTCTCGACAGAACACCAGTTCGTTTGAGAATGCGAAATGTGTTGCTGTCAACAGGGAGGGCGTCGCGTCCGAGGCTATACAGAAGGACGCAGCGAGCCGACTTCCACGACAGGCCGGGGAGTCGCACTAGCAATGCCTCAGCGTCCTCGTTATTCATCAGGCGCAAGCGATCGAGAGAAAGCTCGCCGGCGACTTTACGGACCTCTGCGAGTAACCGGCGGATCGTCCGGGTCTTCTGTCTGTGGAGGCCTCCGTCACGAAGAATCCGCGTGACATCGCGAACCGCAGCTCGCTCGAGCGCGTCCCACGATGGGTATGCGGCGCGCAGTCGAGACCAAGTGGATCTGAACCGCGCAAGATCGGTTTGGAAGCTCAGGATGATGTAGATCGCCTCGTCGAGTGGATCAGACTTGTTGTCGAGATCGGCCTCCGGCGTGCCGTAGGCCGAATCAAGCACGGCATCGATGAGGGCGAGGCGCTTTACCGCGCCTAGTCTGAGAGGGGGCGCAGATTTCATTCTAGGCGTTCCCGTTGCCGATCGCCTGGCCGAGCACCCGTTCGATCAGTAGAGGCGGCACCGAGTTGCCAATCATTTCATACGCACTCCGCCGACAGACCAGGCTCGCTGGGAATGTAATGCAATCCGGAATCCCTTGAATGCGGGCGTACTCCCGTACGGATAGCGAACGCTGCTCCTTGTAGTGGTAGACACAGTCGTACTTTGTTGAAAGCGCGGTCGAAGGGGCGTCGGGGTGTAGCCTCCTGTAGGCCGAACCGTACCGCCTCGCGAGTCCGTTGAGATGCCCCTCTGGAATCACCCTAGCGCACCCGCCAGGTGGGACATGTCGCAGGCGTTTCACAGTCTCGGCATTGACCGCCGGCGTTCGAGTGTCACGGAGCTTCGCGGGCGCACCAGTCCGCACCCATCGCTGAAACGCGTTTTTTGCTTCAGAGGCATAGAGTCTCTCAGCCTCTGGTTCGCCTGGGCCGAGGAGAGGCAGATCGGAGAGTGCTTGCCTTGCAGAGGTAAGCGTTGCGTTCTCCGGGTCCGCTAGGGCCTCTAAGTACTGGTTGAACTCCTTCGGGATCCTTCCTTGGTGGCGGACTGCCGCAAAGAGTGGGGCGAGATCGGGTCCGGGTTCCGGGAGCCGTTCCTTCGCACCGCTGCGGACGCCAAAGATCAAGATCCTGCGTCTAGCTTGCGGCGTTCCGAAGAGCGCCGCGTCGTAGACCTTGTACTCGACTCGGTATCGGAGGTGCTTCGCTGGCCGCTCCAGCCGTTCCAAGATGTCGGCGAGAGTCCTTCCGTCGCGATGTCTTATAAGGTCCGGAACATTCTCCAAGAGAAAAAGGCGCGGCCGGAGAATTGCAACATAGTCGGGCATGGCCGCCAGCACGCGATTGTGGCCGTTACGTCCGTCGTGGTAACCATTTCTAAGCTGGCTGAAACCCTTGCAGGGCGGCCCGGCAGCGAGGAGCTCAACGTCGCCGATGCGGTCGCGGTCGGTATCCACAAGTTGGAGGCCTTTTTCGCTCAGCAGATTGGCGGTCGTCGCGACCTTGTCACCGAAGTTGTGGTTGTAAATCGAAACTGCCTGTTCCCATGAGTCGTACGCTCTTGCGATGTGAAACCCGAGTGCTCGTAGGCCGATGCCGATTCCTCCGAATCCGGCGCAGAGCTCCACGGCAACGCGTGAAGAAGTAGCGACGTTCATTGCCTGCTTTGTTGATGTAAGCGGTCCGCAGACGATCGCGTATTTTTCGTCATCCGGCGCTTGAGGCTCCGTTTCGGTGGCGGCGGCTCTTACGGGCGCTGGTTTGGATGTCGGGGTTAGGCTGCCTTCGTGCAATGAAAGAAAGTGGACGTAACTCAAACTCCCGTTGAGCCGCTGCGCTCGGAAAGAACGAGAGCGAAGGTTTGGCTGATAGCGCGCTACCGACGAAAGCGAGTACGAACTGTTTGTCCTTGGTCCAAGTATCGAGCTCTCTAGCGGTGAGGATGAATTGCTGGCCTTCACCACGCGCGCCCTTGACCTCGACGTGACTACGCTCGCCGGGGCGCTTGCAGAGGAGATCGTAACCCCGGTTCTCAGATGATACGTCCGTCACTGACCAACCTTGACGTCGAAAATGGCGCTTTATGTGTCTCACTGCCTCTCGCTCAACGAGCTTGTTCCGTTCTGGCGTGCCAAACCCGGCACCCTGAACTGAGCGTTCAGCGTTGTCGCTCGGTTCATTAGCATTCTCAGCGAGACGCAGTCCGGCGGCCCGAAGCAAAGTATGGGCATCTGCTCGCGAGACCGAATAGAGCGTACCGATCCTCCCCGGCTGCAGCGCCGGAATTCGCGCGACCTTAGCGTTTGATTCCTTCAGCGGCCGGACGCGTACGCCAATTCTCCGGATTGGCTTTACAACGAGTCGTTTGTACCTGCCCTGAGGTCTCCATCCTACAACGCGAGCGACACCGACAAGCTCGTTCCGATCCGTTTGATATGCGATGACCATATCTCGGATCTTGGCCTGGGCAAGTTCGGCAACTATGCTCGTTGAGCCCCACCCTTTAGCCTTTGTGCTATCGAATACTTCCGCCCAATCACCCCATGTGCGCTGATATTCCTCGTTCTTGTTATTGCATTTGTAAATCCAGAACGCTCGCATAACGGCTCCCTACTTGGCTCGAGGCTTCATGCGGGTCGCCTGCAGCCAGCGGTCACGCGTGGACGGGTTGACCCAAAGCTTGGCTCCTTGACGGATGCGGTTGTCGTTCCGCTCAAACCTGTCACTAAGCCCATAGCGACTCGTCTCTGTTTCTTACGATGCGGAAGGACTTAAAGGCGGGGCGTGCTTTGAACACATCAATATCGCTGTGGCCACCCAACGCTTCGCGGATATCAGCACGCGTAAGTGCCGATTCACACCCGACAATGACGCGACGCAGAGCCAACGTCTCTGAGAAATCTGCGAAGTACAGTCCGCCTTCTTGACTATCGAGGTCAACGTAAACGCGGTACTCATCTTCGTAGCTCCAGTGGGAAAATTTGGTAAAAAGAAGTCGGCACACGAACGCTCCATCAATAACGGCCGGCCACGAAAGGCGTGAGCTAACGTACGCTATTGGATGTGCATGCGTTGACGGTACTTCGAACCCGAGAGCGACGCCATGGTGCTTGTCTGCATAGTGACCCCACAAAACCGGATTGTTCCAAACCCTGCTGAAACACAGAATTCCTTTCGTCTCCGAAAGCGTTGCCCTCGTTTGACGAAGAAGCGTCCGACTGTTCTTGTCCGATA
The DNA here is from genome assembly GCA_004298325.1 of Betaproteobacteria bacterium. Taxonomy (GTDB): domain Bacteria; phylum Pseudomonadota; class Gammaproteobacteria; order Burkholderiales; family SG8-39; genus 2-02-FULL-66-14. Next base: position 46,392 of record SCUF01000253.1, on the reverse strand, counting down.
GATCGGCTGCCAGGAACTCAAACGGATCATTCAGCTCGGTAAGTCGAGCAATCTTAATGCGACGCTTGCTCAGCGCCTGCAGGCCAAATTGCGCGCTGGTGAAATAGTTAAGGCGCACCGTTTTCTCGCGGAAACGAGACCCCCCTTTTTGCGCTGCCTTGCCTGAAATCGCGGCGTACATGGCAAGCCTCGTCAACTAGATAAAGCCCGCTCGTACGATTATGCAACTATAGACTGGGAAGCGGAGCGGGAATCGTCCGACCAGGCCTCATTGCCGGTGCCTCGAGCCAAGCTACGCAATGAGGGCACGTGTGTGTGGACCTAGTGCACAGGCCCCAGCCGCGGGATATCGATCGAGAACAGCCAAGAACAAGAATGGATTCCATTTCCATCTGGGAATCTCGATCTCGAGTGGAGCAACGTTGCGAATGGCGATCGTCACAATGACTGAGCCTGAGTTCGAATCGTCGATCCGCTCACGCCACTCGGTCCGTGACGTCATGCGTTGGCGTTGCGGACGTCTCTGTCGACGCTCGTTCCACTTCCTGCGCTCCGCATCGGTCGCGCGACCGTGGGCCGTCTTGATCTTTGGCTAGCTGCTCGCGGAGCCACTGCTCTCGCGGCTAGTGGACCGTGAACTCTCTGCAGGCTGCCATCCATTCCTAGAAAGTATTTTCGCAGTCCCGCGTTAGCTGCTCGGCTTTGCCGCGGTCCGCCTCTACGACTCCTGCCGGCACGTCCCGCAAGTAGGAGATCATCCGCTCGTGCGCGATCTGGGCCGCACGGAATGCAAGTCTTGCTCGCATGGGGACCGATTCTAGGTTTGGCGGGCGCGAGCGGAAACTGCCGCGGAGTTATAGAACCCGACGAACCGCTGATGCGTAACGCCCGACGCGGGGGCGTCGCCTTCATCCGCAGCGGTAACGATGGCTGACGCTGCTTCCCGCGTGTTCTCAGGTTTGTCTATGTACTTAGCGAGCAACTCACGCGTGCTTTCAAACGCCTTCTCATCCACCTTCAGGGTGTTGCCGTTGCTGTTCGTGATCGTCTGAGCGGGGCGACCCCAGCCGCGATCCAGCAACGCCGTTGCAGCGTGGACGCGTGCTTGGTCTGTCGCTTCCGAGTTCTGCATTACCGTGACAAGCGTTTCGATCGCCTCGCGGTGCTTACGCGCTATCTCTCGGAGATAGCCCATTTCCTTTGGTCGCCCGCCTGGATTGCCGCTTTGACCCTTAGTCCACTTCGCCATGGTTCAGCATCCTTGTGGCCACACTCTATGCCTCGTAACCATAGGGCGCAAAAGCCGGATGCTGATGGTAGTCAGTGGACGCTCATGGCGCGTAACAGAGGTTCAAATCATCGGCAGCGACGAATGGCCGCTTTCGGGAGCGGGGACCGGGAGAACCCATTGCAGCACTTCGCGCCGAACTTTACGGGACTAGAGTTAGAGTGCCCGCGGGTCGATCTCGCCCCTTCGCTTTCACCAGCATCGCGTACTCTGTATATTGCGAAGCCTTGAGTTGGCCTGCACGCGCCCCGAGCAAACCGGCCGCCACGGCTAATGGCTCGGCATGGTAAAAAAGTACTTGTTCTTTCTCCGGGCGCTTAAGGATGGCGTCGCGGAGTCGATCAACGAGAGCGAAATCGCTCTCATCGAACACGCGCTCAAATGTACTCCTAACCATGTCCCAGTAATCGTCGACATATGACTCTTTCAGGAACTGCGATAACTCGTCGTCGTTAAGCGTAGCCATAGCCGTTCTAGACAATAAAGTGGGGGTTAGTCTGAGTGCATTGGTACTTGACCGTTGCTTTCTTGATCGCTTTGAGAGCGTCTTGAGTATGGAAGCTAATTTGGTCGCAATCCTTGATGACCAGCGTTTGGGTCCAAAGCGACACGGGGCCAAATACTAAGTCATACATCCGATCCTTCTTGTTCGCACTTAGCTCATGGCCAGAAGTAGTACTACCCGTACGGCAATGCTTTATAAACTCCCAAAAGTCCGAAGTCGCTGCGCTACCTTCCGTTACGAAGCACAACACACTCGCGTTAGCAGCGAGGTGCTCTCGCTCAACCGCAATCTCTACAACAGCCGCGAACTTTTGGGGATCAGTAATCCTCAGCAGCGTCGTGCGATCGTTCGCCCAATTCTTTGCCTGATGAAGGTTGGTGGTGGCATAGAAACCTTTGCCGAAGTCGGTGTGCGGTGTACACAGCATAAGGTTTATAGAGTGGACAGGAAAAGTTGACGAAGGACGGCAGATCGCGTCTGCTGAATCCCAATCACATCCGTGGTAGAGGATCAGCTCGGAGTTCATCCATGACATCGTCTGGCCCCTGAGTAGCTGAGCGGACAGAAAGCAGCAACAGAATGCTCCCACCGCACAATAACTCTTTCTATAAGAATATGCTAACGCTTACCTGCTGAGAATTTCAAGCGCAAACGACACATCAGACGAAGGTGCGAGCATTGCTAGCGTGCTCACAGTTAATAAATTGGGAGATCTGCGGATGGCGCAGTGGGACGAATCAAAGAAGTTCTGGACGGAAACTGCCCGCACTGTGCTGCTAGGAGTTGCGGGTGCTCTAGCAATTTTATGGGTCGTCAAGCCTTGGGAAAAGGACATCGAATATCGCGCTGAGTTGAGCAAGACCGTCCTGGCAATACGAGCTCGCGTCGTGGATGAGTTTTTAGCTGCCAGCTATCGTTACACAGCCCTAGCGTACGATGCGTGCCGTGCATATCAGAAGCCAGAACCCAGCAACGACGATCAAACGGCGATCAATCTTTTCCAAGGCGAGGCCGTCGATTCGTTCCGGAGTGCGAGAAACAGACTGGACGTTTACTTTGAGAGCAGTGATCTCTCTCACGAATTGTTAACAGCCGATCGCTTGAGTAGAGAGCTGTTCGCTCTGTGCAGGGATGCGAAAACCGAGCAGAAGATTTGGGAAGCAAAGCGACAAGAACTCAGGATAGCGAACAATAGCGCAGCGATGACCGCGCTAAGAATTTTAGACATCAGACGATAGCTACATTCCTTGTCCGTTGTAACTTGGTGCCGAAATCTCTAAAAATGCAGCTCCATGTACAGGTGATGGGGCCTACGAACGCCGGGACGGGGTCGAGGCCGAAAAAGGATGGGCACCCCTACCCCGGCCCGTGCTGCTCGCGGTGCGCTGGCGAGCGAACGAAGAAATTAGATAGCTGACGTTCCTCGCGAGCGCCGTCCGCTGTTTTCCGCAAGGCTTTCTAGACACGGACTAGACACGACGGCCAAATCAGCCGCCGGTCCTTGTATAACATATTGATTAGTATGGCGACCCCACGACTACCGGACGGTAAACCCCAGCGGTCTGTGCTGCAAGTCCGGCGACGCCTGGCGCTCCAAGGCTTCCGTCGCGCCGCCTGAAAAGCAAAAACGCCCGGACCCCAACCCTCGCGGGCGGGATCCGGGCGTCGTCTTTCTTGGCTACCGTCTTGGCTGGTTTCAGCGGATGGGGTCGGTCACATAGGTCGATCTCCTCTGCAATGGTTGTCGCTCTCTACCTCTTGATCCTCGAGCACCCCTGCACCACCGCCTCCAGCTCCGCGGCATAGGCCTCGTAGCGTTTCAGATCGCTCCAGGCCGCGAGCGTCCGGCGATACGTGTCCATGGCCATCAGGTCGGCTTCCGTGCGCAGGGCGGGCCGTTGCGGCACATCGGCTGGGGCGATGCAGGGCACCGGGACCTGCACCTTCACGGTCTCGGGCACCTTGATGTCCGACAGCGACGAGCAGCCAGCGGCCAGGGCGAGCGCGACGAGCGCGATCGGCAGGGAGGAGGTCCGACGTGCGGCACTCATCGCGCTCCCCTGGCCTTCTCGATGTCCTTCCATGCATCCTCGCAGCCGGCACCGGGCGGCGTCGGCTGGGCGAGCAGCCGCTCGATGCGCTCGGCCTGCTGGCGGCCGCCGGCAGCCAGGCGCCGCGCTTCGGCGAGGAGCTTGCGGCCGTCCTCGATCGCCGCCTCGCCCGCCTTCTTCGCCTCGGCCACGCCGGCGCTGCAGGCGCGCACGCTCTCGGCCAGGATCTTGCTCTGCGCCTCGAGCATGACGAGCGCGGCCTTCGCCTCGCGGTATTCGCCGCGCCAGTACAGGCCCCAGACGGTCAGCGCCAGGATGGTGATCAGCGCAACCGCGGCGCCAATCAGCAGCGCCTGCAGCCGAGCCGCCGAGCCAGCGAAGAAGTTGAGGAGCCAGAGCATGTCAGTGCGGCAGCGCCTTGACGAGGGTCCACATCCACCATGCGGAGTAGAGCGCAACCGCCAGCGCCACGCCGAGGCAGATCCAGAGAAAGACTTTCATGCCGCATCCGGCAGCACATTCGCCGCCATCGGCTCCATGCCGCCGAGGAGCCAGGTCCGTACGTCGAAGCCGGGGCAGGTTTTCAGCCACTCCCAGGGCTCCACCACGCCGTCGCCGTCCTTGTCGGGCGAGTAGTCGCGGTGCCCGAGCATGTCCGCCGCCGGGTAGCGGTCCTCCAGGTGGCGCGCGAGGCGCGCGAGCGCTTCCCACTGCGCCCACACGAAGGCGTCCGTGCCGATCAGGCAGATGCCGATCGAGTGGGCGTTCGAGCCCTCGACGTGCGCGCCGATCTCGTCCTCGTCGCGGCCGCGGCGCACCGTGCCGTCTGCCTCGATCACGTAGTGGTAGCCGATCTTTCTCCAGCCGCGCTCGCGGTGCATGCGGTCGATCGCCTCGAGCCCGAAGCGCGCGTCACCGTTCGGCGTCGCGGAGCAGTGGATCACGATGTGTCGGATCGCGCGCGTCATTCAGCCCTCCCGCCCCATGTCGCCCAGTTGCGCCTGGCAGCGGCGGTAAAGCGCCCAGCCCGCCTCGTCCGCCGGCAGGCGTTCGCGCCACATGCGCCGGACCTCGCGCTCGATCGCCTCAAGCTGCGGCCGCGGCGTGGCGGCGTTCTTCGTGCGGATCAGGGCGAGGGTCTTCTCGAGGCTCGCGTCGAGGTCCCGCAGCTCGGCCACGTTCCGGATCGAGCGCCCGAACTGCGCGCAGTCGAAGACCACGCCCTTCGGCCGCTCGCCGGCGAGCGCCCCCGTCGCCGCGACCACGCATCCGGCGATGATGAGCAGGATCGCGAGCAGCAGCGCCCAAGGCTCGCCGATCCGGTCGATCCAATCCCAGTCGTCGTCCATGATCGGCCTCACTGCGCCAGGCGCTTGCAGATCGAGTACGGACTCTGGTACTCGGCCTCGCGCCTATCCGCCGGCATGGCGATCAGGCAGTTCATCTCGCGCTGCGCCTCGACCATCTTGATGTTGGTCTGCGAGAGGTCCTTGATCGCCTGCGCAAGCTGGTCCTGGCCGCGCAGCGCGTCGCCCTTGTGTTCCCAGAACACATAGGCGAGGAGAAACAGCAGCACCATCGACGCCGACGCAATGAACTCGGCGGCGCGCTTGGATTTGATCGCGATCGCGCCCGCCGGCGTGGTGATCGAGGCTTCGCTTCGCTCATCTTCGGACACCGTGGACCTCCTCTGGCAATAAAAAACCCGCGCGCGGGCGGGTGCTCGTGGGTGAAGCGTGTGCTGCCGGCTACGCGCGCTTGATCGCCTCGAGCGCCTCGCCGAACGTAAGGTCGAGCCGGTAGCGCGCCGCCGTCAGGCGCATGGCGGCCTTGGCAGGCGTGAGCGCTCCGCCCAGCCCGTCCGGGTAGCGGGTCTGCACCTTGTAGGCGTGCGCCTCGGCATAAAGCCGGTACGGTCGCGCCAGGTGATAGAGCAGCGTGTGCGGCAGCAGCGCGAGCGCGGCGGCATAGGCAAGTGCATCCTGCGATGCGAGGTCGAGCGCCTCCGGCCCAGCGAGTGGCCAGAGGAGCGCCACGAACGAGACGAGCCACAGCCGCCAGAACTGCTTGACGTGATCCAGCTCGTGCTGGTGGAGCCCCTCGTCGCCGCGCTCTCGGTATTTCGGCCGGATCTGCACGAGCGGCCCGATCGCACGCCCGCCCACGCCCTCGGGCAGGCGGTCGGTGTAGACGACCGGCACCGGGATGAAGCCGAAGATGCGGCGCCAGGCCATCATTTCGCAATCGCCGCGACCTTCGCCTCGAGCGCCTCGATGCGTGCCTTTTGAGCGCTATCGAGTCTTTGTTTCAGTCCGGCCACCTCCTGCGTCAGTGCGGCGACCTGACCGGCGAGCAGCACGTTCCGGTCGAGGGCCTGATTACGCTGATGAGCGAGCATCTCGATGCGCCCGTCGATCTCGGCGGGGTTCACTTGCGTTTGCTGCCTCTTTTTCTTTGTCATTCGGGCGGGTCTAATTGATCGCCGTGATCTGGCCGTTGACGACCGTGAGGCTCGTCACCGCGCCTGGACCGAAATTCACGCCGTTGCCCACCAGGATCGGCTTGTTCCCGATGTACAGCGTCGCGCTCCCCGCGCCGTTGGCTGAATCGTCGAGCAGATTGTTGACCGAGTCGGCGCCGATGCGCACACCGCCATTCATGCGTGACGCGCCAGCGCTCGCCAGAGTCGCGATCTCTGTTTCCGTGTCTCCCGCGAAAAACCGGAACGGGGCCGCGCTGCCGCTGAGAATCGTCGAGCGAATGATGCCGTCGGTCGTGAACCTGACCACTCCGCTGGAATTGGTTTCCGTGACGATATCCAGGATCGCATTGCCAGCGGACTGCGTCAGCGTCAAGTCGCCGCCCTTGACGTCCAGATCGCCGCACAGAATCGTCGCTCCGCTCGCCACATAGAGGGCGGCGTTCACATCCCCCTCGGTCGGTGCGTCAACGATGTAAACGGTTGCCGCAACGCCGATACTGTCACCCGTGCCGAGGACAATGATCGGGTCGCCAACCCGAAGCGCGGCGACGTGCCCGATGTGCTGGGACATCCCTTGCGTGGTGATGGTGCCGCCGGCAATGCCCATCTTGGCAGCGTAGTTCGTGTCGCCAGCCGCCAGCGTGATCGACGGATCGCAATCCACTCCGAGCGCGAAATCGTTTACGCCACCGGACACCAGCGACATGTTGATTCTGAGGCCGACCCAATCCACCACGGAACCCACGCCGATTGCATGGTTGGAACCACGGGCGATCAGGGACTCCCCGATGATCAAGTTGTCCAGGACGCTCAGGCCGCTGCCGGCCGTGTAGATGAGCGGCTCGTTTCCAGCAGTCTCATTGCGAACGCGCCACGTCGTGTTAGTCGCGTAGATCCGCCAGGACTGTGCTGGAGCCCCCGTCTTTTGCAGATACAGGGACGGCAGTTCTTCGTCGGAAGCCGTGAGGTTCATCGGGAGTTCTGACGAGTGATCATTGCGCGCCGCCGGCGGCTTTCGCCTCGAGCGCCTCGATGCGCGCCATCGCCTCCTGCAGCGCCTTCACCGCCTTCATGTAGAGGATCGAATACTGCACGCCCTTCAGCTTGCGGCCCGTCTTCCGCTCGCGCCGCTCGGTCTTGCCGATGAGCGGCAGCTTCGTTTTGTCGTCGATGACCGGCACCTGGTAGAACTCGACCTCGTCGGTCTCGATCACGAGGCCGGGCGATACCGTCTCGACCTGCTGCGCCGAGCAGCCGAGCATGACCTTCGCCGCGTCGCCATCGCGCTCGACGTCGCTCTTGTCGCGCCACTTCACGACCTCCAGCGCCTTGATGTCGTCCCACTGCGAGCCGGAGGGCACGAGGTCCTGCTTCAGGCGCGCATCCGAGATCGCACCATAGCTGTTATCGTGGTTCTGCAGGTCGCCGTCCGAGTAGATGTAGCACCGCGGCAGCGTGGCGTCCTCGGCCCGCAGGAAGTAGTTCGTGTTGTTGTCGGGCGTCGCCCCGTCGAAGTAAAGGCGCACGCCGAAGGGGTTCGAGCCAGCGTGCGAGAGGACGGCCGTGTGGTCTCCGTTGCTCGCGCCGCGCAGTTCGTGATAAGCGCCGGTCGAGCCGATGTAGGCGCCGCTCGCGGAGAACTTGGCGTACCGCTCCAGCGTGAGCCGCCCGACTTCGTTGCCGCCGGTAGCCAAACCGAGGATGTCCGCGCCGGGCCGGAACAACCCCGTATTCGCGTCGCCGTCGAAGGCGAGCGGCAGGTTGGCACCGGCGGAGGAGATCGAATCGTCGAGAAAGATCTGTGCGTTCGTATCGAGCGTCACGTCACCCGAGAGCGTGCCGCCGGTGAGCGGCAAGAGGCCGAGATTCGCCGTGTCGAGCAGCCCAACCGTGTTCCAGGCCGTGTTCGACTGGTTGCGCATCTTGAGAAGCGCGGCCGTCGTGTCGGCCCAGAGCATGTTTGCGAACGTCGAAGCGGGCGCGGCCGCGCCGCTGTTATTCGTGACGAGCGCGCCGAGTGCGTTGTTCAGGTCCGCGCGGACGGTGGCGCCATCGGCGTTTGCGATGTTCATGTCATGCTGCGACATGGTTTCTCCTCAAGATAAAAAAAGGCCGCAACGGCGGCCTGCTTGAATGCACGATCTGCCCGCTACCGCTGGAGACGCTGCCCTTCCACGCTGTTCAGGAACGAGGCCGCCCAGCGCGCGGAGATCTCCGGCACCGTGACCCCCGCATGGCCGAGTGCGACGATGAGCGCGGCAACCGCCTGCTCCAGGCTCACGCCGGCAGGCTGCAGGCGCTCGGCCACGCGCAACGGCTCGAGGCGCTCCGCCTCACGGTTCCAGCGGTATTCGTTGGCCGGGCGGTCGCATTCGCCCCCGTAGGGGCGGAGATCGACGTGGCGCTCGGTGAGATCGGCTTCGCTTTGCAGCTCCTCGACGCCGACCAGCACGTCGTTTGCGTCGAGCCGCATCGCCTTGAAACGTTCCTGCTGCTGCTCTTCCCGCATGGCTTGCTCCCATCAGGTCCGTTGGTCGACTCGCACGCGCAGCGTGTCGATATGCACGTTGTAGGCCGGGTCCGTGGTCGAGAGCCGCGCCCTGAATTGCAGCCCGCGGCATTCGTGCTCGGAGGCATCGAGCCGATTCCAGGCGCTCCAGGTAGGGCTTCCGGACGGGTTGTCGTCCGTCTCGCGCATCTCGACGTAGGCGTCGGCCTCCGCGCCGTCGGTGCCGTCGAAGTTCAGCCAGTCGTCGATGCTGCCGGTGCGCGAGTCGATCTTGTCGTTCAGGTTGACGATGATGCCGTCGATCTGCGAGGTCACGCGGACGCGCTCGACGCTGCCCCGGTCGACGCCGGTCGCGAAGGTGTAGGTGCCGCTCGCGGCCACCCCGCCATAGGCGTCGAGGCTTGCCACCGCATCCAGATCGGGGATCGCATCGAACATCCCGGATCCGAGCAGCTTGAGCACGCTGTCGATCGCGATCGTGCTGGAGTGCGTGCCGCTGAAGGTGCTGTCCTCCTGCACCGTGTTCAGCGTGCTGAAAGCGTGGATCGAAGCCTGCTTGGTCGAGATCGACGCCGCGTTGACGCTGGTGAGACCGGAGCTGTCCACCGCCTTGGCAAGATAGGTTCCCGCCTTCAGAGGCAGGATCCACTGGCCCGCGTTCCCGGGCGCCGCGTCGCCGATGGTGAACGCTTCGGACCACACCGCGCCGCTGGTCGCCTCGGAATGGCGGAACTGGATGTGCCCGCCTTCACGCACATCGAGGTCGGGGTGCAGCGTCCAGGCGAGCACCGCGATCCCGCCCGCCGCCTGCAGCGTGAGCCCGGAGACATCGGCCGGGCGCGCGGACAGCCCGAAGATCTCCTTCTGCGAGTACGAATAGGCCGACGACACGCCGATCGCGCTGATCGCCTTCACCCGCCAGTCGTAAAACCCCGGGGCGATGTCCAGCACCTCGTCGGCGGTTGCGCGGATCGTCGGCCGCACCGTGTATTCCGGGTCGGTGACGAGCTTGTACTCGAGCTGGTAGCGATCGCTGTAGGGGTCCGTGGAGGCAGCCCAGGTCGCGCTCGCCTTCGCCTTCGTGCCGCCGCCGTCTCGCGTGACATAGAGCGACTCGGTCACCTCCGGAGCGCCCGGCGGAAGCGTTGTGAACGGATCCGGCAGGTTCGAATTCGGCGCCGCATCGACCGTCTGCTCTTCGGAGGAGTTCCAATCCCAGATCGTGGATGCGATCTCGCGGCCGGCGATCTCGAATCCGAGCGTGCCGTCGGCGTTCACCGTGAATCGTCCAGAGTCCGCTCGGAAGGCTTTCCCCGACCAGCCGAACTTGGTGTTGTTCATCGCAAAGGTGCGGCCAGTCTGCACCTGGTAGGCCGTCAGCTTGAACGGCGCGACAAACGAAAGCCCCTGCCGCAGGCTGAGCAGCTCGATCTTCGCCAGGCGCTGCGCCTGCGTGCCGCTCGTGACAAACGCCGAAAGGTCGATGTCCTTCCAGACCCGCTCGCCGCCGTCCTCGGCCATGTAGGTGCTCGAGCCGAGCGCCGGGAAGTCGGTGACCTGCCAGCTCGAATTCGGGTCGGTGAATTTGCCCTTGACGCCGTTGGCGTTCTCGCGCCGGCCCACGAGCGACTGCACCCGGATCGGCCCGGCCAGGTCGCCCTCGTCGAGGGTAATCGTCGGCGCTTCGTAGGCCCCGCCGAAGAGATACCACTTGCCGCCCACGTTCACCGCGTGCCCGGCCATCGCCGCGAGGAGCCGCCCCAGCACCTCGCGCGGCTGCACCGTCAAGTCGAACGCCCCGCCGCAACGGTAGCGGTCTTCCGTCCCGCCAGCGGCGAGCGACACGTCCTCGTCGCAGAGGTTCGCCGCGGCAATCAGCGTCGTCTCGTCGATCTCGGTCGCGTAAGTCGCGCCCAGGCCGAAAGTGGCGTTCGTCAGGTAGTCGTTTGCGCAGAGCGCCACGTTGGCCGAGTAGGCCGTGAGCGTCGAACGTGGGTCGTACATCTTGCGGCCCTGCACCACCGCGGTGATGTTCGGCGTGCCGCTCGGAAAAAGGTCCGGATTCGCCGTCAGGCGCACGTAGAGCTTCGTGCGCCCCCGCTGCTTGTGGTTCAACGTCCACTTGCCGGCCGACGCCGCCTGCAGCGTCGCGAAGGGCTGCACATCGCCTTCATTCCCGAGCGACTTTTCGATGTGCACGTAGCCCGCATACCTGCCGGTTGCATTGCCCGATCCGTCGAGCGACACCACCTCGTCGTCGAAGTAGATGTTGCCGATCGCATTGCATTCGTGCCCCGCGAGCGTGATCACCAGGTGCAGCGTCTGGTTGTCGCTCGACACCTCGATAAACGTGAAGACGCCGCCCACGCGGCGCTCGCCGTAGATCACTTGCCACGGGGCGGCCGCCTGGCGCACCGTGAGCATGCGGCCCTGCTGCGTGATCGTCGGCGTGCCGCGATCGTCGTCCGTATCGCCGCGCAACACCCCGCCGACGACGCCGGAGACGACGGCGCCGACGACGCCGCGCACGAGGCCGGCGAAGAGAATCGTGCCGATGGTGACCTCGGCCCACGCGCCGATGACCGCGCCGGCGACCGCAGCGATGATCGACGTCGGCATCAGCCAATCCTCCAGCAACCCAGACAGGTCAACGTCGGCACGAAGAGCACGCCTTCAGGCGCGGTGAATGCCGCGTGCGCCCCGAGGCACACGCCGAGGTGCTTCTCGCCGTCCTCGGTCTGGATGCAGACGATATCGCCGCGCTGCGCGTGGCGCACGTCCGAGAACGCCGTCCCAAAGAGCCACGAGAACGCCTCCTCGAACGTCGCATGCCCGCGGCTCGCGATCAGGCGCTTCGCCTCCCGCTTGGTCGCATACCGCCCCCATGTAGGCCAGTAGTCCACGCCGGTGAGCGCCTCCACCACCGCGCAGGCGACCCGGAAACAATCGTGCGTGCCAAGCGCATACGGCGTATGCCGCGACGCCTCGATCACCGCATGGAGGCGCGACTCCCAGCCCTCAAGGCGCATCGCTAAGGCTGAACCGTGTCGGTGCCGCCACTCGCCCCGCCCCACGGGGCAGTCACAGGGGAAGCCGCAGCCGCCGGCCCGCCCCAGAGGATCTGCATGTCCTGCAGCGCGGCGACGTATTCGAACCCCAGGTCGCCGGGGTAGTCGATCTGCTGGTCCTCGTGCGTGTAGCGCCGCTCGCGTGCGCGCTCGAGGTCGATCAGGCGCGACTCATACTGCGCCGAGATCGTGCAGGTCTCGCCGTTATCCTCGATCACCGCGATGTCGAAGCGCCCGTCCTGCAGCTGGTAGGGGTCGGCGATCAGCGCGCCGGTCGCGTCATACAGGGCGAGCCAGAGGGTGCCGGGCTTGCCCTGGCGCACGTTCGCCAGGGCAATGGCGATCAGCGCCGAGGGCATGCCGGAGAGCGTCACGGTGAAGCCCACCGCGTGCACGCCGGAGGACTCTTCGAGCGGCGAGATCCCGAGCAGCTGCCCGCCGCCCGTCCACGACTGGCCATCCCAACTCACCGTCCCGACGCCCGTCCACAACCGCAGAATGCCGCCCTCGTACTCGCCCTTGTAGAAGATCGCCGGCCGCACCGTGCCCGCCGCGATCGCGGTGAGCATGCCGGCGGTGAGGCCCCGCGCGGCCATCTAGAGCACCTCCATGCCCGGGATCACGATGCCGCCGATTTGCACATCGCGCAGCGTCCAGGGCACGCCGCGGGTCGCGAGGCGCCAGATCCCGAGCGCATTGGCGATCGTCAGCGGATCGTTGTTTGCCGGGCTTGCCCGCAGGCGCGGCCAGAAATCGATCGTCGCCTCGCCGGAACCGTTGGCGGTGAAATCCGCCGTCAGCTTGTGCAAACGTGTGGACGAGCCGCTGCCCAGCTGAAACCAGTCGCCACGCTTGCCGGTGGCGCCGGCCGCCATGCCGTCGATCGCGAGCGTCTTGCCGGTCTGCGAGGCCCCGTTCACGAGCGGCGAGCCCGTCCAGGTGCCGCGCGGCGCCGCGCCCAGCGGATCGCCCGCCAGAAACGTGCCCTCGGGCCCGTTCAAGCCGAGCAGCGCGCCGAGCCATTCCTCGGCGTCAGCGCGGTTCATCGCCCCCAGGCGTAATTCGATCATCCACCACTCTCCGGGGTGCATGTAGACCTGCTGCTCGCCGGTGAAGGGCGAGGACGACACCCCGCCCGCGACGTTCGGCGTAATGACGATTTCCGCCGCGCCGCGCGTCGCCACCGGCAGGGTCGTCGGCCAGCTGATCGTCACGGTTCAACCCGGCCTTCCGCGCAGGCGCGCATCCAGCACCGCCGCGCGCGACACCTCGGCGATGCGTGGCAACTGCGCGGCGAGCTCGGCGCGCACTTCACCACGGATCCCGACCGCGAAATTGATGTGCTGGATGACCGTCACCCCGCCATCGGCCTGCTCGGGCGTGCGCACGCTCACCCGCTCGCCCGGCGTGGCGCGGAAGGCGACGAGTTGCGAGTCGGTGCCGCCGGCGCCGCCCACGGTGAAGTCGCCTCCGGTGGCGAAGCCGAAGATCCCTTTCCAGTCGATGCCTTCGACGAAACCTCCGATGGCCTTACCTAGCGGTTCGGTCACGGTCTTGCGCGTGATGATGCGCGCCACGTCCTGGCCGAGCCCCTTGACGACGTCGCGCAGGTTCTTGCCCTCGACGATCGCGTCCTCGAAGGCCGACGTGAACGTCAACCCCAAATCGCGTGCGAAATCCTTAGTTTTCTGCGCCTCGTCCTGCATCTCCTTCCAGCGTTCGGCAGTCACTTCGATGCGGTTGCCAAACTGGTCCCAGGTGTAGACCATCGTGTCGGCGGCGTCCTGCATGGTCTCGGCGAGCTTGATCCAGCCGGCGATGCCTTCGGCCTCGAGCTTTTTGTTGTGGTCCTCGATCGCCTTGCGCCCGGCCGCTTCCCACTCTTGCAGCGCGACAATGCCCTGGCGCACTTCCTTATCGAAGTCCTCCCAACTCTCGGCCGTCATGCGGGCGATCTGCGAGGCGGTCAGGGCATTGTCTTTCTTGTCGCGTTCCTTGCCGCCCAGTTTGCCTGGATCCAGCACTGGTTTGTGGCGCGCCCTAAGATCGCGCGCATCCAGCATCTCGTCGCCCGTGCGCCCGGAGAGCGCGTCCTGTCGTTGCAGGAATTTCGCGAACTCGATGCGCTTGCGTGCATCCGCGATGCGTCGCTCGGTGAGCGCGATCTGCGCGTCGTAGCCGCGCAATCCGCGCATCGTGCCGAGCCCCTGCTCCATCTGGGCGATGTCTTCCTGCGCGCTCGTGATGATCTCGTGCGGCGAGGAAAACGCCCCACTCGTGCCGAAGATCCGAAGCGCGGCGCCAAACCCGCCTGCGATGCGGATGCCCTCGCGCATCTGCTCGATCAGGTTGCCGATCTCGGGGATCAGCCACGTGGCGATCGCATCCTTGCCGTCCTTGAACGCGAGCACGAGCTTGCGCCACTCCTTCTCGATGCGCTCGGCCTCGGCCGCCTGCTGCGCCGTGATCTTGCCCTGCAGAGCACCGGCCTCGGCGAGGTCCTTCAGGAGCGGCAGCTGCTTCGCCCCTTCCTTGCCCATGAGCGCCTGGGCGACCGCCACCTTTCCGGAGCCATCGGCAAACTTGTCGAGCGCGCGCGCCACTTCGAGCATCGCGTCCGCCGGCTTCATGGTGCGCAGGCTCTCGACGTTCAACCCGATCGCCTTCAGCGCCTGGGCCGCCGCCTGGCCTTCGTCGTCGGCGTTGTTGAGGTTCCTTGCGAGCTTGGTGAGCGCTCCGCCCATCGCCTCGAGCTCGACGCCAGAAACATAGGCCTGCCGTCGCAATCCATCGAGCGTACGCACGTTATCGCCCGTGGTGTCCGCCAGATCGTCGAGCGCCGAGCGCACGCGAATGGCATCACTCAGAAAAGCCCCCATCCCGCCGGCGCCGAGCGCGGCGGTGACCGCGCCGGCAAGCGCGACATACTGACTTCGCAAACCGCCAACCGAATTCTGCAGCCCCTTGACGACCGCTGATGCCCGGTCGACGGCCGTAAGCTCCAGCCGCTCCTCGGTGACGTTGACTTTTCTCGCCATGGCGTTACCTTCGCTTGGAAAGCCTGAACTTCGCTTCCTGCTGGAAGACAGCCCCGAAGCGCGCCCGGGCACGGCGAGACAGGGCCTCGCCGATGGCTCGCTCGACAAACGCCTCGGCGAGGCTAGGGGCCACGATCACCTCGATCGGATAGCGTTCCTTCCCGGCCCGCAACCAGACGTTTGCCGTACCTTGCCGGCTGCGCTGCAAGAACGCATGCCGCAACGCTTCTGGATCGAGCCGCCGGCCGCCGCCAGTTTCGAGGCGAAACGGCAGCCGACCCGTGCGAACGCCGCGGCGCGTCTGCGTCGTGCGCCAGTTCCCGAAAAGACGGAAGCGCCGGTTCGAGAACGTCAGCACGGCAGCTGGATGCGCCTGGCTCGCCCGCTTGAACCGCATCTGCCGCTTGATCGCGGAAATCTTGAGGCCCCGGTAGGCGAGCCCCATATCGCGCGCGCCTTCCGCTCGAACGGTCGTCAGGGTGCGATTCAGCGCGCGCACAGCGGCCTTCATCCGTTCGGCCGTAAGCAGTCCAAGTCCCGCCGAAAGACGGTTCAGGTCGTGCTTGACGTTGATCGTCGGGATCACGTCGCCCCCTTCTTCGCCACCGCCTCGCTGAGCGCCAATCGATCGAGCGCAAGCAGCACCTCGGTCTCGAAGGGCGTGAAACGCAGCCCCTTCATCCTCGCGAAGGCATCGAGTTCGCCCCACCCGATCGGATTCAATCCGAAGCCGGAGCCCCCGCGCGCAGCGTGCAGCGCCTTGAACCACTCCCAGACGTGCTCGAGCGCCTCGGGGCAGGGCGGCCCCTGCAGCTCCTGCGCCGCGACGCGGGAACCGGATCTCGCGGCCACCTGAAGGTGCTCGCGGTACGCCCTGCCGTCGGCCTGCGGCTGCGCCAGGCGAAACTGGTGCTCGGCGAACCGGATCAGCCGCTCGCGGGCGGCGGCAAAAAATTTGCGCGGTTCCCGATCGCCGCGACCGCCTGCTCGCGAATCCACGCCCAACCTTTGTGCGTGTAGAGGGTGCGGGCATTCGCCGCGCTGTAGGAAAAGGCTTCACCGTTCCGCGTCAGCCCCTCCCAGTCCACCGTCAGGCAGACGAGCTGCTCGACGGTTTCCTCATCGAGCTGCTCCAGTTCCACGCGATCAACGTTAGAGCGCGCGAGCTGCTCCAGGCGCCGACGGCGCTGCTCGATCCGGAGCGCTTGGTAGCTCGGCGCATCGTGCCCGCGAAGCCGCAGCCTCGCCGGCAGCACCGCGCCCGTGTCCGGGTGTTTGAGCGACACCCAGACGCCAGCCTCGGAGGCTGGCTGCGTGTCGAACTCGTCGAGGTTCATGCCTGGCTGTCCTGAACGACTAGCGTCGTCTGCTCTGGACCCGGATACGCGGCGCTGTTGTACAGCGCAACGAACGGGAACGTCTGGATCAGGTTCTTCTCGCCGTCGTCTTTGTCGGCGCCGCCCACCTTGATGCGCGGCAGGGCGAATGACACGAAATCCGCCGCCGCCGAAGTCCCGGTCGCGAGCGCCGCGAACAGGCTGATCTCGGTCTCGTTGACGAAGTAGTCGCGCAACGTGGCCCCATCGAACAGCGCCGTGAACTGTCCGTCCACCACAACCCGCCCCTCGCCGATGTCGGCGTAGGTGTTCGAGCCCACCACCGGCTCGGCCTGCATGTTGCCCTTGATCGAAAGATTCAATCCCGTAAGCGTCGCGACGGCCACACCCTGCACGGCCAGCAACCCATTCACCGCCGCAAGCACCCCGGTGGTCGTCTCGGCCGTGGGCGACGTGTAGTACGCCGACCCCGCCGTGGTGAGGTCCTTGCCGAGGAACTGCACACCGATCGTCGCGATGCCCGTGGGCGGAAGCGAAATATCGATCTGATTGATCTTGCAGCCGGCAAACTGCTCGGACAGTGAAAGGTCCGAGTGCCAGTGCTCGATGTAGTAGGACAGGTCAAGATGCCCGGAGGTCGGAGTCCAGACCCGCTTGCCGGGCACCGAGACGGTCGCCGAGGCGATCGGGCCTTCGGCGACCAGGGCGACGCCGTTCAGCGGCCTCACCGTCAGTTCGGTCGTGGTGAGTGACATCACGAGCAGGTTCTTGTTCAGGTTCGCGGCGTTGAACGAACCCGCCGTGAGACGCACGATGTCGCCCGCCCTGACGCCATCGGTGACGAACGACCCAGAGCCGCGCGTGACCGTATACGTCGGACCGCTCCCGGCAACCGTGATCGAAAGACCCGTCATCGCGGTGGTGGTGGCGAAGGCCTTGCGCAGGGCCGCCGCGATGAAGTCCTTGAACGTCCCGGGCGAGAGCTCGCCGTTGATCGAGCCCTCGATCGAGCGGATGCCGTGCCGCATGTCGGACACCTGGTAGTCCGAGCGGATCTCGTTCGAGGCATAGGTCTGCTTCTTCAGGCCGAGGTCGCTGGTCACGCGCCGCAGGAGCTGGGCGCCGGTGGCGCCTGGCGCGGTGCCCCAGGTGCCCTCGACTTTGTAGCGCAGCTGTTTGGCGACGCCGGTGGCGATAGTCATGCGGATCTCCTTTTACAAGGCCACGTCCGGCGCGTTGTGCGCCGTGACGTAGAAAAACTCGAACACGAAGAGCTGGCTCGCGACGGGCTTGTCCGAGCCTTCCGAACTCTCGATGTCGCCGACCTCGGCGATGTGCGCCGACTTCGCGCCGCCGAGGGAGGCCCCCGCGAGCGCGACCTCGCACTCCTTGAGTATCAGGTTGAGCGTCGAGTCGTAGCCCGAGGCGGCCTTGACGTGCGCGGTGACGAGCAGGCGCATGCGCCGCTCGAGGATGCGCGAGACCCCGAGCGAGCCGATCTCCGGCGTCTCGCCCCCGGTGAGGATCACGAGGCCCGGCACCTCGTCCGACTGGAGAGGCCGCGCATCGGTGTCGCGGCCGCGGTAGATGCGCGCACCGGTCGTCGTGAGGCCCGTCAGCGCCGTCACCGCCGCGTCGGCGATCTGCTCGCGGAGGTGATCGGCCATCAGGCGGCCTCGAGCTGCAGGAGCACCGTAGAGCCGTCGTCCTGCGGCTCGCGGTTGCGGATGGTGTAGACGGTGCCCGCGATCGTCAGCGTCGAGCCTACGCGCGCGGCTGACACGTCAGAGGCCTTCGCGAGCGCCACGGGGTTCGTGCCCGCCACGCCCAGCTCGGCGAGGTAGGCGTTGTCGAAGATCACGTTCACCGTGCCGCCCCAACTGGCGGTGGCTTCATCGGCCAGGCCGCCGTCGGCCTTGAGCGCGAAGAAAACGCTCAGGTCTTCGGTGAACGCGACCATGTCACACCAGCTTCCTCGCCGCCTCGACGGCCTTGCCGAACGTCCTCTTCACCGCGGCGCCGGCCGGCTCACCGAAGGCCTCGCGCATCGCCTTCGGCACCTCGCCATCCCAGCCGAAGCGCTCGCCGCGCTTGAACTGGATCGGGTTCACGATCTCGTGCAGGCCCTCGCCAAGGGGCTTCAGGTTGTGCGCGCGCGTCTTCGCCTGCTCGACGTCGATCCGCACGCGCCCTGCGCCGAGCGTCAGGACCGCTTTCGCGACGTACTCTTTCATGCTCACCTCCGTTTTTTGGAGGAGCGCATTGCGCGCCCCTCGAAAAAACGGCCTCCGAAGAGGCCGTGTCAGGCACAACCCGGCGTTGCGCCGGGCGAGGAGGAATGCTTACGTCATCGTCACGTAGCAGGCCCGCTGCCAGTAGCCGTAGCCGACGTTGCGCCAGGCGTCGATGCCGAATTGCCAGGCATCGTTGTCGAACTCGAACTCCGAGCCTTCCGCCTTCGCCTTCAGCTCGACTTCCGTCTCGCTCTGGCGGATCAGCCCCTTGATCGGGCTGTCGGTGCGGAACACCGCGAACGAATCCGTCCAGGTGAGGCGCGGATTCATCTGCACGTCCACCGTCATGCTGGCGACGAGGTTCGGGTTGAGGTTCTGCTGCAGCGCCGCCGTGGTGAGCACGCTGCAGGCCGCCACCGCCGTAAGGTAAAGCGCCGTCGGCACGATGACGGTAAACGCTTTCGCATTCTCGTTCATCGGCTCGCCACGGTCGTCCTTGAACGAGAGGATCTGCGCGATCCCCTTCAGGATCGACTGCTGCATCTCCTCGACGCTCGGCGCCGTCACCACGCCGTGCACCGCGGCCGGAAGCGCCGAGATGTCCACCGTGATGTCGTTGTCCTGCGTCCCCGAGTCGCCCTCCGAGTGGTCGGTGTCGAAGTAGAACTGTCCGTCATAGCACGCCGTGCTCGGCGCGTTGATGAGCAGCGTCGACAGGAGCGACCCCCAGTGCGTGAGTGAGCGGTCGGCAAACTCGTTGACCCGCGCCTCGATCTGCGGCGTCTTGTCGCGCCGCGCGTCGCGCACCGAGACTTCGAGCGTCGCCTCGTAGTGCTTGTTGGCAATGATCAGCGAATTTCCGCGCAGCCCCTTGGCTTGGCGGCCGCCGATCCACTCGCGCATTGCCGGCGATTGCCCGAGGAAAGCGTAGGTCTCGCTCGCCTGGTCGGAGTTGAACAGGTTCGAGACCGCGTTGACCCAGGCAAGCCCGGGATTGGTTTCGAGCCGGGCAAAGTACATGCCCATGATGGCGCGGCTCGACAGGATGGATTGATCCATTTTGGCGTCCTTTTCTTGAAGAGGTTGTCGGGCCGATTACGCGGTGGTCCAGATGCCGCGCATTTCCGCGACAATCGGGCCGTTCGCATCGCCGGTCACCAATCGCACAAAATCTCCGCGCCGCTGGGTCGCCTTGGTGAGGCTGAGCGGCGTGTTGTCGGTGCCGGGAAGATCCGGGCCCTGGATCTTATCCGCGGCCTGCGGAGCGATCTCGACCTTCGTGGTGCCGAATGCGCCGATCGCCACGATCTTGATGTTGACCGGGGTCGCCACCGCGGGCATCGTGAGCGCATCGTCATCGGCGGCGGCGTCGGCGAAAAACACCTTGCCGTTGTCCTCGATGTCGAACGTCTTCACGCCAGAGAGCGTCTCGCGCACCGTGTATTCGCCGTAGGGGTCCTGGTAGTTCATCGTGTCGAATGCCACGACCACGACGCCCGAAGAGACGAAGCGGTGCACAAACCCGATGAACGCCGCGCCCGTCGGCAGAAACACGAACGTGTCGTCGTCCGTGGCGTAAACCGGCTGCCCCAGGTCGGTGATCACGGCGCCCGAGACCGAGAGCTGGACTTTCCCGCTTTCGATCACGCGCACGTTGATCGCGGCCGCCGCGCCGGCGGAGTTGTCCGCCTTCGCCTCGGCAAAACCGGCGAAGCGGTCGGCGGCATTGAGCGGACGGGCATGCCCGCTCGCATCGACCACGCCGACGGCGGCGCCCTCGTAGATGATGTCCGACGCGATGACCGGGATTTCGTTGCGGTTCCCGATCTCGAACGCGCGCGGGCTGTTGGCTGCAAGAGTCGTCATGACTGGATTCCTTTCAGGATGGGTTCAGGTCGCCGCGTGGCTCAGGCGGCCCGCTTGCCGAGGACCTTCACGCGGCCGGCGGCATTGGCCCGCTCGAACGCGGTGTAGGCATCGACGTTCGGGAACTCGTCGCGGCACTGGCCCGCGTTGCGGTCCCAGCGCGCCTTGCAGCGCTCTTCGAGTGGCAGCTTCGCCTCTTCGGCGGCGGCCGCATCAAGCTGTTCGCCCGAGGCGCTCGGTGTCGCCGGCACTTTGGGCAGCGCCGCGGCGTCGCTTTTCAGCGCGGCGAGCGCCCCCGCGTTCTGCGCCTTGTAGTGCGCGATGCACTGCTGCGCGGCCTCCGCGCCCGTGGTCTTGCCGTCGAACTTGAGGCCCTTGATCACGTCCTCGCAGCCCGGCAAGGCGGCTGCTTCCACCGCCTGGATGCGCGCGCGCTCGGCTTCCGCCCCCGCGCGCCGGCCTTCCTCCAGGCCCTGCTCTTTCCCCTCGGTGCGGAACATGCCGACGAGGTCAGCGTGATTCGCTTCGAGGAATTGCTTGTCGATTGCCATTGTGGCTTTCCTTTTCAGAGGTTGGATGGTCGCGATGGGCTTTGCGTCATGCCGCGGCAGCACCGGCCGCCGGCGCGCTCGCCTTCGCGTTCGTTCGCTTCGCGGGCTTGCGGCCCGCCACCAGATCGGCGATCAGCTGATCGAGCGTGGAAACACCGTCCACGAGCCCGGCGGCGATCGCCTCTCGGCCGACGAACAACCGTCCCTCGGCCATGTTCTTCAGTACCGTGTCCGCCTCCGTGCCGCGATGCCGCGCCACCTGGTCGACGAACACCCCGTACATCTTGTCCACGAGCGCCTGGATGTGCGCCCGGCCCTCTTCCGAGAGGGGCTTGTTCTCGCTCGCGATGCGCTTGTACTTGCCCGCGTAGATGTCGGTGACCGTGATGCCCCATTTCTCGTTGTTGCGCGACACGTCCACATGCTGCGTCGCCACGCCGATCGAGCCGGTGATCACGGTGTCCCCGGCGATGTAGATCTCGGCCGCGGCCGAGCCGATCCAGTAGGCGCCCGAGGTCATCGCGCCGTCGGCAAGCGCCACCACGGGCTTGCCGCTCGCGCGCAGGCCGAACACCTGGTCGGCGAGCGCCTGCGTGCCGTCCACCTGCCCGCCGGGCGAGTCGATCGCAAGGATCATCGCGTGCACGCGCGGGTCCTCCTGCGCTTTGCGCAGTTCGCGCCCGAGGAGTTCGGTCGAGGTGCCGCCGGAGACCTTCGAGAAGAGGTTCATGCGCTTGGCGAGCATCCCTTCCATCGGCAGGATCGCCACGCCGTCCACGATCTCGTAGGTCTGCGGCTCGTTGGCAAGCGGCCGGCCGAGCTGCGCCTCGATCGCCTGCAGGTCCACCTTCTCGCCGCGCAGGTGCCCGCAGTAGATGGCGACCAGCTGCTCGAGCTTGGCCGGTTCGAGCGCCCAGGGCGCGTTAACGATGTCGAGCAGCTTGGACATTCCGGTCTCCTATGCCGCCCTGCGATCGAGCAGGGCCATGTACATCTCGTGCCGCGGCGGCTGGCGCGCCCCGCGGAAATCGCCCCAGTCTTCGTCGTCGTTCACCGCACTGGCGACGCACTCGAGCGGCGGCAGTTCGGCCGCGGCATCGCCCCACACCTCGAGCACCGCGATCGCGCCGGCCTCGCCTGGCGTGTAAACATCGGCGGTGGCGACGCCCCATTCGTCCCGCGTGCGGATCGGCTCGGCGAGGCACTGCAGCGGCAGGCGCAGGATCGGAACCAACAAGCCTGGACGTGTCCCGCTCGGCACGACGACGACCGCATCGCCCGCCGTGCCGACGCCTGCGATCGCCGCACCACCGGCCGCCAGCGCCCCGGCGCCAATCGAAGCCGAGACACCGATGGCGGCCACCGCAGCCGCCTGGGCCGCCAGCGCGCCTGTGCCCGTGACACTCGCACTGCCCGCCGTGCCGGTTCCTGCGGCGCTCGCCGCCTGCGCCGCCAGCGCCCCGCTGCCCGTCGATGCGCTGACCCCCGCGCCGGCGCTGCTCGCCGATTGCGCAGCGAGCGCCCCGCTACCCGTCGATGCGGAAATACCGGCGCCCGCAGCAGCCGCGGCCTGCGCGGCGAGAGCCCCCGTTCCGGTCGAAAGCGAAACTCCCGCGCCGGCGCTGGTCGACGCTTGCGCCGCGAGCGCACCGCTACCCGTCGATGCGGAAATGCCGGCCCCCGCAGCGGGCGCAGACTGCGCAGCGAGCGCTCCGGTCCCGGTCCATGCGGCCTCGCCGGTGCCGTCAGCGGCAGCGGCCTGCGCCGCCAGTGCGCCGGTGCCGCTCGACGCAGAGACCCCGGTACCATCAGCGGCAGCAGCCTGCGCCGGTAGCGCCCCCGTGCCGGTAATCTCCGGCAACGACTCGCTGACCGTAATGCTCGGCGTCGCGTCGTAGGCCGCAAACGCCGTGCCGTTGTCGGTGATCCGCAACTGCACCGTGTCGTTATTCGCGACATCGGCGCTGAGGATCTGCACGCAGAACTCGGCCTCGGCGTGCCCCGAAGCTGCAACGTCCATCGAGTTGCCGCCGGCCGCGCCGTTCGCCTCATCAAAGCCGGTCGCACCCTGGAACGTCCCAGTTCCAGCGGTCAACTGGTCGGTCAGGTTGGCCGCGTCGGCGACGTTCGGGCTTGCCGTGCTGCGGACAACGTTCGACGCGCCGTTGACCGTGACCCAGCCTGCGGCATTCAGGTTGTACTGGAGCTGCCAGACCTTGTTGTTGCCAGCGCAGGCCGCGGTTTCCTGCACCTCAAAACGGACGCGAAAGTTCTCGTCAACCGCCTGTGTCCAGTTGACGTTCTGGTTCGCCTTCCACGTCGCGGTGGCCTGATCGCCGTTGTCGTTCCTGCCGCGGAACGCCTTCTGGTTCCAGGCGGCCGTGCAGGTGGTCATTTCGCGGCGCGCTCCAGCGGCAGATCGTTATCCGCAATCGAGGCGATCCTGCGGTACTTCGCATCCGGAATCGTCCGGCCGAAAAACACGGCCTTCATGCCGGGCTCGTAGAGATACTGGAAGAGCCCTGAGAGATCGACGCCAAACCAGCGATCGCCGTCCGGATAGTAGTAATCGCGGTCGTGGCATTGATGGCGCCGGCCGTCCGAATCGTAATAGGCCACCCGCTGGACGTTGCCACGCGGCGCGACATCGACGCCGCCATCCTCGCTCGAGAACGTCGACCCGTCGCCGTAGTAGATGCGCCAGAGAATCACGCCGGCGCGGTGTAGGTCAGACTCGACACCGACACCGTCTGGCCGGCCGAGACCACGACGCTGGATAACTCGATGTCACCGCCGCCGCCCGTCGCCGTCACCGAGCAGAGGATCTTGTCGTTGCCGTCGGAGTCCTGCAGCACGGCCTTGGTGATCGTGCCGCCGGTCGCGCTCGAGTCCGAGGTGATCGCGCTTGCCGTCGCCACGCCGTTCGCCGCGGCGCCGAACGCCGGATCGGAAAACGTCAGCGTCGCGACCTCCGCGCTCGCGGCCGTCTGGAATTCGAGCGTCCCTGCGGCCGCGCCGTTGTCGATCGAATCGACCGCGGCATCGGCCAGCACCGTGCGCAGCGCAGTTGCATGCGTAACGGCCATGTCAGCCTCCTCTCACGGCGCCGCCGGCCGGACGACCCGGCGCGACCTTGCCTTCCTTGATCCACTGCGGCACGAGCTTGGCGAGCGCTTCGCAGCGCCCCCGCACCTGGGCGGCGAGCTTCGGGTCCATCTGGTCGAGCGGATACGCATTCGCCGGGCGCACGGTGTAGCTCAGGCCCTTGCCGTAGCTGCTCTGCGTGTCCTCGCAGAAAAAGTCCTGCAACGCGGTGAATTCCATGCGTGCCTCACAGTCGGAAAATGAACGGCTCGAACTTCACGTCGATGTCGCCGCCGTTCGGCTGCACCGGGAAGTTCGCCACTTCGTCGCTGTACGCGACCAGCACCCCGCCGCGCTTCGCGATCACCACCGCGTGCGCCTTCGCCTCGCCCTTGACGCCCGGAAACCGGATGCGGTTGCAACGTGCGAAGCCGTCGGTAATGGTGCGGTTCTCCACCGCCACGGGCCCGTGCACCACGGCCTTGAGATCCGCGACCGCACGGTGCGTTTCCGAAACGCGATAGTTCGCGCCAACAAGGAACGCGACGATGTCGTCCTTCGCCCAGTTAAGCCGCGCTTCGCCAAACGCCTGGCGCCCCGCCGGATAGCGCAGTTTCATGGCGCGCCCTCCAGCTCGGTGACTTCGCTCACGACGTGCGTCACCGTTTCGCGCGCGCCGACGATATGCCCGTCGGCATCCTCGATGAAGTCCACCTTGCGCGTGGACTTGCCGCCCATGCGGTTGTCGAGGTTGAGCGTCAAGCCGTAGCCGCGCGGCGGCGCAGCGTCTTCCTCGCCGTCGTCCGCTTTGTCCGCGTCGTCGCCCGCGGGCCTCGCCCCCTGCCCGGCCGCCGTCGGCGCAGGGCTCTCGAGGCCATGCTTCTCGCGCATCGCCTTCTCGCGCCCCGCCTGCTCGAGCGTGCTCTCGGCGTCGCCGCCGCTGTACTCGGCGATCTCCTGGTCGAGCGTCGAAAGGTGGATCTGCAGGCGCTTCTCGACCGCGGTGGCTTCCTTCGCCGGATCGATCGATCCAGGCCCGTCGCCGTGCCAGGTGGCGTAGCTGTAGGCGTAGCGCAGGAGCGGATCGGCGAAAAACCCCGGCGCATCCACCGCGCCGCGCGCCACTGCCTCGGCGAGCCACGTCTCCCACACCGGCTGGCAGAACGCTTCCGCGAGCCACGCCCGCCGGTTGCGGTAAAACTTCCACGCTTCCAGCAGCGCCCCGCGCGCCGCGCTGTAGCTACTCTGAAAGCGCTTCGTAAGCACCTCGACCGGCAGCTCGAGCGCCGCGCCCATCTGCATCAGCACGGCCATCACGAACGGATCGAACTGCGCGTTCGGCCGGCCCGGCGTGAACGAATCCACCTCTTCGTCCTGCCCCAGGTCCACCACCAGCCCCGCGGTGAGCGTGCCGTCCCAGTTCGATTCGCGCGCGTCCGTCGCGGTCGACCCCGGCGTCTGCCCGGTGACCGCCGACTCGAGCGGCGACAAGCCCGTCTTCTCGGGCGTCTTCACCTTGATCGCGAACATCGCGTTCGCCACCGCCGCGAAAATCTCGGCCTCGGTGTAGCGATCGAGATTCTTGAACGCCTCGATCACCGGCGCGAGGTACGGCGCGCCGCGCGTCTGCCCGATCCGGCGCTTGCCGTAGAGGTGAAGGACGTTCCGCCGGCCGCTCTCGGCGCCGAACGCCGGCACCACGTCCCAGGTGCGCGTCGTCAGGCGCAGCTCGCCCGGGTGCTCCCGCCGGAAGTGGTACGCCACCGGCGCCCCGTGCTCATCCAGCGCCACGCCGCCCGCCAGGCGCGGCGTGTCGCTCTTGCCGTCCAGGTTCGAGCAGCGGTCGCCCTCGATCAGTTGCACGGCGGTCGCATAGCGCACGCCCGGGCGCTCGATCATCGGCGTGAGCGCGAAGCAATCGCCGTTCTCCAGCGCCGAGCGGAATGCCAGGTCCTGCAGCCCGTAGAACGACTGCGTGCGCGTCGCATCGCACGCCGTGCACTCGGCCCAGGCCGCAAATTCCTGCTCGACCGTGCGCTTCCACGCCGCGGCCCGTTCTTCGGTCCAGCCGAGGATCGCGCGGCGAGGCTGTGCCTTCGGCATGAGTCCCGTGCCGACGACGTTCGTCGCGACGGTGTTGATCGCGCCCGAGGCGAGCGGGGCGTTCCGCACGAGATCGCGCGAGCGCTCCCGCAGCGCCGCGAGGTCCGGCAGGAGGTCCGCATCCGCCGAGCCGCCCCCCGGCTTCCACGCCCCGAGCCGGCGGCTCGAGCGCGCGGCGCCCGTGTAGCCGCCCGCCGCCGCGAGCTGCAGGCGCGCCGCCATGCGCGCGCGCGCGCGCACCGGGTCGACATAGCGCACCGCCCGGTCGAGCAGCGTCTCGTCGACCGTGACCGTCTGCCGGCCGGCGCGAATGCGGTATTGCATGCCGGCTAGCCGAGCGTCAGGCCGCGCACCCGCACGCCGGCCCCGCCGTTCGAGAGCTCCGCCACCTTGCCGTTCCAGAACGTCACGCCCTCGCGGATCTCCGCGAGATCCGCGCGCCGCAGCCGCCGGCTGCCGATGGTGTACTCCTGCCCCGAGAGAACCGCGGTCTCCGCGTCCAGATAGGCCGCGAGCTTCGCCTCGGCCTGCGCCAGCGTGATGCCTGCCATGGAGTCCTCTCCTTCAGTGCGTCATGCGGCCGCGCACGCGCCGGCCGCGCCGCGCCGGCGCGAGTCCAGACGTGTGCACAACGGCAGCGGGCGGCGCCGGCACCGCATCCGCCCCTGCAGAGGCTGCGTCGGCGCCGGCAGTCGGTATCGCAGGCTTCGCCGCTTCGGCGAACAGGTCGCGCTGGCCTGGGTTGATCAGCCGCTCGAGCGCATCCCAGTTGACGCGCGCGAGGCCCGCCGATTCGGCGGCGGCGTGCGCCATGCCGGCGCAGTCCAGGGCTTCGTTGCGCCGCCCCTTCTCCAGCACCCACTCCACGCGCGGCTGCCCACGCAGGTAGCGCGTCACGCGTTTTTCCGCCGTGAGCTGCTCGAAGAATTCGTCCGGCAATCCGCTCGGGATGTGCACGTAGCCCGCGCCGGGTTCCTCGATCTTCAGGCGCGCATAGAGCGCGCCCTTCGCGGTGTCGGCGCCGTATTGCCAGATCTCGACACCCTGCTTCAGGATCTCGCCGCGGTAGTTCACGTCCTGCTTCGTGGGCTTGCCGATCAACGCCTTGCCGGCGACCGACTGGCCCTTGACCGCGATGACGCGGCTCGTGTGCATCCACTTGCGCGCGAAGACGCGCACGTAGTGCGTCGTGACGCCATCCGACGAATCGATCGCGAGGCGCGTCAGGCGCAGGCTCTGCCCGCCTGCGTGTGCCCAGCCTTTCGCGAGCAGGTCCTCAAGCGCGCGCCAGGTCTCCTCGAGCGCAGGCGAGCCGTAAATCACCTGGCGATCGACGACCCAGCTTTCCAGGTCCCGCCCGAAGCCCCACACGTACACCTCGAGCCGGTTGTGCTGCACGTCCACCCCGGCAGCGAGCAGCAGGCACTTGGCCGGCACCATGCCGCCGATGCGCCAAGGTTCGATGCGCGCCTTGAGAAAGTGTGGCTCGATCGCCTCGCCCGCCTCGTCGTAGGCCTCGCCGAGGATCGTGTTCCAGAACGTCTTCAGCTTGGTGCCGCTCGGGTCCTTGTCCGCCGCGAGCTTCTTCAGCACCACCTGGCGCCAGCCGAACCACCCGAGCGGCGAATACAGCGCGTTGATCTTGTAGCCCTTCGCGCGATCGGGGCCGGGATTCTGCGGCACCCAGTGCGCCGTGCCCCCCAGGGCCGCATCGCGCAGGATGTCCGACTTCGCGTGCTCGTCGATGCGCGCGCGACACCCCGCGCACTCGTACCACACATCGAGCAGCTCGCCCGTGTCGCGCTCCACCGACTGCTCGGCGCCGGCATCGCCCGCCGCCACTTCGCGGATCTCGCCCGAGTCCGCGTCGGTGAGTTCCAGCACCTTGCGCGTTTCCCACCGGAGCTGCTCGAAGCGCAGCGCCTGGTGATGGCCGCATTGCGGACACGGCACGAGGTAGAGCCGCTGGTCGCTCGCCTTGTACGCCACGTCGATGCGCCCGCCGCTGATCGTCGGCGTCGAGACCTTGAAGATCTTGCGCCGCGCGAAGGTGTCGGTGCGCTTCTCGGCGAGCTCCTCGGGGTCGCCCTGGCCGTCGACGTCGGCCGGGTATTCCTCGGTCTCGTCGAGGAACTGGTTCCGCACCGGGCTCGACTTCAGTTCCGTGGCCGAGTTCGCGCCGGCGAGGATCAGCACGCCGCCGTCGAATTCCTTCAGCAGGATCGTGTTGCCACTGTCGCGTGACTTCGCCTCGCGCACCTTCTCGCGCAGGCAGGGCGTGTCCCGGATCATCGGCCCGAGGCGCGTGCGCGAAGCCTTCTTCGCCGCGTTCGAGGTCGGCTGCACCATCATCGTCGGCCCGAGGCCCTGGTCGATGATGGCGCCGATCCAGTTGTTGCCGCACTCCGTGCCGCCCAACTGCGTCGCCTTCTGCAGCACGACGTGCTGCACCGGGTCGGTCGGCGAGAGCGCGTCCATGATCTCGCGCAGGTACGGCGTGCGCTCGGTGCTCCAGCGCCCCGGCTCGGCGGAGGCCGCCTTCGAGAGCACGCGATTCGCGTCCGCCCACTCGCTCACCGTGCGCTCAGGGTCGAGCGCGAGCCCCTCCGAGAAGGCGCTACACCACAGTTGCGTCGGGTTCGCGAGCCTCGGCAGCGCCGGCGGCCCGCTCATCCAGTCGGCGACAGAGTTCACGGATCACCTTTTGCACTTCGTCGGTCAGCAGCTTGTGCGCGCGCGCCGGGCTCGCGGGATCGAGGACCGGCGCCAGCCGGTCCACCATGCCGAGCAAATCGTTCCGCGCCTGGCGCGCCATCTCGCGCGCGATCTTCGCCACCGCCGGCGCAGAGGTCAGCGCCCCCGCCGCGGCGAGCGCCTTCATCTCCGCGAGCTGCGCTTCCGCGCGCTCGCGCCGCGCCTTGTGTTCCCAGTAACCCGACTCGTCGCGCGTACCAGGCTTCGTCGGCGGCGTGTCGCCACGAGCGCCGTCGCCGGCCGGATCGTCGCGATCATCATTAGCCAGCGCAGCGTCGCGACCAGCCGGTCCCGCCGCATCATCAGGCGCGCGTCCGAGCGACAACTCGCCGCTCGCAGCACCATCGCCACCAGCGACCGCGCCAGGCATCGATGCAGACGCAGACGCCAAGGCGCTCGCAACCACCACCGACGCCGACGCCGAACCCGGGCCGCTCGCAACCGCCACCGGCGCGCTCGAGGTCACGTTGCCGTTGCGTCGCGAACCCTTCGCCTGGTCCAGGTGCGCATCGAGCCGCGCGTGCGCCGCGTCCGCGTCGATCCGCCCGTGCTCACCCGCCTCGGTCACACGCCCATCGCGCAGCCATTGCGACACACGGCTCGGATGCACGCCACGCTCGCGCGCGAATTCCGCCTTGGAGATCAGTCGCATAGAGGGCCTTGAGACTAGGTGCTTGAGGGCCGTCAATGCTCTTGAGTCAGTCGAGAGTTGACTGACTAGCGCTTTTTCGCGGTCTTGGCGGCCGTATACGATTTTTTTGCTGGAAGGACCCGCGACGCTGGCGCTACCTGAAACGCAGAAGCCCGACCGCTGCTGCCGATCGGGCTTCGATTGATTCAGGGCGAACGGAGGCGTCCGTGCCAGTCGGGGTAACCGTCGCCTGCTCCCCGAGGGTGGCGGGCCGATGGTGCTGGCCTGCCGCGCGTTCAACTACCCGCGCTTTCTACCACGCTCCAACTGAATCGTCAACGGCCGCATCAACCGCAGGATCTGCGAGTTCAGCCACGCCTGCGCGGCCGTGAAGTGCGCGGCCCAGCGCTCGTGCTCGTACTGCGCGTTCGTGATCTCCAACGCTCTCGCGCGCGCACCGTGGCTCGGCGCCTGGCGCCGGCTGCCATGGCAGGCCGGGCAGACACGGAAGACGGCGTTCCTCTGCATAGAGCCGCGCGGTCTCACCCAAGATCCAGTGCGGCTGCGCTCGAGCTTCCCGCTCCCGCCGCAGGCGATGCACCGATCCGACAGCCACTCGTGCAGGACGTGCACGGCGAAGCGCCGCAGGAGCTCATGCTGCTCGGCTGCCTGCGTGGGCCCGTGCTTCTCGAAGTGCGACGTCACGCGCGCGGCCGTGCTCATCCACTCGGCGAAGAGCTCGGTGGCCTTGGGCACGGCCTCGTGCTGCCGTGCATACGCGATGTGCCAGAGGTTGCGCGCCAGATCTGCTGCGATCACGTCCCTGCGATCGGGCACATGGGCAGGCCTCGACACCACCGTCGCCACCGGCACGCCGAGGCGATCGGCTCCATGGTGGATGTGCAGCGCCGCCAGGCCGAGCGCACCGACCCGCTGCAGCGGCGTCTCGGCCGATGGCGCGCGGCCCGCGATCGTGAGCGACGAGGAGTTGAGCGAGCGCCCGACAATCTCCCGCAGATCCACGCGACCGACCATGGCGCTCATGCCGCCTTCCTTTCCGTGGCAGCGTGGCTGCCGATCGTGTGCCCGTTCTCGGTCGCGCCGAAGGTGCCGTCCGCCTGCGCGCCCCAGTTCGCCTGGTCGATCTCAGCGCGGCCGAACGCCTCCCGCATTTCGTCGATCCACTTCGCCACCGTCGGCATCTTCGATCGCATCCAGCCAGGCTCCCGTCCTTCCGTCACTCGTCCCACCGTCCCAGCACGTCCGGGTGGTATCCACGTGCGCGCCCGCGCGCGCGCGTATGTGTGCGCGCGTCAAATGTGCTGGGACGTGCTGGGACGCTGGGACGGCTAGAACGGGATCGACTCACCGCTACCCCCCTTTTCAGCGCCCGCCCCTTTCGGCTGCGCAGGCTTTTCATAAAACCACCGCCGGTCCCCCGAAGGCTCGCGCCGGCGCTCCCACCCAAGCGCGTGCATGATCCGGCCCACCACGGCGCTGTGGGTCTCGAGCATCTTCGAGGTCTCCACCTTGAGCCCGTCGGTGAGGATCTCCTCGGTGTAGACCCGGCCTCGCGGATTGCCCTTCAGCCAGGTGAAGATCACCGGCTGCCAGGGGTGCTCGGCGAGCCGCTGCGCCTGCTCCGGCTCGAAAAGCTCGGTTTCCTCCTCGCGCGTCGGGTGCCGGCGCAGCTTCGTCCGGTAGGCGACGACGGCTTCCGCAATGAGCTGATCCCGCAGCTCGGCGAGCAGGTCCGTGCGGATCTCGCCCGTCACCTCGCAGCGGATCGGCCAGAAGCGCGTGTTGCCCGACCAGTCGCGGAAATAGAGCGAGTCGTTCGTCGTGCCGACGAACACCGCCGACCGCGGCACCTGGATGCGGCCGCGCACGTACTTCGGCACCCAGGAATCCACCTGCTGCGAAATGAAGTGCTTCACGCGGTTGGCGTCGGTCTTGTTGAAGCCCGCCATCTCGCCGATCTCGTACACCCAGACGCCCTGGATCAGCTCGAAGGAATCGCGGGAACCCACATCCAGCTGCGCGTCGCTGTACCACTCGCCGCCGAGAATCCGCACCGCCGTGCTCTTGCCGCGATTCTGCGGCCCCTCGAGCACCGGCACCGAGCGCATCACGCAGCCCGGGTCGTAGATGCGCCAGACGAGATTGCGCAGGAAGTACGCCGACACCGCGCGCACGTAGGGCGTATCGGCCGCGCCGAGCAGCTCCTGCATCCACGTCGCCGCGCGCTCGGTGCCGTCCCAGTGCAGTCCGTCGAGGTACTCCTTCACCGGGTGGAACTTGTGACGCATCGCGCAGGCCATCACGCCATCGCGGATCGCGGCCATGCCGCGCGTCGTCATCTTGAGGTGATTGGCGAGCCAAAGGCCCACCTCGTACTCGTGCTCGGGCTGCCAGCGGCCCGCGGCTTGCGCGAACGGCGCGGGCTTCCTCGTCACAGGCTGCTGCGCGAACTCGTCGAACGCGAGCACCCCGCGCCAGGCCGGGTGCCTCTCGAGGATCGAGCAGATGTTCTCCCAGCATTCGGCGATCTTCCCGCGGTCGTTGCGGATCAGGTCCGCCGCCCAGCTTTCCGAGGAAAAGATGCCCTGGACGACCTTGCTCTCGTCTGCCATGGATGCGCGGCCTCAAGCCGCGGCCTCCGCTCGCGGCCGCCGCGCCGCCTCGAATTCCGGTCTTGAGAAAAGCGGCTCGTCGCCCCGGTCGCAGGCCGCTGCGCGCGCCTCGACGATCTCCTGGCGAAACGCCGACCCGATCGGCACGCCGCGCGGCGACCAGGCGACGAGGTCCGAAGGCTCGCGCCAGCGCCGGTAGGGGTACAAGCGCGACGCGGTGAAGTTCTCTTCGAGCAGCCACAGCGTCGCGCACTGCGCGCGCCAGAGAAGCCCCAGCGCATCGAGGAGCCGCTCCGCTGGGCATTCCGGCACCACCAGCACGTCGAGCCCGAGAAAAGGCACCGGGTCGGCCTGCTCGAGCGGGAAGTCGTCCGGGATCCACACGCGCGCGACGCCGCGATCCTTGGGGAGCACCGCGCGCTGCGCGAGCTGCCGGTGTCCGCCGCTTCCCACGCTTACCACCACGAGCCACGGCTGCTCGCCCGCGCGCCGTCGATCCAGTAGCGCTTTTGCGTAGGGAAGGAGTCGCATCAGAGCGTGCGCTTCGTCCAGCGCTGCGGCGCGCACGACGTGATGAGCGTGAGGAGCTCCGGATCGAGCGCCACCTGGTCGCGCCCGCCGTCGATGTAGTGAAGATCGCGCTTGCCGTCTTTTCGGATGTCGTCGACGACGGCCGTGCGGCCCGTAGGCGTGCGCACCAGGTCGCCGGGCTTGAGCGTCATCGCGGGCTCTTCCAGGCGGCGCGCATGGCGTCGAAAGTCCAGATGGGCAGGTGCCAGAGCACGAACAGCACGCCGGCGACGGTGCCCAGCGCGACGAAGAGCGCGATTGCGAAGGCGAAGAACGCCCGTCTCACGGATGGCGCCCCTGCGGCCAGGCATCGTGCTGCATCTTCTTCTTCTCCGTTCTTCGCGTCCGCATTGGTGCGGATCGCGCTCCGTACTGCGAACAACGTCTCCTAGCGAACCACGAAGGCGCTCCGTGGCAGAATCGAAAGCGCGTAACAGTCAACCCTGACCACGGAGGCCTTCATGGCCATTGAAAATGCCGGCTCCATCACTTACCTCGGCCGCGCGGTCGAGTCGTACCGCGTCTGGTCCGCGGAAGACGGACAGTGGATAGGTCTTGCGGTGGAACTGCGGGATGGCAGCGCGGTGAATCTGGCATTTCCACACGGATCACTGGACCGCCTGTTGCTCGAAATTCGACAAGCCCTGGACCTCTGCGAGAGACGGCGCGGTGGGGCATGACGTCTTACCTCACCGCCTTGAGCGGCTGGGCGTCCGCTGCCCTAGCCTCCTTCACCAGCGCCAGCAACTCAGGCACGAGCTGCTCGATGCGATCGACGGCGTGCTGCTTGCGCAAGTCAGGGTCGTCGAGGAAGGATTCGACCAGCCAGAGGATCGGGCGCTTGTCGCCCGTGGCGCGCACGAGCTCCGGCAGGCGGTGCACCGGAAAGTGCACCGGGTCGGCTGGGTTGTCGGTCAGCTTGCGTGAGAGTTCGCTCACGCTCATGTCGAGGTCGGCGGCGATCGCCTTGAACGCGCGGCCGCAGGAGTAGACCGAGGCCTTGATCACGTCCCGGAAGTCCGGAAACTGCTGGACGAGGCTCGATTCGAGGGTGAAGGATAGTTGGCGCATTGAAACTCCTTGAAACAAAAAGTTGGCGAGTTTCAGCCCGTTTCAGGTCGCCCGCGGGACAAAAAAAAGACAATGACTCATGCCGCAGCCCGTTCCCTGGATTCAGCATCTTCCTTGCTCGCGAGCAGCGCGCCGTTCGTCTCGACCTGAATCTGGCATTGGCGGTCGTATGGAATGGCGCCTTGCTTCAGCCACAGATACACGGCCGTTTCGGTCACCTCGCACGCTTTGGCCAGGGCGCCCCGGGTCTTGAAATGATCGATTGCCTGTTCGGGAGTCACGATGCTTAGTGAAGCATACTTCAGTACACAGGTCAAGCATACTTCTGTCGATGGAGCTTACTTTCGCTTCATGCCAGATACCCCGAAATTGATCGGTGACCGAATCAGGGAACGCCGCGAAGAACTCCAAATGAAGCCCGCCGATCTGCACCGCGCATCCGGGGTGTCGATTTCGGCCGTCCTCCAATGGGAATCGAATAAGACCAAGAACCTCAAGCTCGAGCACCTTTTCAAGGTCGCTGACGCGCTCGGTGTCGAACCCAAGTGGCTCGCCAGTGGCACCGGGGTCAAACTCAAGTCCTTCACCATCGAGGAAGCGGAAGCGATCTCGCGACTCCGCAACGCACTTCCCAAGTGGCGGCGCTACGTCGTATCGCTGGCCATGATTACAGACCACGATCGACAACAGCTTTTCCTTGACATGTTGAGCGAGCACGTCCCAGATGAGAAACTCGGCGATGGTTGGACGCGGCCGGACAAATTGAAGGAGCGAAAATGAAACGAGCGATTCTTACCTGCATGATCGCGACCTTCCTCGGATGTGCTCAGCCAGGCCGCTGGCAGCATCCAACGGCCACCAGCGACCAGCTCAAGCGGGATCAGCTCGAATGCGAATATGACGCCAGCAAAGCAACAGCTAACATCCGCAGCGGCATCGAGGCCGGTTATCAGCAAGCCGAACTTCGCCGGATGTGCCTGCAGGCTCGCGGCTACGAGTGGATAAGACAATAGATCGCGCGCTCGACCGCATCATTGGGCCAGAACTAAAGTATGCTTGACTAGCTAACTGAAGTATGCTTTACTCGCCCCCGTTCACTCGGACGGAGGCAGCATGGCCCGCAGCAGCAAGACCCCGAAGTACCATCTCCACAAAGGAACTGACGATGCCACGCGACTGGGATCTCGTGCGGGCGATCCTGCTCGCGCTGGAGCAACTACCCGACTTCAAGGGCCAGCTGCGCCCGGAGGACATCCAGGGCTACAACGCAGCACTGGTGACCTACCACATCATGCTGATCGAGGAGGCCGGCCTGATCGAGGCAATCGTTTCTCAGACGATGGGCGGCGAAGCGTTCGCGCTGGGCCGCAGGATGACCTGGGCGGGGCACGAATTACTCGACGCGATCCGCGCGCCGTCGATGTGGAACCGCATCAAGCGCACGGCGCTGGACAAAGGGCTGGACCTGACGCTCGACGTGATCCTCGCCATCGCGAAGAAGCTCGCCGAACTAGCGCTTTAGCGTTCCGCAGCTACCTCCTCGAAGAGCCCACCACCGGGCTCTACATCTTCTTCTCGCCGCACCGCGCGCAGCTCACCGCGGCGCCGAACGCCTCCCGCTTCACCACCGGCAAAGCCGCGCTGATCGCCGCGCAGGCGATCGCCGACCAGCCGCACGAGCTGGTGAGGGTGGACGCATGAAAGCCGCGTTCTCACGCCTGGCGCAATTCCTCTCTGCGATCGCGGCAGGCTCCGCGCCCTCGCCGTATGTCTCGCGCGGCAAAGGCCGTGGCACTGGTATCAATCGGACGTTCGCGATCCAGCATCTGGAGAACGGTCGTATGTACGCGCGACCGATCGATCGCAGCAAGTACATGCCGCATCAAGGTAAGCGCGAATGCGCACGGCGCGCAGCCCGCGCCGCCAATCCGGAGGCCGCATGAAGCTCTGCCTCAAGCAGGGCGAGAGCCTGCGCATCGCCCACGACGCCGACGCCAGCACGTTCCGCATCTACATCCTCGAAGGCGCGCTTCACATCACCGCCAACGCGCCGGGCGAAAGCACCGAGATCACGATCGACGACGCGGTGAAGATGCCGGCCGGTCCGCTGGAAAGCGAGCGCGCGGCATGACCACACTCACGCTCGCTGTCGACTCGACGCAGCTCGACAGTCAGCTCGACGAGCTACTTGCGGCGGTTGAAGCCCTTCAGCATGTCCCCAAGGACCTTTTCGACGCGCTTCGTGGCCTCCTTGCCAATCTGGGCGACGAGATCCTTGTGACGAACGACGTGCCCGCACCCGGTGCAGGTGAGCTTGTCCTCGGGCTTCGGTTTCGCCCCGGCGGGCGATTCGAAAGTTGTCTTGCCGCAGCGCGGGCACTTCGCCTTGAAGTTTCCGATTCGACCGGTCATGAGGGCCTCCCTTCGGTTGGGATTGAGGACTGGCCTCCGGATTCTAAGCGCGGGGAGCGCCCCTCGTGACCGCCCGGACCTTCACCCGCCCCGTGCGCCGCCGCGTCGAGGACACGATCCGCTCGGGTGGCAAGCAGCGCCGCGTGGTCGTCACCGTGTACCCCTCGGGCGCGCTCGGCCTGCGCCTGGAGCGCACGCGGCGCGAGGAGCAGATCCTCGCCTCGACCATCTACGCCATCGCCGTGCGTCTGCGCGTCACCGCTGAGCGCGCGGAAAAGAAGAAGGCGCGCGCTGCATGATCTTCGACATCACTCCCCGCAAGCGCACCTGCCAGATCCAGATCGTCGAAGGCCGGCGCGTCAAGCGCTGCAGCGGCTGCAAGATCCTGAAGCCCGTCGAGGCCTTCAACCAGGGCTCCGGACCCGGCGGCTATCACCGCCACTGCAGGGACTGCTGCAAGGCCTTCTACTCGCGGCGAAAGGCGCGCGCCGCATGATCACCCGCCTCACGCTCGCGATCATCGCCTTCGGCATCGTCTACGCCGGCATCCTCGCGGCCGGCGGCACCGACGCAATCGCCGACCGCGTCGCGGAGCACGTCACAGCCTGGCAAGCGCAGCGCGCCACTGTCATCGCCTCCTGCCGCCCCGCCGTCGAAACCGAGCGCCTGGTCATCATTACCGACGTGCGCAATGGCCGCATCGTCGCCGTCTGCACTTACGTCGGCAGCCAGGGCACCTACTACCGCAAGCCGCGCACATGACGGAGGCCGAGCAGCTCGCCGACACGATGGAACTGGGGCGCGCCTCGCGCCTCGCCATCGCGCTCGAACTGCTCAAGGCGCGCCGCTTCATCGCCGCGTGCCGGCGCCGGCGCAATAGCCTGCCGTGGCAGCTGCGCGACCTGCTCGACGCGCGCTACCCCGACCGCGACTTCGGCCCGCCGCCCGACCCGACGCTTTCGCCACCGCTTCTCTGAGGACCACGCCATGCACCGCTCGTTTCTCGATTGCCTGCGCCTTCGTTTCGGCCTGCGCCGCGCGCTCTTCGGCCCGCGCCGTCCGATGGCCATCCCGAACGACCCGCCGCGCCCTTTTCGCCTGGTGAAGCGCGACGGCTTCATCTACGTCGAGCCGAGGCCCGCGCGATGAGGCTGATCGGCCTGCACGGGCGCGCCGGCGCCGGCAAGGACACCATCGCCACGGTCCTCGGGCAGCTGCACGCCTTCTCGCGCCTCGCGATCGCCGGCCCGATCAAGGACGGCCTGATCGCCATGCTGGGGCTCTCGCGCTTCGAACTGGAAGACCCGTTCGCCAAGGAAAAGGTGATCCCCTGGCTCGGGAAGTCGCCCCGCCAACTCATGCAGTCGCTCGGCACCGAGTGGGCCCGCGAGCGCGTGCACACCGACATCTGGCTGCGCCGCCTCGAACAGCGGCTCGCCCACCACCGCAAGTTTGCCCACGATGGCACCGTCGTCACCGACGTGCGCTTCGAGAACGAGGCCGACTGGATCCGCCGCCAGGGCGGCGAGATCTGGCACGTCCTGCGCCCGAACGGCGGCAACGTCGTGCCGCTGCACGCGAGCGAACACGCGCTGCCGATTGTCCTGGGCACCGACAGCGTGATCGACAACGCGGCCGGGCTCGACCAGCTGCGCGACCAGGTGCGCCGCGCGCTCGAAGGCGAGTGCATCGTCCACGCCCCGGCCGCCTGACCATTCCACAGGGAGGAACCGCATGGCCACCATCGACAAGATCATCGCCGCGATCAACACGCACGGCGCCATGACGAGCGCGCAGCTCGTCGAGAAGCTGCCCGCCGTGGATCACCTGCATACCTACCTGAGCCAGTACACCCGGCGCGGGCGGCTCGCGAAGAAGGGTTACGGCAAGACCGCCGTCTACTCGGTCGGCACTGGCAAGCCGGCCGGGTCCGCCCCCCCCCAGCGCCGCAAGACGAAGAAGAAGGCCGAGCGCGCGAAGTCCACCGCGGTGCCGGCGAAGAAGGCGCGCGTGAACGGCAGCGAACAGTTCGTCGCCGCCATCACCCACGACCGGCGGCTCCTGATCGTGGACGACGGCCGTCCGGGCGTGTTCACAGCCGAGCAGACGAACGCGATCGCGGACGTGATTCTGACGAACTTCGAGGTGGAGTGACATGAATCTTCCCGCCACCCGTGAGCAGAAGGCAGCCGCTTTCGAGTGGCTGCGCGCCCGCGCACTCGACGAGTCGAATCCGCACTCCTTCGCTGCATGCGTGCTTCTGCAGGAACTCGTCGATCTCAACGCGCAAGGCATATCTCAAGCGAGCCGCGACGTCATCGCGGAGCGCGTGCGCCAGATCAAGGTCGAGGGATGGGACTCGAAGCACGACGACGAGCATGATGCTGGTGATCTGGCATCAGCAGGCGCCTGTTACGCCGTCGAGGCAGCGTGCAAGCTCAGCCCTTATGACGGGCTCGGCACGGAAGGGCGAACGCTGCCGTGGTGGCCGTGGAATTCCAAATGGTGGAAGCCCAAGGACCCGCGCCGCGACCTGGTACGAGCCGCGGCGCTGATCATCGCCGAGATCGAGCGCATCGACCGGCCCACGCTTCGAGGCAAAGTGACATGAACGCTCCCGCCCCAGCGGCCGCGATCGTCAGCCCCACCGCCGCGCCGACGCTGCAGTTCATCCCGCTCGACAGGCTCAAGCCCTCCCGCACGCACATCCAGGCGCTGCGCCGCCAACGCTTCGACAAGGCGGCGCTCGCGGAGCTGGCCGAGAGCATCAAGAAGGTCGGCATCCTGCAGCCGCTCGTCGGGCGGCCGGCGTATCGCTCGCCATGTATTAACCATATGCCCGACGACCCCACGCACGAGATCGTCGCCGGCGAGCGCCGCTACCTCGCCGCCAAGTTGGCGGGTCTCGCGACCGTGCCGGTCAACGTCGCCGAGCTCACCGACGAGCAGGTCCTCGAGATCCAGCTGATCGAGAACCTGCAGCGCGAAGGCCTGCACGCGCTCGAGGAGGCCGAAGGCTACGAGGAGCTGATGGAGCTCAAGTCCATCAACGCCGACGCCGTCGCGGCGATGGTCGGCAAGAGCCGCAGCTATGTCTACGCGCGCACGAAGCTCCTCGCCCTCTGTCCCGAGGCGCGCAAGGCCTTCTATGCGGGCGCCCTCGACGCCTCGAAGGCGCTCCTCATCGCGCGCATCGGCCACCACGACACCCAGCGCCAGGCGTTGAAGGACCTCACCGGCGATCGCTTCGATGGGCCGATGAGCTACAAGGCCGCGCTGCAGCACATCCACCGTCACTACATGCTCGAGCTGGCGAAGGCGCCCTTCCCGACGGGCGATGCGGTGCTCGTCGCGAAGGCGGGCACTTGCGCCGCCTGTCCCAAGCGCACCGGCAACCAGCGCGAGCTCTTCGCCGACGTGAAGAGTGCAGACGTCTGCACCGATCCCCAGTGCTTCGCCGACAAGAAAGCGGCCCACCAGGCGCGGTTGCGCGCCGAAGCCGAGGCGAAGGGCGTCACCGTCATCGCCGGGGCCGCCGCGAAGAAGATCAAGCCGCATGACTACAGCAGCGATCTGAAGGGCTACGTCCGGCTCGATCGCACGCAATGGATCGGCGGCAAGGCGCAGACCGTCAAGCAGCTGCTCGGCAAGGCCATGCCGGAGCCGGCGCTCCTCGAGGATCCGCACACGGGCGACCTGATGCCTGTCGTCTCGGAGGCGGACCTGCAGAAGGCGCTCAAGGCGAAGGGCGTGCGCCCGGAATCGCGCGGCAGCGTCGACAACTACCACGCCAGGCAGAAGGCCACCGAAAAGAAGAACCGCCTCGAGACCGTCGTGCGGCTGCGCACGCTCGCCGCGCTGCGCGAGCGGAACCGCAGCCGCGACTTCACGCTCGAGGACACCCGGATGATCGCCGAGGCGTTCTTCAACCAGCTGTGCTTCGACAGCCAGAAGCGCCTGGTCGACGCTTGGATGGCGGAGGCCGGCGAGGAGAAACCAAAGGGCCACGAGTACGTCGGCCGGTTCGGCAAGCGCTGCGCCACGATGGACGGCCAGACCCTCGGCCTGCTGATGTTCGATGCCGCGCTGATCGGCGACTGCCACGTCGCCAGCTATGGCGGCGGCGATGGCAAGGATCTGCAGGCCGCCGCCGAGCGGCTCGGCGTCGATGCCGCGGCCATCCGCAAGCAGGTGAAGCAGGACTTCGCGGCAAAGGCCAAACGATGAGTCGTCCGGTCAAGCCCGAGCGCATTGGCTTCGTCGAGCTCCTCCTGCGCGCGGCCGCGCACGTCCACGTCAACGCCGAGTGCCTGCGCCGCTCCTCGACCTGCCGCGGCAAGTGGTTCGACCGCGAGGACCTCGACCTCTACAACGAGGAGATCGCGCTCGAGAAGCACCTCCGCCGCGCCGCCGCCTACTGGAAACCGAACCCGCTCGGCGGACCGGCGAAGTTGTTCGAGACCGTGGCCGACTACATCCGCGCCGGCGATCCGATCGAGGACGTGCTGCGCGACTACGGCCTGCAATACATCCGCAAACCCACCAATCGGAGGAACCGCCATGCCCAGAACCACCGCCATCCGTAAGCCCAAGCCTGCAGCCGCCACGATCACCCTGCCGGATCTCGCCAAGGGCGAGACCTACGCCGGCATTTTGCTGAAGGATGGCAAGCCGGCGCACCACCTGGTGCTGCTGCCTGGCGGCACGACGGCGACGTGGAAGGACGCCATCGCCTGGGCGAAGAAGCAGGGCGGCGAGCTGCCCACGCGAAAGGAACAGGCGCTGCTCTTTGCCAATGCCGCCGATGAATTCGAGCCCCGCTGGTACTGGTCGAGCAAGGAATACGCCGGCACCGCCGACTACGCCTGGGTCCAGGGCTTCAGCTTCGGCTACCAGTGCGACGTCCACAAGTCCTACGGGTGCAGAGCGCGCGCCGTCCGCAGAGTCGCCATTTAGCGCTTCAACCATTCACCCATTCCGAGGTTATCCATGAACGCACCCGCTGAAACCGTCGCGCTGAAAATCGGCGATGGCACACTCATCGTGCCGGCCGAAGGCCTCGCGCGCGCCTGGCTCGATCGGGAGCTGGGCACACCGCTCCAGGCGCAACTCGAAACCACTGCACGCCGCGCGCTGCCGACGATCGGCGCCGCCTTCGAGGGCGGTCAGTACGCCGGCCCCACGGTGCACGACAATGACCCACGAGAGCTGGTGCTGCTACCCGGAGAATTCAAAGGCTCATGGCAGGATGCGCGCGCCTGGGCGAATCAGCAGGGCGGAGAGCTGCCCACACGCTTCGATGCGCTCGTGCTCTTTCAGAACCTGAAGAGCGCGTTCAAGCCGGAGTGGTACTGGACCGCGAACGAAGTCGCCGGCGACGCCGTCTCCGCCTGGATCCAGACCTTCGACCACGGCGGCCAGAGCCTCACCCACAAGTCCCACGCCTACAGAGCGCGCGCCGTCCGCAGAGTGTCCATTTAGCCCTTTGACCATTCACCCATTCCATGGCTGAGCGGCAGCTGCATTCCGACACGGAGATCTACAAAGCCGTGGTCGATCTCGCCAAGTTCTCCGTGCTGGCGGTGCGCCAGATGCCCCGCGACGTGAAGCGCATCATCGGCGACCTGCTGCGCGACGAGACGCTCTGGATGGGCGTGCTCGTTCTGCGCGCCAACATCGCCCGCAACGAGGCGAAGGTCCCGCACCTGGTGGAGCTCCTCGAACACCTGGAGCTCGTCAGCATGGGGCTACGGATCGCGCACGAGCTCGGCTTCATCGCCCGTGCCACGTGGGCGCAATCCATCCCGCTCGTCGCCTCGGTCGGAAAGCAGGCCAATGGCCTCAAGACCCATTTCACGCCCTAGTCTTCGCCTGCTGCACGACCGGCAAGCCGGCCGTGCCCGTGCGATTTGTTCTCTGGTCGCGCCGCTGGCCGGTTCTTTCGGATCGGCCACCGACCTGCGCACCACGGATACCGACGGCCAGCTGGATCTCTTCAGCGCACCGGCACGGTCCGGCGCAGTTTCCCGCCTGAGCGATCGGGCGGGCGATGCATCCAGCGCGACGCACGGTTTGGCTCTGTGGCCGGCGCCGGCAACGCCGACTACGCCTGGATCCAGAACTTCAACAACGGCAACCAGAACAACAACCACAAGTCCAACGAATACAGAGCGCGCGCCGTCCGCAGAGACGCCTGACGGGGCATTTTCTTATGCGGCGCTGGTCGACGCCTGGATCGACTGCCGTCGCACGAAGCGCAACACCGCCGCCGCGCGCGCCTTCGAGGCCGAGATCGAGGCCAACCTCACGCGGCTCTACGAAGCCCTCGCGGCCGGCACCTACCGGCCCGGGCCGTCGATCTGCTTCGCCATCACCCGACCGAAGCTCCGCGAGGTGTGGGCGGCCGCCTTCGCCGATCGCGTGGTGCATCACCTGCTCTACCGCCACATCG
The DNA here is from genome assembly GCA_004298325.1 of Betaproteobacteria bacterium. GTDB lineage: Bacteria > Pseudomonadota > Gammaproteobacteria > Burkholderiales > SG8-39 > 2-02-FULL-66-14. The sequence continues at coordinate 3,754 of SCUF01000253.1, read as the reverse complement.
GCCCGCGCTTCGAGCGCGCCTTCATCGCAGACACCTGCGCCTGCATCGAGGTCCGCGGCACGCTCTACGCCGCCCGCCGGCTCGAGAACAAGGTCCGCGCCATCACGCACAACTGGGCCAGGCGCGCGTACTACCTGAAGCTCGACCTCGCGAACTTCTTCCCATCGATCGACAAGCGCGTGCTGCGCGAGCAGCTTGTCGCGCGGATCAGTGAGTCCTGGTGGCGGAGCCTTGCCGAGCGCATCCTCCTGCACGACCCGAGGCCGGATGTCGAGCTGCGCGGCGATCCGCAGCGCCTTGCCGCCATCCCGCCGCAGAAGAGCCTGCTCCACCAGCCCGCGCACCTTGGCCTGCCGATCGGCAACCTGTCGAGTCAGTTCTTCGCCAACGTCTACCTCGACGCGCTAGACCAGCACGTCAAGCACGACCTGCGGGCGCGGCACTACATCCGCTACGTCGACGACTTCATCCTGCTCCACGAATCACCGCAGCAGCTGAACGCCTGGCGCGCCGACATCGAGGCGTTCCTGCCGGCGCGCCTCGGTGTGCGGTTGAATCCTGCGAAGACCGTGCTGCAGCCGATCGAGCGCGGCATTGATTTCGTCGGGCAGGTGATCAAGCCCCACCGCCGCACCATCCGCCGGCGCACCTTCAACGCCGCGCTGCACCGGATCGACCGGATGCGTGACGACGACCTGCACCGCTCGGCCAACAGCTACTTCGGCCTCCTGCGTCAGGCCACCCACAGCCACCGCGATCGCGCGCGCCTCGCCAACCTGGTGCGGCGGCGCGGGTTGGCGGTAGATCACAACCTCACGAAGGCCTACGCATGAGCTGCGTCACCAACTGCACCAAGTGCGGAGCGCTCTACGAAGAGTCGAGCGAAGAGCGCGCGAACGAGCCGGATCGCACCTGCATAGCATGCAACAGGCGAGGCAAGCCCACCGTGGCCGACGATCTGCCCGACTACCGTCGCATGACGAGCATCCGTCAGATCGGAGAGCCGTCCTGAGCACCGCCAGCACCATCGAATGGACCGACGCCACCTGGAACCCGGTGCGCGGCTGCTCCATTGTCTCGCCGGGGTGCACGAACTGCTACGCGATGCGCCAGGCGCATCGCTTCTCCGGCACGCGCGACCTCGGCGGTGGCACGCAGATCGACGGGCCATACCGCGGACTGACGAAGATGACGAAGGGCGGCCCGGTATGGACCGGCAAGGTGCGCCTCGTGCCCGAACTGCTCGACGCGCCGCTGCGGTGGCGGAAACCGCGGCGGATCTTTGTCAACTCGATGTCGGATCTATTCCACGAGGACGTGCCGGATGAGTTCATCGCCGCGGTGTTCGGCGTCATGGCGGCCGCGCCGCACCACACGTTCCAGGTGCTCACGAAGCGCGCGGAGCGTATGCGCGCGTGGTTCGAGTGGGCGGCCCGCCACCCGCACAACGACGGAACGGGCACCATCGGCGGGCCCGACGCGGCGATGTGGAAGGCATTGACCGAGCACACAGGCACGCTGTACGGACTCGATGCCGATGGGGACGAAGGCGAGGCGCTCGGTCGCGCGCTCGATCGACCTTGGCCGCTGCCGCACGTCTGGCTCGGCGTGAGTGTCGAGGACCAGAAGCGCGCCGACGAGCGCATCCCGCTGCTGCTACAGACGCCGGCGGCGGTGCGGTGGATCTCGGCCGAGCCGCTGCTCGGGCCGATCGACTTGCGATACCTGCAGCCCGGCGATCCGCCGACCGAGATCAATGCCGTTGAGGGCACGCATGGGGTCATTCGTCCGCACCGGGGGCGAGGCCCACGACTCGACTGGGTTGTCGTCGGCGGCGAATCCGGCCCCGGCGCGCGACCGATGCACCCGGACTGGGCGCGGTCGCTGCGCGATCAGTGCGCGGCGGCCGGCGTGCCATATTTTTTCAAGCAGTGGGGCAGCTGGACTCCGTATTGCTCGACGCTCGCGAAGCCAGCCAGCTTTGAGAGCAACGGCATCACGCTCAGGCGTACTGGAAAGAATGGCGCCGGCCGCCTCCTCGACGGCCGAGAGCACTCGGAATACCCGCGGTGAAGCCCGCCCAGCAGCTGACCTTCCTTCCACCCGTCGGCGAGCCGGATGTACACTTGGCCGCCGATTTCCTTGTCCCTCTGATCCTCGCCCATGTCGAACGCGGACCGCTGCGCCCTCTACGTGCGCAGCTCGAAGGACCGCCACGACGTCTCGATCGACGCCCAGCGCCGCGAGCTGCTCGAGCTCGCCGCTAAGCGCGGCCTCGCCGTCGCCCAGGAGTACGCAGACGCCGTAGAGGCGGCGAACGACTGGTCGCGCCCTGGCTTCCGGCAGCTGCTGCTCGACGTCGCCCGCGCCGACCGCGGCTGGGCGGTGCTTCTGGTCCTCGACACCTCGCGCCTGGCGCGCGACGTCAACCTCGCCGGCGTCTTCCGCCACGAGTGCCGCCGCCGCGGCGTGCGCGTCGTCTTCGCGAAGATCCCGGAGTCGAACCCGCTCGGCGACCTGATTACCACGCACGTCTACCAGCTGGTAGACCATATCCACTCTCACATGAGCCGAGAGAAAGGCCTCGCCGGCATGGCCGAGAATGTCCGCAAGGGCTTTCGCGCCGGCGGCCGGGCGCCCTTCGGCTACGCCCTTGAGGCCGTCGAGACCGGCGCCGTGCGCGACGGCGCGCCGGTGACGAAGTCGCGCCTCGTGCCGAACGCCGACTCCGCCGCGATCGCGCGCTATCTCAAGGGCCGCGCTGCGGGCCTGCCCGGCGCGCGCCTGGTGCGCGAGTGCGGCATCACGCTCAACCCCTCCACGCTCGTCGGCATCGAATGGAAGGCGCTGACCTACGCCGGGCACACGGTCTGGAATGTCGAGCGCGCCAAGGGCGTCGGCGCCGGCGGCTACGAGGGCGGCGCCAAACGCCGGCCACGCGAGGAGTGGATCATCCAGAGGGACACGCACAAGGCGCTGATCACCGAGGCCGAGGCCGAGATCCTGCTCGCGCGCCTGGCGCGGAAGGGCGCCACCCGAATGCGGAACGGCGATTACCTGCTCTCAGGCATCCTCACCGCGCCCGACGGCCGGCGCTGGCACGGCGACCAGGGGCACTACCGCTGCGGCCGCCGGCGGCTTACCGCCGCCCGCTTGGAGCGCCAGGTGCTCGCGGCGATCGCCGGCCACCTCGGCAGCGACGCGATCGTGCGCCAGGCGGCGCAGGCGGCGCGCCAGGCGATGAAGCCGAACGGCCGCGACGTGGAGCTGCGCGCACTGCAGCGCCAGCGCGACGAGCTCGAGCGCAAGCTCGCCAGGCTTCGCAACGTGATGACCGAAATGCGGCACCCCGAGGCGCTCGCGCCGAAGGTCGACGAGCTGGACGAGCAGAAGCGCGCGATCGAGACGCAGGCCGCGGCGATGGTCGACGAGCTCGCCGGCGCCAGGATCTCGCCGCTGATCACCGAGGAGACCGTGCGCACCACGCTGCGCGGCCTCGCCGAGAGCCTCGAAGGCCTGGACCGCATCCAGCTCAAGGCGCGGCTGCGCCGCATGATCGAGCGCATCACCGTCGACCCGGAGACGCTGAGTTGCTGCCTCTATTACGCGATCCCGGCGGCAACCGGGTTTAGTGTGGCGACCCCACGGGGATTCGAACCCCGGTTACCGCCGTGAAAGGGCGATGTCCTAGGCCTCTAGACGATGGGGTCTTGGAAGACGGGCTTCGAAGACTTCGTGGTGGAGGTAACCGGGA